>NZ_CP102290.1:1275642-1594553 GCF_025151995.1 Ruminococcus gauvreauii
AAATTCGTCGACGATCAGTATCTGTTCATCTTTCACAACGTAATCCTGATCCTTAAACATCAGATTGTGTGCCCGCAGAGCCAGAATGATGTTATGCTGGATCTCCAGATTCTCGGGATCGGCAAGGTTCTCAATGCTGAAGAACTTCTCGACTTTGCGGATACCTTCCTCCGTCAGGTTTACGATCTTATCTTTTTCATTGACGATAAAATCACCGGTCTCCGTGATCTCCTCACCCATGATCGCGACCATCTTCGTCATCTCGCCGCTCGCCTCGCCTCGTTCCAGCTGCCTTGCAAGGATATCGCAGACTTCATACAGTTTCGTGGATTTCCCGCTCTGTCCCGATATAATAAGCGGCGTCCTCGCCTCATCGATCAAAACAGAGTCGACCTCATCGATGATCGCATAGTGCAGGTCCCTCTGCACGAGCTGTTCTTTATAGATGACCATGTTATCACGCAGATAGTCAAATCCCAGTTCGTTGTTTGTCACATATGTGATATCACAGGCGTAAGCGGCCCTGCGCTCATCGCTCTTCATGGAATTGAGCACAACGCCGACTGTCAGTCCCAGAAACTCATGGACTTTTCCCATCCATTCAGCATCACGGTGCGCCAGATAATCGTTGACAGTAACGATATGAACGCCTTTTCCTTCCAGGGCATTCAGATATGCCGGAAGTGTGGATACCAATGTCTTACCTTCACCAGTCTTCATCTCAGAAATACGGCCCTGATGTAAAATAATGCCTCCGATCAGCTGCACGCGGTAATGCTCCATGTTCAGCACACGCTTTGCCGCTTCACGCACAACCGCATACGCCTCAACCAGCAGATCGTCAAGCGTCTCGCCTTTTTCAAGGCGTTCTTTAAATTCACGGGTTTTATCCCGCAGCTCACTGTCGCCAAGCGCCTGCATTGCGGGGCGAAGAGCCTCTATCTGATCGACCTGCGGCAGAATCCGCTTTACCTCACGGGAACTGTGCGTTCCAAATACTTTCTCGATTATTTTCATTATCGTAATTCGCTCCTGAAATCTTCATATTTATACATACGTTTTTATTTTAGCACTTTTAACAGAGTAAAACAATCATATTTTCGTGAACTCCTCTGCTCACGCGGGCGCCTTCGGCATATAGACGCCTGTCGCCATCACCGCCGGTTTTCCGGTCTCTTCAATCCACCCGTCCATGGAAATCTGCGCCAGAGTCCTGCCAAGATGCTCAACCGTGGCCTTTATCATCAGATGTGTGCCTTCCTGGATGGGAGCAAGATAATTCATATTCAGCGAAACAGTCGGGGTAATCCCCGTAAACGCCGCTACACGTGTCAGCAGGCCTCCCGTACTGTCACACGCTGTCGCTGAGAGTCCCCCATGCATGGTATTCAGGGGGTTCAGCTGCCAGTGTTCCACCGGAAAGCGAAGCGTGATACTCTGCTCCCGGTAACTGCAATATGCCAGCTCCATCTTCATCATCTGCATGATGCCTGAATTTGCCACCCTCCGGTGCCTGAGCACTGCTTCCGTCATCTCCCGGAACAAGGACTCCTGCTCCGAAGCCCCCGCGCTCTTTATTTTATCTCTGTATGCAATGATTATTTCCGTCTCCATCAAACAATTCCTCCATTTTACTCTCCCGGTTGCCGCCATGAATCGAATTATAACACAGCTTTCAGAAATTACAAGGAATTCCGTAAGATTAAAAAGCCTGTTGTTCTGTGACCGATTCACTCTACGGGCACATCACAACAGGCATATATTACATGACACTGGCATAGTGTTTCTTATGATCACATGGATTTTCTCTCCGCAATCTCCGCCATCTTGGCGTCGTTCAGCCTCGTATCGCCGTGAACGCGGCTGTATGAGAGGTAACCGTTCATGCGGTCGATCTTCGTCAGATTCGTGGAACCGCAGACCGGGCACACATCCATCTCCAGTTCCTGATGACCGCAGTCGTCACAGTACGCCAGCGAGAGATTGACGCCCTCGTAATATCCCAGATCCATCGCACGGCAGATCAGAGCTTTGATCGCCTCAACATTGTAATCAATCGGATAGCGCACATACTGAATCTTCCCGCCGTTGCACAGTTCCCAGAACCTTCCCTCCAGATCCTGCTTCTCGATCGGCGTGATATCCTCCGTCACATGGCAGTGGAAACTGTTGCTGACATAAGGGCGGTCCGATACACCGCGGACGATCCCGTACATCTTACGGAACTGCTCCACCTGTAATCCGCACAGACTCTCCGCAGGCGTTCCGTAAATCGCATACAGAATGCCGTCTTCCAGTTTGTATTTTGCAACCTTATCGTTGATATACTGCAGCACCTCAAGCGCAAACTGACCGTCCTCTGCAATGGACTTTCCATTATACAGCTCCTGCAGCTCATTGAGAGCCGTGATTCCAAATGACGCCGTCATAGGCTTCAGAAGAGGACGAATCTTATCCGAAGGCTTCAGATGGCCTCCGTAGAAACCGCCCTCACAGTATCCCAGAGGATTCGTAGACGCTCTCATTTCGCCCAGATAATCATACGTGCGAATATGAAGCTGACGGATCATCTCCAGGTAAAAATCCAGCACCTCGTAAAAATCACGGTTTTCCGAACGGGATTTCGCAAGAATCATCGGGAGATGCAGGCTGACAGCGCCGATGTTGAATCTTCCCACGAATACCGGCTTATCGTCCGGATCGGCGGGGTTCATCCCGCCCCGTTCATACCAGGGGCTCAAAAATGCACGGCAGCCCATAGGGCTGATCACCCTCCCATACTGTTTATACATGCTCGAGATATATCCCTTGCCCGTCATGGACAGCCAGTCGGGATACATCGTCTTCGCCGAACAGGAAACCCCCGCCTCGAACACCTCCTCGCACGGGCATCCCGGTCCGTGCAGGTTCTTGTCAAACAGGAAAACGATTTTGGGGAAAAGAACCGGTTTTTTATGTCCCTTCTTTCCCTGTCCGCCCATGTGAACTTCCAGCAGAGACAGAGAGATCATTTTTTCGAAATGCTCTGTTCCCAGTCCGATCGTCACGGTCACAAACGGGTAGTCCCCCCTGGAGGAACCGACCGTATTCAGCTTATATTCGATGCCCTGCCATCCCTGGTCACAATCCCTGCGAACCTTATCCATGGCGTATTCCATTGCCTTTTCTTCTCTTCCGGCCCAACCCGCGTCCGCATATTTCAAAAATTCTGCATAATACTTGTCGTAGCTTTTCTGTGCATAGGGTCCCAGAATCTTATCCACTTCCGGAACTGTAAATCCGCCGTACTGCTGTGCTGCAGTGCTCAGGATAATGTCTCCCATCACATCGAATGCCGTGTCGAGAGTCTTCGGTTCGTTGTACCAGACATTTCCCATCTCAAAGCCATCTTTAAGCACCGTTGCCACATCGAACAGACAGCAGTTGATCGTGTCAAGACGGGCAGACTGGTCATGGATATAAATGTAGCCGTCCTTGCATGCCTGCAGCTCATTGCGATTCATAAAAAATTTGCGGTACAGTTCTTTGTTCAGTTCATTGAAAATCAGGCTTCGCTTTGTCGCCACAAGCGCACTGTCCGTGTTGGCGTTGCTCTTATCGCCGATATAGCGGATGGACTGGCTCTTTGTATACACATCATCCATCATATGTATAAAGTCTATCTTGTAGTTCCGATAATCACGGTAGCTCTTTGCCACCGCGGGATTCACTTCCTCCAGCGCCCCTTCCACGATATTGTGCATATCCTGAATGGGCAGTTCTTTCTTCCCGAGTCTCTCCGCCTTCTCCGTCGCATACTTACAGATGAATGCAATCTCTTCATCCGTGAACTGGTACAAGATCCTCCCTGCCGATTTATTGACCGCTCTGACAATCTTGTCCGCATTAAATGGTTCTCTCGTCCCGTCCTTTTTTATGATGTATACCATTTTATCTGTCTCCTTTTTTGCTGACACCTTTTCCCTATCAACATCTTGTGTTTTCGGGCGTCAAATAACTTTTTTATCACTATATCTTGTATCCATGAGTATAGCACGCGTCCTGTGGAAAGTCAAATCCCCCAAGCAGAGTGCCAGACTATGTTCAGACTTTTACCGTGTCACATCCTTCAGCCATTTATAGGAACGGTACCTCTTAAACGCCGGCAGAAATTTCACCGCCTCATCACACGTGATCAGGGCATAGACTGCGGGAACCGGTAATTTCAGGATAAACGCCGCTACGGCCCCCAGTATGATGGAGCAGCCCCAGAGTCCCCAGACATCCAGTATCAGTCCGATCCTTGTATCGCCGCCGGACCGGAGGATACCCACGATCAGTGTGCAGGAAACGCTCTGGATCACGCAGAAATATGACATGATAAACATCATGTATCCCAGATATTCCCTTGCCTCGCCAGTCAGCACCAGAAACGCATCCGCCACAGGCCGGACCGCAAAAAAGATAAAGAGTCCCCCGGCAATCCCGACGATCAGCGAAAGCTTCATGAACCGGGAAGCATATACCTTTGCAAGATCCCTGCGGCCCTCTCCGATCGTCTTGCCCAGGATAATGGCAGCTGCCCCCGACACCCCGAGAGACACGACCATCGCCAGCTGTCTGCTCGTCTGTGCCACTGAGTGTGCCGCTACCGCGGCGCCCCCCAGATGTCCCATGACAGCGCTGATCATCGCCATTCCGGACCCCCATATCAGCTCATTTGCCGCAACAGGCATCGCATAGCGTACAAAGTCCCGCCTGAGTCCCCCGTCCCTGACAAAGATATCACGTATCCGGACGTTCAGCACATCGTTGTACTTTCTGTCATACAGCACAATGATGACCAGTTCTATGCAGCGTGCTGTCAGCGTACCGATCGCCGCACCTGCAGTCCCGAGTTTTGGGGCTCCCAGCAGCCCGAAGATAAAAATGGCATTGACGATGACATTGACCAGCAGAGACACCGCATAGGTAACCATGCCCACGAGGACACGCTCCACACTTCGCATCAGATTCAGATAAACCATATTGACAGACATCAGCAGATAGGAGAATCCTACAATCCTCAGATAACGGATTCCTTCCGCTATGATGATATCTTCCTTCGTAAAAATGAGCATCAGCCTTCCGGGTATAAAAATCGCGGCCGCACCAAACAGCAGGCCTACGATGATCGCAAAGCGGAAAGACATCCCCATCACCTTTTCTATGGTACGGGTATCCTTTCTTCCCCAGTACTGTGCCGTCAGCACAGCTGCCCCCGAAGTGAGTCCGAACATCAGCAGGTTGAGTATGAAACTGATCTGGTTTGCAAGAGACGCCGCCGAAAGCGCCGTCTCTCCAACTCTCCCCAGCATAATAACGTCGGCCGCAGTCACACCGACGTTGATCAGGTTCTGAACCGCCATCGGCAGAACCAGGGAAAACACCATTTTATAAAATTGTTTTTTCTCCATCACAGTAATTCTTTCAGGATCTGATTGACCATAGCCGGATTTGCTTTTCCTTTCATGGCCTTCATCGTCTGCCCCACGAGGAAGCCGACCGCCTTCTCCTTTCCATTGTGGTAATCTTCCACAGACTGTGGATTTGCAGCAATGACTTCTTCTATCGTACTGCGGAGCGCACCCTCGTCGTGGACCGTTTTCAGACCCTTCTCCTCTACATACGCATCCGGATCTATATTTTCGTCAAATATCTTTTCAAAGACTTCCTTCGCCACCGTACTGTTGATCGTGCCTGCATCAGCCAGTTCAATCAGCTTTGCCAGGTTTTCCGGCGCAAACCGGATATCTTCTGGTTCCATCCCGCGCTCTTTTAACAGACGCAGCGTCTCCACCATCAGCCAGTTTGACACCTTCTTCGGTTTCCTGCAGATCGCGGCCGTCGCCTCGAACAGATCCGCCAGCCGCTTGGACGAGGTGATAATCTGTGCATCATACCCGGGAATCCCAAATTCCTGCTGGTAGCGTTTCAGTTTCTCAGTGCGCAGCTCCGGCTGCCGGGCACGTATCTCCTGAATCCATGCGTCGCTGATCACAACAGGCACCAGATCCGGATCCGGAAAATACCGGTAGTCCTGCGCATCCTCCTTTGATCTCATCGGATAGGATTCCCCGGCACTGTCATCCCATCTGCGCGTCTCCTGCACCACTGTTTTCCCGTCCTCCAGCAGATCGATCTGTCGCTCTTTTTCACTTTCGATCGCTCTTGCGATCGCCTTGAAGGAATTCAGGTTTTTCATCTCTGTCCTCGTGCCGAACGTCTCCGCCCCAGCCTCCCGGACGGAGAGATTGACGTCCGCTCTCATGGAGCCCTCCTGAAGCTTACAGTCAGAAGCCCCCAGATACTGGATGATCATCCTGAGTTTCTCGAGATACGCGATAACTTCCTGCGCACTGCGCATGTCCGGCTCGGATACAATCTCAATCAATGGTACGCCGCTCCGGTTATAATCCACGAGGGAACAGTCCTCCCATTCATCGTGAATCAGTTTCCCGGCATCCTCCTCCATATGGATTTCGTGTATGCCAACACGCTTTATTCCCCCGTCCTCCGTCTCAATCTCAACAAATCCGTCGTGACAGATCGGCAGGTACAGCTGAGAAATCTGATAGTTCTGCGGATTATCCGGATAGAAATAATTCTTTCTGTCAAACTTACAGTTCTGATTGACCGCACAGTTGGCAGCAAGCCCTACCGCCAGCGCATATTCCACTACCTGTTTGTTCAGTACCGGCAATGACCCGGGCATCCCCGTACAGACCGGGCATGTGTGGGTATTGGGAGCGCCGCCGAACTGTGTGGAGCAGGAGCAGAAAATCTTTGTCTTCGTCGCAAGTTCCACGTGGACTTCCAGTCCGATCACCGTCTCATACTGTCTGCTCATCCTACTTCACTCCTCTCATCACAGGTTCCCGATATGTCCTGGTCTGTTCAAACGCATAGCCTGCCCGTATGATATTGTCCTCCCGGTAACAGTCTCCGATCAGCTGGATGCCGACGGGAAGCCCTTTTGCATCCGTTTTGCACGGGACACTCATTCCGGGCAGGCCTGCAAGGTTCACCGATATCGTATAGATATCACCCAGATACATTTTCAGCGGGTCGGCCAGACTCTCGCCCAGTCTGGGGGCTGTCGACGGCGCTGTCGGTCCCAGGATTACATCATATTTTTCAAATGCCCGGCTGAAAGCCTCTCTGATCAGCGCTTTGGCCTTCAGGGCTTTCAGATAATACGCATCATAATATCCTGAGCTCAGCACAAAAGAGCCCAGCATGATCCTTCGCTTCACTTCCTCGCCAAAGCCCTCCGAGCGGGTTTTTTTATACATGTTGTGCAGTCCTTCGTATTCCGGTGTGCGGTAGCCGTATTTGACGCCGTCAAACCGCGACAGGTTCGAGCTCGCCTCTGCAGATGCAATAACATAATATGCCGGGATCGCATATTCCACCAGGCTCAGGTCAAACTCCTCCACAACGGCTCCTTTTTGCTTCAGCACGTCAGCCGCCTCCAGTACCGCCTCCCGCACTTCTGCTTCGAGACCCTCTCCCATATAATCAGAAGGGATACCGATCCGCATTCCCTTCACATCATCTTCAAGCGCACTGGTAAAATCATACGATGCGCGTTTTACAGATGTGCTGTCTTTTTTATCATAGGAAGCAATCGCTTCCAGAACTGCCGCACAGTCCGTCACATCCCTCGCTACCGGTCCAATCTGGTCCAGCGATGATCCGTAGGCAATCAGCCCATAACGCGATACCGTGCCATAAGTGGGCTTCAGTCCCGTGACCCCGCAGAAAGAACTCGGCTGCCGTATCGAACCTCCGGTATCAGAACCGAGCGCGTAGAAGCATTCGCCCGCGGCAACACCGGCACATGACCCGCCGGAAGAACCGCCGGGCACATGCTGCAGATTCCAGGGATTGCGTGTAACGCCAAACGCCGAAGTCTCTGTTGTGCTCCCCATTGCAAACTCATCCATATTCGTCTTGCCAAGGATTACCGCTCCTGCTTTTTCCAGGTTTTTCACTGCCTCTGCCGAATACGGCGGAACAAAATTACTCAGAATTCTGGAGCTGCACGTCGTAAGCGTACCTTCCGTACAGATATTATCTTTTACCGCAGCGGGAACACCCGCAAGCGGCCCCGCAAGCGTACCGTCGTCAATCTGCCTCTGAACTTCTTCTGCCCTTTTCATTGCCGCCTCTTCTTCTACTGTCACAAAGGAATGGATTTCCCCCTCGACAGCACGCACACGCTCCAGAGAGACTGTGACTGCCTCGGCGACGGAAATCTCTTTTTGTTTTATTTTTCTGCCAAGCTCGACAGCTGTCATACTCAATATTTCCATGAATCTGTTCCTCCTGCATCAATCGACTGTCCTGGGCACCTGATACTGCCCGTCTTTTTGTTCCGGTGCATTTGCCAGCATGCGTTCTCTGTCATCTCCGTTTTCCACGATATCATCACGGAAGACATTCTCGACCGGGAAAATGTGGGACATCGGCTCCACACCCGATGTATCCAGCTCCTTCAGTTTATCGATGTAGTCAAGCATACGTCCCATATCTTTCTTCGCCTGCTCTTTTTCCTCAGCGGAAAGCTCAAGCTTCGCCAGTATTCCAACATATTCGATCGTTGCGTCATTAATCATATCAGCCATTGTGATCTCCTTTCTGCTCGTTACTCCGGATAAATCTTTTCACATGCATCGAGATGAACTTCGAATCCTTCTCCGGTATAGTCCTCTTCAATGATAATCTGATCGCCCTCTTTCAGGACAAGATTCCTGTACTCGCCTGTAAGTTGCCCTGCCTCCAGAAATGAATGGAACACCTCATAGTCTCCGCGCTTCACCACTACCGATCCGTAATCACTGACCACTGTAAGATTATAATCGCCCGCCGGGAAGTCCACTCCGGCCTCCATTCCGTCCTCCAACACAACCGAGTGATCCTGTGCATTCTTCTGCGGTACTTTTTGAGAAGCAGTCTGTGCATTTTCCGAAGAAACTTCGACAGCCATCCCCGGCTGAACCTTCAGCGCCCAGCCCTCAAACAGCCGAAAATCATCCGCGGTTGTCTCTGTTTCATACGGATATTCTTCCTGATATTCATCGTACGCCGCCACCTCTTCCGACCAAAGCGTTTCCAGGCGGCAGATCATCAGATCCGTGTCCTCCAGTGTCACATTCCCCAGACCTTCCACTGCCTTTACGCTGTACTGCCCAACCGGCAGCTGGCTTCCGCCGATATAGACGCCCGGCTGCAGTACCGCGGTCATACTCTCTCCGCCTTCGGGCAGCACTTCGGTCACATACTCGTATGGATCGTAAACATATTCTTCATCACCCGTATTGGTTTCCCATACCGCTGCAGTTTCCGCCCGGCCGCTTTGAATCTCAGAAACCTTGTCATAGATCCACTCACCCGCGCTCGAAATAACGCCGACTGCCACAATCACGGCGACCACAATCCCGCCAAAATTCCTCTTCTTCGCCGTTTGTTCTTTATGATACGGGTAGGAAGCCCGGTTTCCATACATCTCCTTTGTCCTGCGCTGCGTGCTCTCAGTCCTCTGCGCATTCACCGCCTGCGCGGAAGGTGGTTTTTTATTCCCCGCAGCTTTCTCCTTCTGCACTGTCACAGTATATCCCCCGCTACCATTTAAGCGGTATGTTCTTCTGCGGTTATAATTCATCCCGCAGTCCTCGCACCTGCCGTTCACGATACGGCCTTCACATAGTAAACACCTGCTCTCTCCCATACTCTGCTCCTATCCGCTTCCCCGAAGCGCCTGCCAAATATATCCTCTTTACCATGAAAAAACCGTCCCGGAATACATACATATTCCGGGACGGGATATCATACATTTCCCGCGGTACCACCCGCTTTGCAGACCGGCGAATAAATACCGCACCGCTGCCTCTTTCGCACTTAACGGGTGCCGCGTGCTGACCTACTCATCCGTTCAGCCAGCCGGCTCCGGAGTGTTCCCTGTTGCTTTTTTCCCTCCAACAGCGCTCTCAGTCGGTGGCGCCGTATTCCTGTCAAGTTCCCAAAGCAGAGTCTCCCTCTCAGCCTTTTCATATTTGAAAATAAATGTCTGTTCAGAGGGGGATCTTTTTGTGTCAATATTCCCGCCCTCTGAACTGTTGCAATAATTTTATCATAATTATTTTTTCCTGACAAGGAGTTCATGAAAATTTATCATTCCGTATCCCGGGATTCACTTGTCAAGCAATACATTTCTCTGTATAATGGAAACATTGACACCGGGTGCACTGCACCTCAGTAAACATGGAGGAACTATCATGGATCAATTAATCATACCGGAAAACTACCATTCCGCGTTGAATCTTCACGATACACAGGTAGGTATCAAAACGGTAAAAGACTTTTTTCAGAAAGCCCTGTCAGAACAGCTCAACCTGCTGCGCGTCACGGCTCCGCTTTTCGTACAGCCGCAGTCCGGACTCAATGACAACTTAAACGGAGTGGAGCGTCCCGTTACATTTGGCATCAAAGAACAGGATGACGAGGAAGCTGAGATCGTTCATTCTCTTGCTAAATGGAAACGATATGCACTGCAGAAATATGGTTTTATCTACGGTGAAGGCCTTTATACGGATATGAACGCGATTCGCCGGGACGAGGACACTGATAATATCCATTCCATATTTGTCGACCAGTGGGACTGGGAGATCATCATCGACCGCCACGAACGCAACATCAACACCCTCAAGGAAATCGTCCGCAAGGTGTATAAGGCATTAAAAAAGACAGAAAAATATATGGCAATCGAATATGACTATATCGAAGAGATTCTTCCGAAGGAAATTTTCTTTATCACATCACAGGAACTGGAGGATCTCTATCCGGACCTGACTGCCAAAGAACGGGAATACCGCATCGCCAGAGACAAAGGCGCTGTCTTTATCATGCAGATCGGAGATTACCTGGCATCCGGTCAGAAGCATGACGGCCGTGCCCCGGATTATGACGACTGGTCCTTAAACGGCGACATTATCGTATATTACCCGGTGCTTGATATAGCCCTTGAACTGTCTTCCATGGGAATCCGCGTAGATGAGAAAGCCCTGATGCGTCAGCTGGAGATCGCCGGATGTCCGGAACGCGCCCAGCTTCCGTTCCAGAAAGCCATCGTGCGCAGAATGCTCCCTTATACCGCCGGCGGCGGAATCGGACAGTCCCGAATCTGTATGTTCTTCCTTCGAAAAGCGCATATCGGAGAAGTGCAGTGTTCTCTGTGGCCGCCCGAGATCATCGAAGAAGCCGCGAAGAACGGCATCACACTTCTTTAGAAATGCGAACGCTGCCCAGGCAACAAGGTGCCCGGCAGCGTTCTTTTTATTACATAGGAAATTCCTCTGGAATCCCCTATGTAATAAAATGCACTTCGTGCATAGCTGCGCAGCTCGCGGAAAGGAAACTACTGCTTTGCAGTCCGCTCGCGCGCGGAGATTGCGCGAGAGCGCAATCTTTTTTTATGGTACGAACACGTCATCTATTCATCCACAAATTTGATCTCGCAGTCTTTTTTGAGCGCAAGATTGCATTCCACTTCCATGCACTTTATGATCCCCGCCAGGATCGGACATGAGACATGCACCGGAAAATGTTCTTTCGCATAGTCGAAGAACGGCCCCTCACCCGGTTTCTGAAGGCATACCTCAAATGCATCAAACGTATCCCCCAGCTCTTCAAACATCTTTTTCACGCTGGGACACCCTGATTTCACCTTCACTTTTACCTCTGTGTCGTCATCCGACACAGCTTCTGCGCTCGTGATAAAACCGCAGATACCAGGATTGATCATTACTTTCGTCATAACATCCCCTTCTTTCCCTGAATACAGTTATAATGTTTTTATGCGTTTGATAGCCGCCACGGTATTCTCATAGCTTCCGAATGCCGTCAGGCGGAAATATCCCTCTCCGCTGGGTCCGAATCCTGATCCCGGTGTACCGACTACACCGGCCCTCTCAAGCAGGAAGTCAAAAAACTCCCAGGAGGTCATGGAACCCGGTGTTTTCAGCCAGATATACGGGGCATTGACGCCTCCCGATACGCTGTAACCGGCACTCTTCAATCCCTCATAGATCACGTTCGCATTGTTCATATAGTATGCGACCTGTTTTTTCAGCTGCTCTTTTCCCTCGGGTGAATATACCGCCTCACCCGCTCTCTGGATCATATAGGGCGCTCCGTTGTATTTCGTACCGTGACGCCTTGCCCACAGCGCGTGCAGAGAGATATCTCCGCACTTCAGATCTTTTGGAACAACCGTAAATCCCAGACGCACCCCGGTAAATCCTGCATTCTTAGAGAAACTGCGAAGCTCAATCGCACACGTCCTCGCCCCCGCACACTCATAGATACTGTGCGGCACATCCGCTTCCGATATATATGCTTCATAGGCGGCATCATAGATGATGACGGCTCCCACTTTATTGGCGTAATCCACCCATTCCTGCAGCTGCGCCTTCGTGATCGCAGAACCCGTTGGATTGTTCGGGAAACACAGATAGATGATATCCGGTGTTTCTCCCGGCAGTTCCGGCGCGAAATCATTGGCGTCCGTACACGGCATGTAGATCACATCGCTCCAGGTCTCCGCGGATGGATCATACGTCCCGGTTCTTCCCGCCATCACATTCGTGTCCACATATACGGGATACACCGGATCACAGACCGCAATCTTATTATCCGTGCTGAAGATTTCCTGTATATTTCCTGAATCACACTTGGCACCGTCCGATACAAAAATTTCATCCGCCGCAATTTCACATCCGCGGCCGGCGTAATCGTTTTTTGCAATTGCATTTCTCAGAAACTCATAACCCAGATCGGGTGCATACCCACGAAACGTCTTTGCATCTGCCATTTCATCGACGGCGGCGTGCAGGGAAGATATGATAGCCGGCGCCAACGGCTGCGTGACATCACCGATTCCCAGACGTATGATACTCTTTTCCGGATTCTCCTTCTGAAATGCATTTACCTTTCCGGCAATCCTGGAAAACAGGTAACTCCCCGGTAATTTCAAATAATTCTCATTTATCTTAAACATCGCGACCTCCTCAGATCTCAATTTCTCCGTCAAATACCACCGTTGCAGGTCCGGTCATATAAACCTGATTCTCCTCCCGGTCCCAGCAGACAGTCAGATCCCCGCCGAGCAGTTTCACGGTGATCTCATCCGCCGTATAGCCATTCAGAGCGCTGGCGACAGCTACCGCACAGGCCCCTGTGCCGCACGCAAGTGTCTCACCCGACCCGCGCTCCCATACGCGCATTTCCACCAGGCCGCGGTCGATCACGCGCACGAACTCCGTATTGATCCGGTCCGGAAAACGCGGATGATTCTCGAACATCGGCCCTGTCTTCTCTATTTCCAGCCCTGCAACATCTTCCATATATACTACCGCATGCGGATTCCCCATGGAAACCCCGGTCATACGGTACACCTGCCCGCCGACCTCAATCGGTTCATTCACCACATTGTCATGATCGGAAATGATGGGAATCCTCCCCGCTTTCAGATCGGGGGCTCCCATGTTCACCCTCACCGTGGAAACGAGCCCTTCCGAAAGCGTCAGGTCCAGATATTTGATCCCGCTCTTCGTCTCGATGGCGATCCGGGTTTTGTCCGTGAGCCCGTAATCATAGACATACTTAGCCACACACCGTATGCCGTTTCCGCACATCGCGCCCTGGGACCCGTCGGAATTATACATATCCATCATAAAGTCTGCCTTATCAGAAGGTTTGATCAGGATCAGGCCATCGGAGCCCACGCCGAAATGGCGGTCGCTGATAAATCTGGCCGTCTCACACGGATCGTCCACCGTCTCCTTCAGACAGTTTACATAAACATAATCATTTCCAATGCCGTGCATTTTCGTAAATTTCATTTTTACCTCCCATGCCGTAATTCTCACCTGCACTTATTATTAACTATTGATTATAACCTATAACAGTGCAACTTACAATTCATCAGGCATAAATATTTCAGCCGGGAGATCTCACATATTGTAACAGCACAGAATCATCTCCGCTGTCTCTGCCATATGATTGCCGCTGTCCATACTGCATTTCTGAATATAACGGTGTGCCTCCTCCTCCGTCAGCCGGTTCCTTTCCATCAGAAGTTTTTTCGCCTTTTCTATCACGGCTTTCTCCTTTTCGGAACGCTTGCGGGGCCCGGTCATGCGCTTCCTTCTGTTCCGTGACCCCTGCCCGGTCATCAGGCTCAGCGTGTCCAGCAGCTCCTGTACTTTGAGAGGCATGCCGACAGACACCACTCCGGTGCTTCCGCAGTTCCCCAGTACCCGATCCGAGGCAACGAGCAGCATTTCAAAGTTTGCCGGAAGTTCTTCCCTCAGTTCCGAATACAGCATATCTGCAAGCCGGTACCCGCAGATCACAATTCCGTCTGACATATGATCGGCGTGATTCAGCACCTGAGCCCCTGAAGTACAGGCCGCCAGCACTTCAAAGCCATGGCGTATCAGCAGATTCTTTATGTTTTTCACATCTTCTGTCCTGGGAAAAACCACAATTATATTGCTCACACTTACGCCTCCTATCATAACACGTTCACACGATCATACAGGCGCATCAGATTTTATACAGATACTGGTCTATCTCCCATTCCGTCACCTGAGCCGTATAAGCCTCCCACTCTGCCCTTTTCGCTGTGACATACCGTTCCACAAATGCGTCTCCAAGCACTTCTTTCATAAATTCACTCTTCTCCAGTTCCCTGACCGCTTCCAGAAGATTTGCCGGGAGCGCCGTGATGCCCGCCGCCTTTTTCTCGGCGCGGCTCATCTCAAAAATATTGCGTTTGACAGCGTCCGGCGGCATGATCTGATTCCTAATGCCGTCAAGACCGGCTGCAAGACATACTGCAAGTGCAAGATACGGATTCGCGGCGGGGTCCGGGCAGCGGAGTTCAATGCGTGTTCCCTCCCCCCTCTCCGTCGGAATCCGGATCAGGGGACTCCTGTTTTTAACCGACCATGCGATATAGACCGGCGCCTCAAAACCGGGAACCAGACGTTTATAAGAGTTTACAAGCGGATTGGTGACCGCAGCCATACTCTTCATATGTCTCATAAGTCCGCCGATAAAACAGTACGCCTCATGACTCAGTCCCACGGCATCTTCCTCATCCCGGAAGATATTATAGCCGTCCTTCGACAGCGACATATTAATATGCATACCGGAACCGTTGATACCGTATTTGGGCTTCGGCATAAATGACGCATGCAGGCCCCGGCGCTTTGCCATTGTTTTCACCGCCAGTTTAAACGTCATGATATTATCCGCCGTGATAAGCGCCGGTCCGTACTTAAAATCAATCTCATGCTGTGCCGGCGCCACTTCGTGATGGGAAGCCTCTATTTCAAATCCCATCTCCTCAAGCGTCAGCACCATATCGCGCCTTGCATTCTCACCGAGGTCCACCGGTCCCAGATCGAAATACCCCGCCTTCTCATGGGTGATCGTGGTTGGCAGTCCGTCATCATCTGTATGAAAGAGAAAAAATTCGCATTCAGGGCCAACGTTAAATTCATATCCCATATCGTCCGCCTGTTTCAGCACTCTCTTCAGAATATGGCGCGGGTCTCCCTCAAACGGTACCCCTTCCGGCCGGTACACATCACAGATCAGTCTGGCTACTTTCCCCTGCTGCGGCCTCCATGGGAAAATTTCAAAAGAATCCACATCCGGGTACAGATACATATCGGACTCTTCGATCCGGACAAATCCATCAATGGACGAACCATCAAACATGCACTCATTGTGCAGCGCCTTCTCCAGCTGGCTGGAGGTGATCGCTACATTTTTAAACACACCGAACATATCTGTGAACTGGAGGCGGATAAATTCCACATCCTCCTCCTCCACAATCTGCAAAATATCTTCCTTCGTGTATCTGGACATAGTCATCTCTCCTATCTCTTCTTTTTAAACTCATATTTTCAAAAAAGTATACAAAAAGGGCGTTCTTTTCCCCAAAGAACGCCCTTGTTCTGCTAACATCATAGCAGGCGCCTTTCCATTTGTCAATCCCGGTCCGCCCATTGCAACAAACTGTACATTACATTTTTTTATTTGTATGGTTTCCATATAATCAGACTTTACTATTTGTTTATTTTTACGGTTTACGCGGTCGTTTTCTACAATTTTCTGTACGTTTTTCTTTCATTTTTTCCGCTTTTATAAATTTTTTATAAACTCAACCAACTTTCGCGTCTCCTACATATTGTACGAAAATCAAAAAAACTATCTTACGGAATGTAGGATTAACCTGCAGACCCAAAACGGATATAATGAAATAGATATGATTATTCCCTCAGGACACACGGGGAAGGGTCCCGGGAATCGAAAAAATGAAGGAGGGTTACACATGAGCACACCAAACAAACAACCAAAAAAAGAGCTCAGCAAAGCGCTGAAACTGTTCTATGGTGTTGGTGACTGCGGCTTTACGCTGATGACCAACGTGGAAAGTTATTTCTTCAATTTCTTTCTGACAAACCTGGCTCAGTTCGGCCTCGGTACCGTAACACTGATCACCACAATTTCCAGCGCAGTTGACGCCTGTCTGTCATGGATGTACGGCGCCGTACTGAACAGTATCAAACCAAAGAAATGGGGACGCTATCGTTCCTGGCTGATTTTACTTCCATGGCTGGTCCCATTCTTATTTGCGTTCCAGTTCCTGAAGATCGGTGACGGAGTCCTATCCGTCGTCATCATCATTGTAGCTACGATCGCCAGCCACGTCGTATGGAACTTCCCTTACGTGGCAAATGTATCCATGATCGCGATCGCCGGCCAGACACCCGATGACAGAGCACAGCTCTCTTCCACAAGAGCCGCATGGGCAAACTTCTCAAAAGTTATCTTCTCCTATGTCGGACCGCCTCTGGCTGCAGTTTTTGCAGGGATCATCGGAGAGACAAGCCAGTACGGCGCAACGGCATTCGTACTCGGCTGGGTAATGGCAGCTTTATATTTTGCACACTTTAAAATGTTCGACGGCTATGAAGAAGTCGACATGGAAGCAGTAAAAGACCGCAGCAAAGATACCACAAAGACAAGCGGCATGGACCTCGTAAGAGCGCTTCTGCAGAACCCGCCGCTGATCATCCTTTTGATTTCAGATCTCGCAAAATGGATGTTCAACTTCGTAGTATCCGGTGTGGCAGTTTACTATTTTACATACGTCGCAAAGAATGCAGGAATGCTTGCGACTTATATCCTGATCTCCAATATTCTCTGTGTTATCGGTTCTTACCTGGCAAAGAATATGGCGAAAAAATTCTCCACACGTAAGACAACGATCGGTATCTTCCTGCTGATGGCAGTCGTTCTGATCATCGCCAACTTCACATACACCAACGTGACGCTTGTCATGATCCTGATGTCTCTGGCACAGTTCGGTTACGGCGTTGCCTACGCATGTACACCGGCACTGTACGCAGATACCATCGTTTATTCCGAGTGGAAGACCGGAAAGAATGCAACCGGATGGATCAGCGGTCTTCAGAATGTTCCGCTGAAAGTCGGCGTTATGTTCCGCGGTATCATTATCTCCGCATGTCTCGCAGTCGCAAACTTCGATCCAAGCATCGAGGCTGCTGCTGCTACCGTTGAGCTTCAGAAAGGCATCTGCCTCGCATTCATGGTAATTCCGGCATGTGCATTGATCGTTGCAGCCCTGCTGCTCGCGTTTGGATTCCGCATCACAAAAGAAAAAGTAGAACAATACCAGGCTGAAATCGCTGCTCGTCAGTAATACGGAGGACAATATGAGACGAACCCAGATTGCCGGTGCAATATTAGCATGTGCAGTTCTGGTTGGTATGTTTTTCGTTCCGGAGAGCATTGGTCTTGGCAGAGAGGGAATAAACACTCTTGGGGTTCTGATAGCCATTATTATCGCTTTGGTTACAGAGCCCCTTCCCCTTGGAATCGTCTGTATGCTCGGAGTCCCCATGATGGTGGTCTTCGGCACGGTTCCAAATATCGGTCAGGCCTTATCCGGTTACACCAACCATATTCTGTTTTTTGTACTGGTTTCTTTCGGAATTTCCGAAGCAATTGCAAAAGTACCGCTTTCCAAACGTCTGCTGGTACTGTTGATTAAACTGTTTGGCACAAAAACAAAGAACATCCTGCTCGCACTGATGCTGTGCGCGGCTGTATTATCTTCCATCATGTCAAATGTAGCTACGACGGCAGTATTTGTCACTGTAGTCCTGAGCTTTTTGAATGTTTACGAAGACAAGGAAACCCGCAGCCGCAGCGGAAAAGCATTTATGATCGGACTTCCGATCGCAAGCATGATCGGCGGTATGATGACACCTGCGGGAAGCCCCCTGAACATGCTCGGAATGGATTTTCTGATCGAATCCGGTACCAGGATCTCCTTTGTGCAGTGGATGTGCATCGGTATTCCCATCGCGCTTATATCCCTGTTCGCCGCATGGCAGCTTATCTCGTTTGTATTCAAACCCGCGGAGATTGGCGATGACAAAGTAAAAGCTTATATTACCAGTTTGAATATTCCGAAAAAATTTGATTTTCATGAAAAATACGTGTCAGTCATAATACTGTGCACATTCACACTGTGGGTCCTGTCTTCCTGGATTCCGGCCTTAAATATCACCGTTGTCGGAACAATCGCCTTTGCGTTCCTGTTCCTTCCCGGCATTGAGGTCCTCAACTGGAAAGATTACACACGTACCGTGAGCTGGGCATCCTTCTTTCTGATTGGAACTATGATGTCCCTGGGCAACGCCTTAAAAGTTAACGGCGTCAGCGAATGGCTGGTCGATCTTCTGTTCAGCAGCCAGATCGATCTTCCCCTCGTCCTGCTTGTAGCAGTGATCTGCCTGATCGTATTTCTCCTGCTGATCCCGATTCCGATCGGGCCGGCTCTGATCTCCATGCTGGGCGGTTCTTTCCTCTCCATGGCAGGTGCATGGGGAATATCACCGACACTGCTGATCATGCCGCTGACCATCTGCGCATCCTGCTGTTTCCTGCTGCCGCTGGATACAGTTCCGCTTTTGACCTATGCTACCGGCTACTACAAAATGGGCGAAGTGCCCAAAGTATCGATTCCGATTCAGATCGTCATCACACTCTGTGTTTCCATCTGGGTTCCGGTTGCGCTTGGCTTTTTAGGTTTTCTTTAACACACAGAAAGGAGTTTCATTATGACTGCATTTAACGAAAAAGAATTAGAAGTAATCGGCGAATACAGTATGCCGGGCATCTACGGCGCCCCGGACTGTATCGTTCCGAAACAGAACCGCCCAATCACTCCAAAGGAAAACATGCTCCGCATGCTGAGAGGAGAAATGCCGCTCTGGGTTCCGAACCAGACTTATGATAATAATGCCGTCCAGCCGATGGTCCAGCCCGACGCTTACGCGAGAGCTTTTGGCGGAACTGACTGGTTTGGCATCGAGTGGGTTTACGAACCTCTTTCCAACGCGGCTATGGTAAAACCGGGAACCCGGCGTTTATCTGACATTACTAACTGGAAAGAAGAACTCCCGTTTCCTGATCTCTCCGCTATCGACTGGCAG
The DNA here is from genome assembly GCF_025151995.1 of Ruminococcus gauvreauii. NCBI lineage: Bacteria > Bacillati > Bacillota > Clostridia > Eubacteriales > Oscillospiraceae > Ruminococcus > Ruminococcus gauvreauii. The sequence goes on from NZ_CP102290.1 coordinate 1,295,265, forward strand.
AAGGATTACGAGGAGAATTTCAAAGACCGCATCGCCGAGGACCGTTTCTCATACTTTCCGATCGTAAACGGACTCTTCGAGCGCACCGCCGACCTCACCAGCTTCGAGGACGCTTTCTGCTATCTTCTCGAGGAACCGGAAGTTCTGACAGAGTTTTACGATGCGCTGGTTGACTGGCACATTGAACTGATCAAAATTGCTCATGACGTTTACCATGTAGATATGATCCTGTTCCACGACGATATGGGAACACAGAGAAGCACATTCTTCTCCCCGGATCTCTATGAAGAGCTCCTGCTTCCGCAATACCAGAAGATCACGAAGGCAGCTCATGACATGGGCATGTACATCTGCCTGCATTCGTGCGGATGCATCGGCACGCTGATGCCCCTCATCATCAAGGCCGGCTTCGATGCCTGGGAGGGACAGGACAGCGCAAACGACAAGAAAGCGATCATGGAAACATACGGAAAAGATCTCGCACAGTGTACGCTGTACATCATCCCGGCGGAGATGAGCGACGAGGATGCCGTGGCACACATTCACAAAACCGTGGATGACCTTGCAATGACCGGACGTTTTGCCTGCCGGCTGCGCGACAACAAACCAGACCGCGCAGTCAACCTTGCAGATGAGCTGTACCGCTACAGCCGTATAAAATATCTGGAAATGCAGAAATAACAGAATACCGGTTCAAAAAACCATGAAAAAGTCCGGTTTCCGGGAGTTTGTCTTCCCCGAAACCGGACTTTTCTATATTTCTATCCCAAATTCCTGCCTCAGCAGTTCATGATACCGTCTGTCATCTCTCACCGTCTCCTCTTTGCGCACGCCGTCAATCGTTTTCGCAAAGGTATCTCCCACCAGCGAAATACTGCCGCCATGAAGCCTGCGGTTGATCATGCGCTGTTTTACAAAAACCGAATCGGGATGTGTGGAACAGTAGTGATTCAGCGTCACGAACTCCACTTCATCCTGCGGCATCAGCGTAAACTGCATGATATCCACCCATGTTCCAGCGGTCACGTACGACAGCATCCACCAATACTCATCACTTTTCTGTACACGGAATTTCTGCCCCGCACAGATCTTCTCAAAGCCGTCTTCCACCTTCACAGCTCCGCCGGGCTGCGGTCCTCCGTAACCGACGTCACAGAAATAAACGCCGTCCTCAAGCGTTACGAGCGACCCCACGTGCAGAACCGGAGGCAGATAATCCTTTCCCCGGACGATCCTACAGCGGCAGGCACAGGCATCATAACCTAACGCATTTAAAAGTTTCAGGAACAGCGTATTCAGTTCGAAACAGTATCCCCCTCTTTTCCTGGTCACAATTTTATCGAAAATATCTTCCGTACCTATGGAAATCGGAAGATTCCTGTCGTACACGTCAATATTCTCAAATGGAATTTCACACTGATGGGTATAGACCAGCCTGTCGAGATACGCTTCATCACACTGCTCGGGCGCCTCCAGCCCCAGTCTTTCAAGGTATGCTCCGACATCGGGAATCTCACGGTAAAGCTCTTCGTACATATCTTTTCATCTCCTGTCATTATAAATTAGCTTATCCACAGTTTAACACTTCAAATCCTCAGTGAAAACGTCTTTTTTTTCTTTTTTTAATTATCCTACAAACCGTTCAGTCAATCCCAAATATATGGTATGCAATGTAGGATTGCTGACAGATTTCCCCTATAGTATAATAGAGAAAACGCCATGTTATATAGTTCAACGTATTGTATGAATAATCACGAGAACGAAATGTATTGGAGGAAAAAAGGAGGAATTCACATGTTAACAGCAAAACAAAATTTTCTGGAAACGATCAAGGTTGACGGCAAGCCGGACCGCCTGGTAAATCAGTATGAACCATTCGTACATATTGGTAATGATCCGCTCAGTGTATATACCCGCGGAAACCGTGTCCGCGGCAAAACAAGCGTAGACAGATGGGGGACAACGATCCTGTTTCCCGAAGACGCTCCGGGACCGATGCCTCACGTCACTGATGACTTGAAAGTGTGCCCTGACGTTACAGAATGGCAGAAATATGTAAAAGTACCGGATCTGCTCGGCAACTGCAGCGAGGGATGGGAAAATGCACTTGCAACTGCTGCAGAGGTAGACCGTGACGAAAAACTGGTCATGGGCTTCATGGGTACCGGTATTTTCGAACAGTGTCATTTCCTGATGGGCTTTGAAGATACGCTGATGAACTTCTTACTGGAGCCGGAAGCAATGAAGGATCTCGTTGCAACTGTAGCTGAATACCGTTTCCAGTATGCGAAACTTCTTGTTGACAATCTGAAACCTGATGTCATCCTCTCCCATGACGACTGGGGTGCAAAACACAGCCTGTTCATGGATCCGGATATCTGGAGAGAATTCTTCAAAGAACACTACCGCAGAATCTACGGTTATATGCGTGAACATGATGTGATCGTAATCCACCATGCAGACTCCTTCCTGGAGCCGATCATCGAAGATATGGCAGAGATCGGAATTCAGGTATGGCAGGGTGTTCTTCCTGAAAATGACATCGTAGGGATGCAGAAAAAACTGAACGGTAAAATGACCCTGATGGGCGGACTTGACGCGACAATCGACCGCGTTGATTCCACAGATGAGGAAATCCGTGCAAGCGTACGCAAAGCCTGCGAGGCTTACGGACCCGGCGGACATTTTATCCCGTGTATGACATATGGTTTATCCGGAACAATTTACCCGCATACTGATGAGATCATTCGAGATGAGATCGAACAGTATAACAAAGACACTTATAAATAATTTACCTTTCACCTTCCGGGACCGCCGTCTGGCGGTCCTTCCCTTTTGCATTTTTTTATCATTTTTGTTATACTGTCAAAAGAATCAACTGTTTTTTATGTACAATCCGCACAAAGAAAGGCTGAACATCCATGCAGAAAAAAGTGTATCCTGACTCAGCGCCTCCCTCAGAAGGCTTTTTACTGAATATGCAGATACTTGCAGACTCTCTGGAAGACAGGTTTGATATGCTGGAATTTTCCCCTGCCGGTAACCGTCCAACACTGAAAAGCATACGCCACTACCGAAACGGGACCGCCCCGACCATCGGGTATGCGTATATCCTGTGGGCGTTTCAGATCAATGAACGTTTTGCCTCTTTGCAGGACGTTTCACTGATCATCATCGGAGAACCGGAGCGGACCATGCTTTCCGCCAGTACCTCCTACATCATTTTAGCTGAGAATGCCGATATCTCGGAGGTCTTCGACTTTACAACAGATATTTTTCTCCGCTATTCTGCCTGGGACCTGGCGCTGCAGAAAGCCCTGAACAGCGATAACCCCCTTAACGACATGCTTCAGGCCAGCCTTAGCATCTTCCGCAACCCCATGTTTATTCATGATACCGATTTTTATATCCTGGCATGTCCGAATGTCGTCGAAGGCATGACTGTGTGGAGCCGCGATTCCAGGAACGGCCGGGATATGGTCCCTCTGGAAGTCATCAACGACCTCAAGATCGACCATGAGTATATCCACACGCTGCAGACCCAGAGTGCCGATATGTTCTCCGCCAATCAGCGCGGTTACCGCATTCTGTATAACAATCTCTGGAACGGTAACCGTTACGAAGGCCGTGTCCTGGTCAATGAGCTCCAGAGCATAATCAAGCCGGGAGACTACCTTGCACTGGAGTACCTGTCCAGCATCGTACTCGCATGCATCTCAGAGCGCAACGTTTTCTGGACCAGTCTCGGCAGGAATGCGGAAGAAATATGCAAACAGATTCTCAGCCAGTCTGTCACTGACGAGCGCGAGATCAGCCATCTTCTGCGCTTTCTGGGCTGGGGATATCACGATAAATATATCATTATCAAGCTGGGAACAGAACACTCCAACACCGATTACCGCTTCACCACCAGCACCTTTGGTTACATCGAGTCCCAGGTAGCCGCAAGCCACGCCTTTTTCTACGACCAGAGCATTGTTGTGATCGTCAATCAGACGGTGGGCAAAAATACGACGCCCCAGATCGTCAGCAACATGGCGTGGCTGATACGGGAAGGTCTGTTCAAGATGGGCGTCAGCAATGAAATCTTTGACTTCTCACAGATTCACCAGGGGTACCGCCAGGCGTCCATCGCGCTTGAATACGGCAGCAGGAGCAACAGCATGATCTGGTGTTATGATTTTAAGGATTATGTACTGGATTACATGTTTGATAAAATCTGTGAAGATATCCCGTATGAGTATCTCTGCGCGCAGTCCATCCAGCAGCTCGCACACTACGACGAACAGCACAACACGAAACTGAACGAGACGCTTGAGACTTACCTGCGGCTGGAGCGAAACGTTGTACAGACTGCAAAGACGCTGTACATCCACCGCAGCACTCTGTTCTACCGGCTGGACCGCATCCAGCAGCTGACCAGCCTGGATCTGGACGATCCCCGCATCCGTCTTTACCTTGAAATCTCTTATCAAATGAATAAATAGAAACAGAATACGTGAAAAGTTATCAAAAAGGACCGGTTTGCTCATGCAATGAAACATGCAGACCGGTCCTTTTTGAATGCGGCAATTAATTTCTGCCGAAAATATTTAAGATATCTTCACAGCCCTGTGGCTCTTGAATGACTCCGCCGCGGCAAACGCCATCTCCGTAGATTTCGTTCCGTCGTACACCGTTACGCCCGGCTTTCTTCCCTCCCTGATACAGGATATGAACTCTTCCATCTCAAGCTGATAGGATTCTGCAAATCTGACTGGAAACGATTCCACACACTCCTGCACCGCCCCGTGTTTATCATAGATAACCGCCAGATTCTTTGCCGGGACAGGGCTGATCCGGATGGATCCCTCCGTGCCCACGATCTCTGTCTCAATATGATAGCCGTGCGGCGCCGTTCTGCCCACATGAATCTGCCCGAGCGCCCCGTTTTCAAACTCAAACATGGCACAACCAGTCTCACAGTCTCCATTCTCCTCAAATTCCGGATGCTTGAAGGTGCAGCCGAGTGCATACACTTCCGTTGCATCAGCCCCCAGGAACCAGCGCATCAGGTCAATGTCATGGATCGCCATATCGATGTAGATCCCCCCGCTTGTTCCGCAGAATCTGATAGCTCCTTCCACGAGCGCTTCGGGGTCAATCCCTGTTGCCTTCACCAGATACGGTTTCCCGATCGCACCCTCGTCGATCTTCTTCTTTGCATATGCATAAGACTGGTCGTACCGGCGCATAAATCCCAGGAAAAAGACTCTATCCGAGTATTTTTCCACTGCGCGCTCCGCCTGCCTGCACTCCTCAATCGTGACGCCGAGGGGTTTTTCGCAGAAGACATGCTTGCCCGCCGCAAGAGCGGCCTCGATCTGCCAGCAGTGTTCCCCGCTTGTCGTCACGATCGCCACCGCGTCAATGTCTGCCTTTCCCAGCATCTCATGAAAGTCCGTGTACACATCGTTCACACCGAGCTCCCGTTTCGCATAGTCCAGCTCCGACTCCATGATCGAGCACGCCGCAGTCAGCGACGCCCCCGGAATCCTGTAGCATAGATTTTTTGCATGCACCTTTCCCAGGCGCCCAAGACCTGCAATTCCCACTTTTATAGTTGACATAATGTATTCCTCCTGTTTTCCCTTTACCTGTTATCGATCTTATGGATATCCAAATGTCCTGTCCGATGCGGCGCCTCTTGTGCATCTGATGTGGTTATTATATAATACAGAAAAGCGCTTCACACTATCGCCATTTGCCCTAAAATATACATTTCTTGCCCAGATAATCAGGAGGATTTATGGAAAAAATACACGAAGAGGGGATCATCCCGAATGAAAAGGGGATTTTAAAAAGAGACGGCATTTACTTTCATTCACCCTCAGAATTTGCAAAAGAGCACCTGTTTTGTGTGCTTTGGGGTGCTGAAGACGTCTGTGATTTTCCCTACCGGGTCAGGCGGGAATACCTGAACGCCTTTATGTTTACCAGAATCCTGGAAGGTTCTCTCCACTATGAGTACCGAGGAAAAACATTTATTGCCCAGGCAGGTGACATCGTGCTCCAGGACTGTAAACTGTTCAACCACTACTGGGCCGAAGAGCGTGTGCGGCTGCAGTTCATCCACTTTTCCGAAGGGGTCACACAGCCCTACTGCGACATGCTCTATGAACAGTACGGCGCCTGTTTCCGCAACTTTTCAACTGCGGGACCTCTATTCGATGACATGCTCACCGAACTTCAGAAATCTTCCCCGAATGACCACCAGCTCTCTTTTCTGGTCACGGATCTGTTTCGGCAGCTTTCTATTCCGCAAGACCGGCAGGTGAATCCCTCCGTCAGGAAAGCAATGGAGTATATGAACAGTTTCTTCTGCGAAGAGCTGACATTGGCGGACGTCTGCAGCCATGTCTCATTGAGTCCGTACTACTTTTCCCGGCTTTTCAAGCGGTATACTTCGCAGTCACCGCATCAGTACCTTCTGGGGCTTCGTTTGAAACATGCAAGGATGATGCTCGCCGAGACCCGGGAATCCATTGAAACGATTGCAGCAGCCTGCGGCTTCGCCAGCACCTCCCACTTCATCCGGGCATTTAAAAAAGAAGCCGGCGTGACACCGGCCTCTTTTCGAAAGCTCTTTGAATCTCCTCCATGATGTTATTGACAGTCCACCCAGACGGCGCCATTGTCCGCGGAACGCACGCAGTCTTCCACCCAGCGGACGCCCTCTGCGCCTGCATGAATATCGGGATACCAGAACTCGACGGCTTCCCCCCGGTCTGCGGCATCCATCGCGCACGCGAAACGGCTGTACAGATTACTCCATGCCTCAAACAGCCCCTCAGGATGCCCTGCCCCGATGCGGTCGTCCGAAAGCGCCGACGGTTCCAGGTAGCCCATGCCGCGTTCCAGAATGCGTACCGGCTCTCCCTGTACTTCCAGCGTCAGCTGATTGGGATGTTCATCCCACCATTCCAGCGACGCTTTCTCACCGATGACACGGATTTTTTGTCCATGCATGGAGCCGCAGTTCACACAGCATGACCACACATAGCCGACCGCACCATTATCGTACTCCATCACCGTCATGGAATTATCCTCAAGCGGAGCTCTTGACTTCACAAAGGACTGACGGCTGCACATCAGACGTTTCACCTTCAAGTTCGGAAGCATCACCTCCGACAGATACAGCGGATGTGTCCCGAGATCCCCCAGTACATAGGAAGGGCCCGCAACTTTCGGATCTACCCTCCATTTTGTGGACGCCGTCGTATTTTCCACCGCTGCATTGTGGAAGCCATGCGAAAACTGCATATTGACAATGCGTATTTCCCCCAGAACCCCTTCCTGTATCAGACGCCGTGCCTCTTCGATCATCTGATGCCCTGCATATCCGTATGTCACACCTACGACCCTGTTCTTCTCTGCTGCAAGCGCCTCCAGCTCCCGGGCTTCCTCCGTCGTAAAACAGAGCGGTTTTTCACATACAACGTGCAGTCCCGCGTTCAGTGCCGCCTTCGTGATCTCGAAATGTGTCCCGTTCGGTGTCGCTACGGAAACTGCCTGGATACCATCCGGACGCCTGGATTCCTCATCAAACATCGTCTTATAATCCGGATAGCATCGGTCCGGGTCCACATGGAGCATACTTCCGAAGTCCCGTCCCCGCTCAGGATCGATGTCAAAGGCTCCTGCCACAAGTTCAAAATTGAAATCCCTCAGCGCTGCCGAACGATGGATATAACCGATCTGACTTCCTCTGCCTCCGCCTGCCATCGCCCACCGCAGCGGTTGTTCTATCCTTTTTTCACCGTAATACATGAGATCCCTCCTCCTTCATGATTTTTATATGTTGTATCCCACACTTTTCAGATAGCTCACACTTTTTCTTACATCTCTGAGACTCGTGTCAGCATTGCGGGGATCGCGTTCCTGTTCAATGGTTATGTATCCGCTGTAACCGATCTTTTTTAACGTCTCCTGAATCTTCGGGTAATCCAGTGTCCCTGTCCCGATCGGACACATGGATCCTTTTGCACATCCTTCGAAAAAGCGGATGCGTTCACCCAGAACCTCCCGGTATACAGAATCGTTTACATCTTTAAAATGTACGTAATCCAGCCGGTCAGGATATCTTTCCAGCCACTCGCACGGATCCATGCCGGAGTAATATAAATGCCCGGTGTCCAGACAAAGCCCTGCTATCTCACGTGGAATATCCCTCACCACCGCTTCAATCTCGTCCGCAAACTCAATATAGCCTCCCGCGTGGGGATGGATCACGGGGCGCACCCCATACTCCGCCGCCCTCTCACAGATACCTTTGATGTGTCTCATCATCACTGACCATTTCTCCTGCGAAAGGCGCGGCGCACGGTCTGAATGGCCTGCTGCGTAATCACGTTCATCGTGCCCCCAGTCCATAACTGTCAGATACGGCGTCGGAAAATGCTGTTCCTCATACTTCGGAAGCACCGGCAGTTTCGTTATCAGTGAGCATATCTCGTCCGTCTGCCTGAGCACGTTTTCGTAATTCTCCTCATCCAGCAGATTATCGAATATCGTACCAGCCACGACAGACAGTCCGTTTTTTGTCAGTTCATCAGAAACCGTTCCCACGTCCGCAGGCAGATAACCGTACGGGCCGAGCTCAATCGCCCGATAGCCCGCCTCCCCTGCTTCCCTCAGCACTCTCTGCCACGGAGGGTTGTAAGGGTTTTTCACATCATCCACTCCCCAGCAGCAGGGAGCCCCACAAATACTTATCCTCATCGCTATAAACCTCCTTTGTCTGCACTTGTTTTCTCTTTCTACTGTCCATTATATCTGTTTAAGATTTTTTCACCTTCACAATTTTGTAAATATTTTCCCATCAAACCCGCCATTTTCCGTGCGCACCGCGGCTTTTTTCATCCGCCACTCCACTATCCTGTCATCGGCACAAAAAAAAGAACTGCCCGGCAGGATCACAAGCCGGCACAGCCCTTCTATGATTATGTTATCTATGATTGTCTGTTCGTCCCCTTCATCTCTTCTTTATAGAGCTGCCGGTACCGGATAGGAGTCATGCCTGTTGTCCTGGTAAACAGCGTACTGAAGTAATTCGTATTATCATATCCCACCATGGTCGCAATCTGTGTCGCCGAAAAATCCGTCGATATCAGCAGCGTCTGAGCCAGCCCCACCCGTCTTCGTATTACATACTGGATCGGCGTCTGCCCGGTACTGTTTTTAAAGATATGTGAGACATAAGTAGCTGAATATCCCAGATCCTTTGCGGTCATATCCAGTGTGATATTTTCCGTAAAATGCTGATTCAGATAATCACGGATCCGGAGGACATTCTGTTCTTCCGAAGTCCTCTGGGCAGCCACCGTCGGAAAGCTTTTCAGACGGCTGGTCATGACAAGAAACGAAGCACATTGAAGCTGCGCGACCAGACGTCCTTCTTCGTCCGCCCCCTCCAGTTCATACATCTGCTCGCACATGGACCGCAGTATCGGAAACAGGTTGCCCGTCTGCCGCACGTAGGGCCCGCCAGTCTCCACGAGATGGTTCCTCGGCAGGCCTTTTCTCTGAAGATTCGTTATCCCGATACAGTAGGAACCGATCTCATGCTCCGATCCCGACACGACCTCATGCAGATCACCCTGATTATAGTAAATCAGGCTCCCTTCCTTCAGCGGATAATGTTTCCCCTCGACCTGATAAGAACCCTCCCCCCTGTATATCAGAAGCAGTTCGCAGATAGACTCATGGCGGTGAAGAGATCTCAGGACCTTTTTTCGCTCGTATCCCTGCTTACTGATATAAACCATCGTCGGCAGCTGTCCGCCCTCAAAGATTTCTGCAATTTTTCGATTTGTCTCTGACCAAAGCATACCGTGTCTCCTTCCTGAAATTGTCCTGGCAAACCCAAAGAGGTGCCCAGAAAAAGTATACACTTTCCGGACACCTCTTATCAAGAAGGTTTAAGGGTAATTATTATATTCTTTATTTGTCACCGTTAAATTCTTTGATCGCATCAACCATAGCAACAATGTTCGGGATCGGTGTGTTCGCCTGGATATTGTGAATCGTATTGCAGACATATCCGCCGTCTTTTGAGAAGATATCCAGTCTCTCCAGAACCTGCTCGCGCACTTCTTCCGGAGTTCCGAACGGCAGCACCTTCTGTGTATCGACTCCGCCGCCCCAGAATACGATGTCCTTTCCATAAGTGTCTTTCAGCTTCTGCGGGTCCATCCCCTCCGCCGAACACTGCACCGGATTTACCGCGTCAAATCCGCTCTCGATCAGATATGGAAGAATCGGGAAGATGCCTCCGCAGGAATGTTTCAGTGTCTTCCATGTGGTATTCTCATGGATCCAGTCATTCATCTTCTTATAGTAAGGCAGATAGAACTCTTTGAACACTTCCGGATCCATAAACGGTCCTCTCTGAGTTCCGAAGTCTGTTCCGCAGATGAAGAGAACATCGATGTCGGAGCCAAATGCATCCCAGTATTTTTTAAAGTTCCTAATCGCAATATCTGTTCCGCGGTCAAATACTTCCTCCACATATTCCGGATACAGAAGCGGAGCCATGTACCATTCAGAAATGTCACGGATCCCCTTCGGGTGTTTCAGGTTCGGTCCCGGGATGTTGTTGGCATCGCCGAGTCCCGAGTAGCACGGTCCCACCTGGATCGCACGGTTATTGCCTTTCACTTCCTCCAGCACTTTCTTGTGATATGCAATCTGTGCGTCGGAAACTTCCATATAATCGGCCGTATTGTCAGCTGCGTCAGCCTCGTCCTCGTCGAACTCCGGAGTACGTGTCAGGTTGTCAAAATAAAACCCGTTCGCCGGCAGATGGCCGCTCGGTTCCACACTGTCATCGCCTTCCGGATACACATAGTATCCGCCGTTTCCGTCCTCTTTCACTATCGCATTGCCCGGGATCAGCACGGCCTCTCCGCGGTATGACCATTCTTTCCAGTCCGTGTTGATATGTCCGTATGTATCACCGTAGTTGTAGAGCTGCTGTACGTCCACACCCATGCATTCCTGCAGGTCCGGCTCGACAAATGCTGTCATGGTTGACATGTCATTGATCTTCGGCAGACGTTTTTCCAGTCCGTAATAGTCCCTCAGCTCTTTCAGCACGACAGCATTGATCATGGAGCAGCTCATGCCTCCGAAATCAACCGCCACCTTATCTGGCTGTGTGTGGGCAAACGTTGCCTGTACTCTCTCTTTTGACGTCATAATCCTTTTCTCCTTTTCCTCAAAACATACTTTGTATTTCTGCGCCTTCTTGTATTTCGTATGCCTTTAATATATACTATATTTTAAGGACTTTCACTGTCCGCGTATGCTGGAAAATATTCATTTTGTGCTAAAAGGAGGAGTCTATGGAAATCAAAAAAATTCCCGATGAGGGACTGATCGTGGGTGAGAAAGGCATCGTCCGCAAAAAGGGGCCTTATTTCCAGACCCCGTCACAGTTTGCCAAAAGCCATATGTTCTGTATCCTGTGGGCAAGTGAATACATCTGCGTTCCTCCCTACCGGGTACTTCGCCATTATCTAAATTTTTTTATTCTTTTTCATATTCTGGAAGGGGAACTTCTTTTCGAGTACCGGGGACAAAATTTCACAGCGCGCTCCGGTGACATTGTGCTGCTGGACTGTCATGTGCGCAACCACTACTGGACGGAAAAACGGGTGAAATTCCAGTACTTCCATTTCAGCGGCAATATCTCACAGGAATTCTGCGACATGCTGTATGAGCAGCACGGCGCTCTGTTCTCCGGAGCATCCGATGCCTCTCTGCTCTGTAACTATCTTATGAAAGAATTAAGCGGAGGCCGCCCGAATGACCATAAGCTTTCCAGCATGATCTATAATCTGCTCAGTACCCTCGCCTCCCATGAAGCCAAAATTTCAAGTCCGCCGATCGCTGATGCCCAGCAGTATATCCTGAATCATTTTCACGAACCGCTGAATGTAGAAGATATCGCCCGGCATGCCGCTCTGAGCAAGTTTCATTTTTCACGGCTCTTCCGGGAAGAGACAGGCTTTTCTCCCCACGAGTACCTGTTTAATGTACGGATGCATCATGCGCGTGAGCTTCTGAGCAACACCGGTGAGACTGTGGACAGCATCGCCGCACAGTGCGGCTTCTCCAATACTTCAAATTTTATCCGGGCATTTAAAAAGGACGTCGAAGTGACGCCCGCCATGTTCCGGAAATTCTTTGATCCCGCCGGATTTAAGATGTAAAATTCAGGGAGCGCCCGTTTTGCACTCCCTGACTGAAAATATTCTTATTTTGCAGATTTTGCACGGACCACGTCCAGCAGTACCGCCACGATCATGATGATGCCTTCCGCCACCTTCTGCATGTAGCCGCTGACGTTCATCAGGTCCATCCCGTTTGTCAGCACGCCGACTACCAGGATACCGCAGGTCATGCCGTAGATGCTTCCGATTCCGCCGTTCAGGCTGACACCGCCGATGACGCAGCCTGTGATTGCCTTCATCTCGTACGTCTCGCCGAGAGCAGCGTTTCCGGACGCCACACGCGCCGTCAGGATTACGCCTGCGATCGCCGCCATCACCCCCGCATACAGATACGTGAACAGTTTGACACGTTTTGCATTCACGCCCGATACTACTGCCGCCTGGGCATTTCCGCCGATCGCATAGATATGGCGTCCCAGACGCGTATACTTCATGATATACCAGGTAACCAACCCCAGAATGATCAGAATGATCACCGGAATCGGCACGATACCGATGCTCCCTCCGCCTACGTTAGTGAACTTCTCAGACAACCCGCTGATCGGTTTTCCGTTCGCGATGTACAGTGCGAGCCCCCTCAGCAGCGTCTGTGTGCCCAGCGTCGCGATGAACGCCGGCAGGCTGCAGTAAGCGATCAGAAACCCGTTGACAAAGCCGACGGCAAGTCCTACCGCGACCGCGATCAAAAGCGGCAGCCCTACTCCGCGCTCTGTCCCTGTGATTGCCATTGTCGACAGGATCGACGTCAAACCGATGACCGAACCCGGCGACAGGTCGAAATCCCCGCCGATCAGGGTGACCATCGCACCGTAGCCCACGATCGCATAGAACGTCACCTGGCGCACGATATTGATCAGGTTCCGGTATGTCAGGAACGTATCTGTCATAAATGTCAGCAGGATAACCATCAAAAGCAGGATCAGAAGCACCCCCGCCCTGCCGTATATGTACAGCGCTTTTTCTTTCATTGTTTTATCTTTCATGGAATCTTTCTCCTTTCCCCACACCCACGTTATTCTGTGATCCCGGATGCATACCGCATGATATTCTCCTGGGTCGCCTCGCTGCGCACCACTTCCCCGGTGATCCTTCCCTCGTACATGACCATGATCCGGTCACTCATGCCGATGACCTCCGGCAGCTCCGAGGAGATCAGGATGACCGCCACGCCCTGCTGTGCCAGACGGCTGATCATCTTATGGATCTCCGACTTGCTGCCCACGTCGATCCCGCGGGTAGGCTCATCCAGGATGATGATGTCCGGCTCCGTCATCAGCCAGCGGGCAATCAGCACCTTCTGCTGGTTTCCTCCGCTTAAATTCCCGATGATCTGGGATGCACCCGGTGTCTTTACCGCATATTTCTCGATCTGCTCCTGGCACAGCCTCTTCTCTTTGGAAATGCTGATCTTCCCAAAGCCGCTGACCGCCTGGTTATAATTACAGACCATGATGTTGTCCCCCACCGACAGCGGCAGGAAGCATCCGCTGCCCCTGCGGTCCTCCGTCAGGAACGCAATCTTATGTTTCATCGCCTCTTTCGGCGAATGCATCTGCACTTCTTTCCCGTCGATCCGGATGCTCCCGGATTCCATCTTCCGGATCCCGAACAGGGTCTCCATGACTTCCGTCCTGCCCGCACCCATCAGGCCGGCAAATCCCAGGATTTCACCCTTATGGACCTTGAAACTGATGTCATGCAGCAGGCCTTTGACGTCCATGCCTGTGACCTCCAGCTTTACATCCCCGATCTCGGCGTCCTCCTTCGGGAACATGTTGGTGATCTCGCGGCCCACCATCAGCTTTACCAGGTCTTCCTGTGTGATATCCTTCACATCATAGGTTCCCACATACGTGCCGTCCCGCATCACGGTGATCTCGTCGGAGATCTGGAACACCTCGTCCATCTTATGAGTGATGAAGATAAAGGCAATGCCCTTCTTCTTCAGGTTATTGACCAGCCGGAACAGATGCTGGCATTCCTTCTCGGTAATGGATGAGGTCGGCTCGTCCATGATAATCAGTTTTGAATGATAGGAGATCGCCTTGGCGATCTCGATCATCTGCATCTTCGCGGTCGACAGCGTCCCGACCAGCGCGTGCGGGTCAATGTCCGTCATCTCCAGCTCCTCAAACAGTTTCCGGGTATCCTCCGTGATCTTCTTGTGGTCGACCATCACGCCCCTGATCTTATATGGCTCCCTCCCGACAAAGATGTTCTCACAGACCTTCATGGTCCTGATCGGGTTGAGTTCCTGGAAGATCATCGTGATCCCGGCGTGCAGAACGTTCGTGATGGAGCTGGTGTCCAGGTCCTTTCCCTGCCATTTGATGCTCCCTTCCGTCTTCGTGTAGACGCCGGTCAGGATCTTCATCAGCGTCGATTTCCCGGCGCCGTTTTCTCCCATCAGGGCATGCACCGTGCCCTCTTTGATCGTCAGGGATACGTCATCCAGGGCGACTACGCCCGGAAAAACCTTCCGAATATGTTCCATCTGTAATAACGGTGTATTGCTCATGTGCCTTCCCCCTAAAGCTAACTTCCTGTTCTTCGTGTTCCGATAAAGAGGGAAGGGAGCAGGAACACTCCCTTCCTCATCTTGACTGATCATATCGTTGTTATGGCCTACTGTCCGGTGACAATCTCAAGGTATTCGTCTGCTTTTTCTGCTGTCACCAGCTCATACGGCACGTCCACGTACTCTTCCACTGTTTCCCCGTTCACCAGCTTGATTGCGGAGACAACCCCCTGATAGCCCTGTTCGTAGCCGTTCTGGAATACAGTCATGGACATATCACCGCTCTTAATCATGTTCAGCGCATCCTCTGTCGCGTCGATGCCGCAGACCAGAACACCCTCCACGCCATTCTCCTTGAGGACCTTGGCTGCACCAATCGCCATCTCATCATTGTTAGCGATCACTGCGGAGAGGTCAAGCCCTGAGTTCAGCCAGTTTTCCATCTTCTGCATTGCCTCGTCGCGCATCCAGCCGGCTTCCTGTTCGGATGCCACTTCAATCTTATCATTAACTGCCATCGCCTCTTTTGCACCCTCTGTCCTCTGTGTGGATGCCTGTACCGTCATCTCACCCATCAGGATACCGACTTTTCCGCCTTCCGGCAGGTTTTCCGCCACAAACTCACCCTGCAGCTGTCCGGAATACTTATGGTCAGATCCTACATACACGTCACAGCCCGCATTACTCTCAGAGTTGACAACGATGAATGGAATGCCCGCTTCCTCACATGCCTTTTTCATCGGCTCACACGCATCAGAATCAACCGGTTTTACGACGACTGCATCAGCACCCGCGTTGATGAAATTCTCCACCTGCTGCAGCTGTTTTGCCGTATCAAACTCTGCATCCTGAACCGTAACCTTGGCGCCGTTGTCTGCAGCTGCGGTCTCCACTCCCTTGACTACGTTAGCCATAAAGTCACTCAGGTAATCTCCGGAAAAACCGATTTCAATATCCCCCTCGGCTTCTCCAACATCTTCAGCGGAAGCCTCATCTGCCGCTGCTGATTCCGCTGACTTCTCCGACTTGCCGCCGCATCCTGCGAGTGTGCTCACCATCATTGTCCCAATCAGTAACCATGCCAGTCTCTTTTTCATGAAAAAAATCCTCCTTCACCTTTTCCTGTGGAAATTCATGTTTTTCTATAAAAACATCGCGTGATGCTTCTAACATATTTTTATAATGATCTTTTATTGCTGTTTGAATATTAATATAATTTTATATTTTTTTGTCATTTTTCTCAATTTTTTATCTCTGTTTTTATGATTTTTGTTGATTGTGTATCTCTGTAATTTATAATATAATAAGTTTATGTTGTTTTCACTAGCTAATGCTGCTCTTCAATATACATATATTGCTGCAAGGAGGATTCACAATGTCAATTGAAAAAATTCAGGAAGATGCCGTCATACCCGTGGAACCCGGAATACTCCAGAAAAAAGGCGGCGGGTTTCACTCGCCGTCACAGTTTGCCCGCCAGAACCTGTTCTGCGTATTGTGGGGAGATGAGTACGTCTGTGATGTACCGTACAAGGTCAGACGGAATTATCTGGATACCCTTGTCTTATTCCGTATTGTGGACGGAGGGATGTTTTTCGAATACCGTGAAAAATCCTTTACCGCCACTTCCGGCGATGTTGTATTTCTCGATGCACGGTTCCCGCATTATTACAGGGCACTCGGACCGCTCCGTCTTCAGACATACATGATTACCGGCAACTGTTCTCAGGCATATTTTGATATGCTTTACAGACAACACGGGGTCCACTTTTTAAACCGTGCCAAAACCTCTTTTTTATTTAATTATCTTCAGGATGAGATTTCCGGCGATTTTCCGAACGATCACAAGCTTTCTTTTCTCGTTCACAATATCTTAAGCGTTCTGACACTGCAGGAATCTTCCGCTGTGAGCGCCCCGGTCGCAAAAGCCCAGGAATACATGCTGAGCCATTATCATGAACCGATCAGTCTGTCGGACATTGCTGATCACGCCTCGCTAAGCCAGTATCATTTCTCCCGTGTGTTTAAGAATGAGACCGGCTGCGCTCCATATGAACATCTGACCGGCATCCGGATCCGCCACGCCAAACAGCTGCTGACAGAAACGAGGAGTACGATAGAAGTCATTGCGATACAATGTGGTTTCTCCAGCTCCTCACATTTTATCCGGACCTTTAAAAAAATCACAGGTACGACGCCCGCCATGTTTCGCAAGTTCTTTGACCCGGAAGGGTTTCAGCCATAAAAGCAAAAAAGCTGCTTATCCAGCCAACACTGTGCCTGCCGCCAGACACATAACATATGGTTAGATAAGCAGCTTTCCTGTTATAGTAATAAATGATTTTAAATATCAAGCGCAGCGTGATATCCCTGATAGACTGCCGTCGTGATTGTGGAGGGGCGCACACAGTCACCGATCTGCGCGATATAAGGCGCTGTTCCCAGAAGACTGTCCGCGACTTCCCTGCGCGCCCGCTGACCGGCTGCACAGATGACCGTTTTTCCCGGAACCAGTTCTTCTTTTCCTTCCGGATTCAGACAAATGACGCCCTCCCGGGTCACACGCAGCCCCCGGTATCCCGTACAGAGCCTTACATTTTTGTCTGCCAGTTCCGTCAGGAGAATCGGACGGTGTCTGATATTGGCATCCACGGCAACCTCATCCCGCATCTCCACGACAGTCACGCACTTTCCTTCCTGAGCCAGATGAATTGCCGCTTCACATCCTGCCAGTCCGCCTCCGAGCACGACAACTTCATCCTCCACCTGATCCTGCTTCAGATAATAGTCATTGACAACGACAACTTGACTGCCGTCCAGCCCTTCCACCGGAGGAATCAGCGGGGCGGAGCCCACCGCAATGATCAGCGCATCCACATTCTCCCGGTCCACGTACTCCCGGGTCACCTCCGTGTTAAGACGAATCTCAACTCCCGCGTCACGTGCCAGCTTCTCAAGGGTGACTCCCAGCTCGTACATCTCATGCTTAAACGGGATTGCCTCTTCCCCTTTTAGAATGCCTCCTGTCCGGTCTTCCTTCTCGCACAGAATGACTTCATGACCTCTCTGTGCGGCCGTCAGCGCCGCCTTCAGCCCGCCGGGTCCGCCTCCCGCCACCAGGACTTTTTTTCTGTTCGCTGCGGGCAGTACTTCCGTGCCGTCCAGCTCCCGCCCGATCAGCGGGTTGACCGTACACCGTCTCGTCGAGGTCACCGCACGTTCCGCCATACAGGTAAAACACCGCAGGCATTTTACAATGTCTTCATCCCTGTTAGCCATCACCTTACGCGGCAGCTCATGATCCGCGAGCAGGGCCCTCGCCATCTCCACCACGTCGGCTTTCCCGGACGCGATAATCTCTTCCATCATCGCCGGATCGTTCAGCCCCCCCAGCGTCGCGACAGGCACGCTCACATGCTTCTTGATCTCCTCCGCGAGATAGACGTTGCAGCCGTGCGGCCGGAACATCGACGGATGTGTCACTGAGAACCCCCGCTGGTATGTGCCGGCGGATATGTGCAGAAGCTCCACGCGGCTCTCCAGCTGTTTTGCGATCTCTACACCTTCCTCCAGGTCATAACCGCCCTCGAACAGCTCTGAGCCGCTCATCCTGAATTCGATCGGGAAGCCCGGTCCGACTGCCTTTCGCACGCTGTCGAGAACTTCTTTCGCAAACCGAACCCGGTTTTCGAGCGGACCGCCGTACTCATCGGTCCTGTGGTTGAAATACGGTGACAGGAACTGGTTGATCAGCCAGCCATGTCCTCCGTGTACCATCACCATCTCAAAGCCCGCCCGCTTTGCCAGCTCCGCACAGTGTCCGTAGGCGGCCGCGATGTCCGCAAGCTGTTCTTTCGTCAGTTCCTTCACTTCCAGGCCGTCCGGCCGTACGCCGGCGCTTGGACCATACTGCGCCAGTCCTCTCTTCCTGTCCTTGTCTGTCAGATACGTTCCCGCATACTGACCGGAATGCGACAGCTCCACGCTGGCGATTGCGCCATGTCTGCGGATGGCATCTGCTGTGTATGTAAATCCTGACAGAGAGCCCGGCGTCGCCAGATCCAGGTGAAAGGCATGGGAGCCGTCCGTCTCCGGGTGCACCATGCATTCGCTGACTGTAACCGCTCCGGCACCTCCTTTGGCTCTGAGTTCATAGAAACCTGTTGACCCTCTTCCGATACAGCAGTCCGCCGTGATGTCCGTGCCGCCCATCGGCGCGGAGAACATACGATTTCGGAACGTGACATTTCCCAGCCTGATGGGTTTACATAAATTCGGATATTTATAATTCATTGTTTTCCTCCTCGATATTCTGTGTTCTGATTCCAGCATAACAAAAAAAGGCGGCGCGGACTATCAATAATCCTCTGCCACCTTACAACGATTTGTTAGATACTGCTGAAACTCCCGGACATTGGGATACCGGGCGCTCTTTTTATTCCAGATCTGATAAATATCCCACGTGATCCGTTCCCGAAGCGGTATGACCCGCACTCCGTCCATCCGAAAATGTTCCGTGGAAAAATCGATCACCACACCGATGCCGACACCTCCCTTGCAGAGCTGATACAAAAAGCTGCTGTCCACCGTCTTTGCTGCAATATCCGGTTCGAACCCTTTCGCCCTGCAGACCCCCGCAAACGTGTGATAAATCTCAAACTGTTCGTTCAAGATAATGATGCGCTCGCCACGCAGTTCATCAATGCCGATCTCACTGCGCTCATACAGCGGATGTCCCCGGTAAACGATCAGCCGGATTGCACGGCTCGCCAGCTTCATCTCCTGCACCTCCGGCAGCCTGGTATGTCCGACTACGATCCCCACCTCCGCCTGCATCGACGCAATCTTCTCCTTGACGTCCTGGTTGGATTCCTCCACCCATTCCACCTCGATCCCGGAATGTCCCCGTATAAAATCCATCAAAAGCTCGAAAGAAAGCGCGTTCAGCACACCTCTCGCACACGCAAGCCGAAGCGTATTATCCTTGACCGTCAGCTGATAGATCCCGTGCCGGATTTCCTCATACTGCCGGATAATCTCTTCCGCCTTCTCATACAGAAAAACCGCGCTCTCCGTGGGGCGGACTCCTTTCTTGCTCCGTTCAAACAGAGTTGTCTTAAGCTCCTCCTCCAGCTTCAGGATGATCTTGCTCAGGCCCTGAGAGGAGATAAACAGTTTGCCCGCCGCACGGTTAATGCTCCTATCCTCATATACCACATGAAAATACTGCAAATCCTTAATATCCATCTGCTTATCTCTGACCCGTCTCTCTTTTAAACTTATCAACATATGCATCCTGAAGTTTCCTGAGGAGTCCAGACGCCCTTCCTCCGACAGCCCGTCCATCCAGCTTCGATACCCGGTTGCACAATGCGCCGGAGCTGCAGACGATGATTTCATCCGACTCACGCAGCTGTTGTAATGAGAACGCCTCCTCTCTCACCGGAATCAGCAGTCCTTTTGCCAGCTGCAGCAAATGTGCTCTGGTAATCCCCGGCAGTATCAGCCGGTCAAGCGGAGGCGCACACAGCACGCCGTCCTTCAGCATCAGAATACTGCTGCGCGAGCATTCCGTCACACGTTCCCCTCTGTGGAACACGGCCTCCTGGCATCCCGCTTCCTTTGCCCTCTGGGATGCGATCACATTCGGCAGCAGATTCAGCGTCTTGATGTGGCAGTGATAGAACCTGGTATCTTCCAGCGAGATGATCTGGAATTCCTGGTCAATCGGACACATCCTGGCAGGGCAGGCATATGCCAGGAGGCTTGCGTCTCCCCCCGTCTCCGGAAATGCATGCCCGCGCGGCGCGAGCCCGCGTGACGTCTGCCAGTACAGCATGCCCTCATCATCGTCCAGCTCACCGGCAAGCCCCGTCAGAATCTCTCTCAGCGCTTCCGCGCCGTACGGAAATTCGATCTCCAGAAGCCGGCAGCTTTCATAAAATCTCTCGATATGTTCATTCAGCGCAAAGGGGACACGGTTGGCGATCCTTACCGCGTCATAACATCCATCCCCGAAGTAAAGCGCTCTGTCGGTCATCGGCACTCTCAGTTCCCCTATTCTCCCTGTTTCGCCGTTGTAGTAGCCAATATCTTTCATCCGGCGTCCTCCTCTTTTGGTTTCCTTCCTCCATGATACTTGATCATCCAATAAATGTAAAGATTAGCCTTTACGCCTGCATCCGGAAAATGGTATAGTATAGATAAAAAATGATTGAGGTAAGTACATGGAAACCGAATTAAAATTTGCCATACTGATTGATGCAGACAACATATCTGATAAATACATTAAAATCATTCTGGAGGAAACCGCAAACAGCGGAGTCGCAACTTACAAAAGGATCTACGGAGACTGGACAAGTCCGCAGCTGGCGTCCTGGAAATCTGTGCTTCTGGACAATTCCATTATCCCGATGCAGCAGTACAGCTATACTTCCGGAAAGAACGCGACGGACTGCGCGATGATCATCGATGCGATGGATATTCTTTACTCGGGAACCGTAGACGGATTCTGCATCGCCTCCTCGGACAGTGATTTCACCCGGCTCGTAGCGCGGCTTCGGGAATCGGGCATGCAGGTCATCGGTATGGGCGAGAGCAAGACCCCGAAACCTTTTATCGCAGCATGCAACCAGTTTAAATACCTGGATCTCCTCTTCTCCAATCAGCAGAAAAAGGAAAAGAAAGCTGCGGCCGAGCGTCCCCTGATAAAGGAAATCAGGTCCTCGGTGAAAGAAAAGAGCCGAGCCAGCAAAAAAGAATCCGCAGCACCGCCGCCGGAAGACATACAGCCGCAGTCCGATCTGGACGTTATCAAACTGACGATTGCCGCGATCGTAGAGAAATTCTCCGACGAGGACGGTTGGATCTTCTCAGGAAAACTGGGTGACCAGCTGTCAAAGCGTCTTCCTGATTTCGACGTCCGTAACTTTGGCTACGCCAAACTGACACCTTTCGTGAAGTCGCTCGGCGATTATGAGATCAACCGGATCTCCAATGGCAGCCACCAGCAGCAGATATACTTCAAAGCAAAATAAGTACCCTTTCCCCCTTTTTCTCATAGGATAAAGAAAAAGGGGTTTTATATGCCTTATCAATCTTTTGTACCCGTTACCGGCATTATACGGGAAATCACACCAATGACAGGAGAATGCTGCAACCGCATGATATCCATCATGTCTTCCGGCGGCATTACCAACTTTGTCGTAGCGCCGGAAACCTTCGTAGTGGGCTGCACGAGACTCCGGCCCGGAATGCGTGTTGCCGCCTTTTATGACAGCGATCTGCCCGTTCCTCTGATCTTTCCCCCGCAGTACCGCGCTGAGATGATCACCGTACTCAGGCCGAATGAAAATGTCAAACTGGACTACTTCGGCAAAGACCTGACCTCATCCGACGGAACACTGAGCCTGAATATCAGCCGTTCGACTAATGTGACCACGGTAAACGGTCAGCGTTTTGACTGCTCTCCCGGCGGCCACATTCTGCTCGTATATTACTTCAACACCACCAGAAGTATCCCTGCCCAGACAACGCCGGAAAAGATTATTGTATTTTGTTAAAATAGTGATATACTTTTAATATCCCCAGGTTCCGAAAGGAGTGCGGTTCCGCCCGTATAGCCGGTGTCCGGTCTCACATCGATTATCCCGTGAACACACGGCTGCCGGGGGTGATTTTTATCAGAACGCTACTCACCATCAGAACAGGAGGGTTAACAGATGGATATGAATAAAAAGGAGCAGTTATTAAAGCTCATCGAGAAAGATTGTACGCTTGGCTGCAGAGATCTGGCGGTCATGCTTGACGAACCCGAACAGGAGGTACGGACCACAGTGGAAAGGCTGGAAAAAGAGCATGTGATCTGCGGATACCGCGCCCTGATCAACTGGGACAAGGTGCGTGAAGACGACGTGGAGGCGCTCGTTGAACTGCGCGTAACCCCTCACGGCGGAGATGGATACCAGCGGCTGGCAGACGAGATCAAGGGATACCCCCAGGTCGAGACCCTGTACCTGATGTCCGGTTCCTACGACTTTCTGGTCATGGTGAAGGGACGGAATTTAAAAGAAATTTCCATGTTTGTCAACTCAAAGCTCGCATCAATCGAAGAAGTACAGAGTACGACCACACATTTTACGCTGACCAAATATAAAGAACTGGGTGTTGACCTGGAAGCGGGGAAACCAGATCAGAGGATGGTGGTGACACCATGAGAGAACTGTTGTCCAAACGTGTCGTTGCCCTTGCCCCTTCCGGAATCCGTAAGTTTTTCGATATCGTTTCCGATATTCCGGATGCAATTTCACTGGGCGTGGGAGAACCTGATTTTGACACTCCCTGGCATATCCGCGAGGAGGGAATCCGCACACTGAAAGACGGTAAGACCTTTTATTCGTCAAATGCCGGAACACCAAAGCTCCGCCGCGCGATCAGCGATTATCTGAAACGAAGCCTTCAGAATACTTACGACTGGCAGCATGAGATCCTAGTGACAGTAGGCGGAAGTGAAGCGATTGATCTTGCACTGCGCACCATCCTGAACGATGGTGACGAGGTCATCTGTCCCGAACCGTGCTTCGTATCCTACATACCGTGCATCATCATGGCAAACGGCGTGCCTGTGAGAATTCCTCTCCGCGAGGAAAATGAATTTCGTCTGACCAGGGGAGAACTTGAGGCCGCCGTCACACCGAAGACCAAGGCGCTGCTGATCTCATTTCCCAATAACCCGACGGGAGCTGTTATGAGCAGAGGTGATCTGGAAGCTGTCGCAGAGGTGGCCAGAGAGCATAATCTGATCGTGATATCCGATGAGATCTACAGTGAACTGACCTATGGTGAGCCCCACACGAGCATCGCGTCACTCCCGGGTATGCGCGACCGCACCATTGTGATCAACGGTTTTTCGAAGGCGTATGCGATGACAGGATGGCGTCTCGGATATGCCGCCGCCCATCATGAGATCATGGAACAGATGCTCAAGCTCCACCAGTTTGCCATCATGTGCGCACCGACGGTCAGCCAGTACGCTGCTGTGGAAGCGCTCACTAACGGGGATCAGGATGTTGCAGAAATGCGTATCTCCTATAACCAGCGTAGGAACTATCTGCACCATGAGCTGCAGCGGCTGAATCTTCCCTGTTTTAAGCCACAGGGAGCGTTCTATATGTTCCCCAGTATCCGGGAATTCGGGATGACGAGCGAAGAATTTGCACTGAAGCTGCTGGAATCAGAAAAACTTGCGGTTATCCCCGGCAGCGCATTCGGTGAGAGCGGCGAAGGTTATCTTCGGCTTTCCTATGCATATTCTATCCAGGAATTAAAAGAAGCCGTGAGCCGCCTGGAAAATTTTATCACGAGACTTCGCGGCTGACTTGAACGACGATATAAAACAGATTGTGTTTTGGCGTGAGACCCGCTGATCATTCAGCCGGATTCACGCCTTCTTTGGGAATAATGGCAACTATCGAAAAAATGCCGCCCTGGTGGGATATCTTCAGATTCCCTCCGTATTTTTCTACAATATCACGGACCTTTCCGATTCCCAGCCCGTGCTGCCTGCGGTCACGCTTCGTTGTGCGGTACTCCCCATGGCAGAATGTGATTTCATTTACATAAGGATTCTCCAGCTGAAAACTGAAATATCCCCCGCTTATCCGGGCACGCAGCTCTATCCTGCGCTCCTGGGCTTCACGGATCTGCATGCAGGCTTCCATCGCATTGTCCAGCGTGTTGGCAAACAGAGAACAGACATCCACTTCATCCATCCAGAGTTCCTCCCCCAGGTCGATATTGAAAAACAGATCGATTCCCAGTTCTTCCGCCCGCTGATACTTGCTTGCAAGTACCGCATTGACCAGGCTGTTTTTACAGAAAGAACGGTTCGTCCCCGCGGCCGCTGCAGACAGCTTTGCAAAATATGCCCGGGCTTTCTCCGTCTCCTTTTGTTCCAGCAGGGCGTCCACTGCGGCGAGATGGTTATTCATATCGTGGCGCAGCCTCCGGATCTCCTTCTGGTTATGTTCCAGCTCCCGGTAATATTCCTGTTCCTGGTGCAGGTTTTCGTTCTCCAGCAGGACCTTTGTGTTTTCTATCATATAGGTGATAAGGTATAAAATTCCCAGATTGGATATAAAGCTGATGACCGTGATACCTATACTGAAGGCTACCTGCGCTTCCGTGGTTATGATAATGACGTATCCTGTGACAAACAGCGGCATCAGTGACACGACGTCCAGCATCGCCCACATCTGTATGGTCAGATAGTTTCCTGCCCTTCGGATTTTGCCAAAAAACGTTTGATAGATACCGAGCCATGCCAGCAGACAAAGCAGCGCATGCAGACAAAGTTCCAGATACCAGCGGGGGGATGGATACCTGTTATACTCAATACTGATCACATACGGAACCAGAAAATTGACCGCCACCACCAGCGGATAGAGAATCAGGACGGCGGACAGCTTTTTAATCAGTCTTCCCCTGTACCCCGCCATCACCACGATCAGATACCAGATACCCGCGTACGTAATATTTACAATATCACCATTGAAAATGACAATACTCGAAACAGGAATCAGGGATAAGGCAATCAGTATTTTTGCCCACAGCTGATTTCTGGTCTCTGCAAATGCCCCCGTCATGCGCATGAATACGACAGCAGTCCCCAACATCAGCAGAAACTGAACCAGCCGGGCGGCTGTTCCTATTGCTTCCATTTCGTATTATCCCCCCTATTTTAACATTCTCTTTGCAAATGCGATCAGGAACTCCTGTCTGTGTGCCCGGCTCACCGGAAGTATCTCTGTCCCAACCAGCGCGGAATTGTCTTTCGTCTCCATAACCTGATTCATATTGACCAGATATCTCTGGTGAATACGCTGGAAATAGTCCGGCAGTTCTTTCTGGAGCTCGTCCAGCTTCCCGTAGAACGTCTTCTTATCTGATTTTGTCACTGCCGTGATTCTGCGCCGGTCACTGTAGAAGTAGCAGACTTCCCGCAGGTTCTGCCGGTAGCTTCCGCTTCCCGTCGGGATCAGATAATATTCTGCCTCACGGCCGGCAATCTCTCTGAGGGCAGCGTCTGCCACTTCTCTGATCTTCTTCTCTTTATACGGCTTCAATATATAATGAAACGCATGTACTTCATATCCCTGGAACACGAAATCAGGATATGCCGTCACAAAGACCAGGACCGACTGCACACCCAGCTGCCGCAGCTGCCTGGCCGTCTCCATGCCGTTCATCCCGCTCATCTCAATGTCCAGAAAGATCAGATCAAAACTGTTTCTCAGGCAGGCAGTGCACAGTTCTTCTCCCGATGCAAATTCATAGAATTCATGCGCCTCCGCCTTCAGCTGCAGATGCAAAGTCAGGATCTCCCGCAGCACACTCCTCTGTCCTTTTTCATCATCACACACGGCAATCTGTATCACATCTTCACCTCTTTCTTCTGTCATGTTCCCCATTCTAACACATTCTTCCCCGGTTAAAAAGTACCGGAACCAAACGTTACAAATTTTGTGTCAAATATGACAAAATTGGAGGGGAACAGGGATGCGCCTGTGCCTTACAATAGAGTTGCAGCAAAGAAATCACATAACCTAATGGAGGTGTACGACTATGCTGAAAATACAGCATTTATACAAAACTTATCATACCGGAAATATGAACTACGAGGTTTTAAAAGATGTATCTTTCGAAGTGGAAAAGGGTGAATTTGTGGCTGTCATGGGCCCTTCCGGTTCCGGAAAGACGACTCTTCTGAACTGTATATCCTGTTATATCCCGTTTGATAAAGGAGAGATCCGGCTGGGAGATGAAAATCTTGCCTCCTTAAGCGAAAATGAACTGGCGCATATCCGTAATCAGAAGCTGGGATTTGTCTTTCAGGATTTTATGCTGCTGGACGGCCTGACAGTGCGTGACAATATCATGCTCCCTCGAATCATCAGCGGGCGGATCGACAGCAGCATGGAAAAAGAGGCAGACCGTCTCTGCGGCATCTTCGGCATTACGCATATCAGCGGCAAGTATCCCGCCGAAATATCCGGGGGTGAAAAACAGCGAACCGCAGTCGCCCGTGCTCTGATCAACCATCCTCTGGTCATGCTGGCAGATGAACCCACCGGGAATCTGGATTCCAAATCCAGCCAGGCTGTCATCAGCTCCTTTGAACAGGCACGCCATGAGCTGAATGCCACGATCTTTATGGTAACGCATGACAGCTACGCAGCCTCTTTCTGCGACCGCGTGATTATCTTGAAGGACGGCAGCATCTTCTGTATCGCCCAAAACGGCGGCAACAGAAGCAGCTTTCAGGATCAGCTTCTCGAAATTATCAAAGAAATGAGTGGTGATAATGTATGAAGACCTTAACACAGATCAATCAGGCACTGCGCCGCCATCACAAAAAGCATTACCGGCTTTTGTTTTTCTGCTGTTTTTTCTCAGTCCTTCTGATCACGGCGTACGTCACTATGATGCGCTCGCCGACAGTACTGACGATCCTGCCGGAAGGCGGAGATTCCCGCAAACAGGTCATGGCAGTTTTCATACTCGCCGCTGTCGGCTGCGGTGTCTTTGTAACTTATACGGCAGCACTGTTTTTCAAAGATAAGGCAAAGGATACGGGTATCTTTCTGGCACTCGGCGCCTCTGCCAGCCAGCTGCACCGGCAGCTTTTCAAGGAACTGATGCAGATCGCAGTCGGCGCCTGCCTTCTGGGTGCGGCTCTCGGCACTCCTCTGGCGTTCGGCATCTGGAAACTGTTCGGCACGCTGCTCGTCAACAGTCCTGAGATGGATTTTGTTTTTTCTGCTCAGGCCTACTTATTTGCCGGTGTGTTTTTGCTTTACGTGATTGCTGCACTGTTTTTTATGAGTATCCGCTTCATCCGTCAGACCAATATCATCGATATCGTCAATGCACAGCGCAGGAGCGAACCCGTTCACGATGTCCGTCCATGGTATGGCATTGTCGGAATCCTGCTGATGGCAGTCGGCGGCTTTGGCGGCTATATCCTCCCTTCTTTCTGCATTACCGTACTGCACTGGTACCCGCCCGCATGGATCAATATCGCCTATCTTCCGCTTTTTGCGGGACTGTATATGCT
This sequence comes from Ruminococcus gauvreauii, assembly GCF_025151995.1. Classification (NCBI taxonomy): domain Bacteria; kingdom Bacillati; phylum Bacillota; class Clostridia; order Eubacteriales; family Oscillospiraceae; genus Ruminococcus; species Ruminococcus gauvreauii. Next base: position 1,323,172 of record NZ_CP102290.1, read on the forward strand.
GCTGCTCTACACCGTGATACACGGCTGGAGACATGGAAAGAACCGTTATAAGGATATTATAACCCGGAGCATGATGAAATTTCAGGGCCGCCAGACGGTCAACAACATGCTCATCATCACAGTACTTCTTGCAGGCGCCTACTTTGCCTCATTTTATGCGCCGATGCTCACGACAGGAAGCCGGATGAGCATTGACAACCGTCCATATGATTATATGTTCCATTACCGTCAGGACCAGAATATGCTGACAGAAGCTGATATCCGCGATATGGCTGACATTTACAATGTCGATATCACAGATTACACACAGGTACAGACCACGAATATTGCCACCGACGGATATGAGCAGATTGAGCACTCCAACGGAACGTATGATCTGAAATACCTGGAAATAAACCGGGAGGGCAACTTTCTGTCTGAATCTGATTTCACAAAGATAACCGGCACTTCCATCGATGTGCCCAGGGGGAAATTGCGTGCGGTCCTTGCAAAAGACGGAAGCGGCAGCTATATGATCCCAAATGATATCACCAAGCTTACGAATCCGGTAACAGGTCTGCAGATGGATATCGCATTTGAAACATATGCGTATGACGATATGCTCGCCGCTAATTACTACGTGCTGGACGATGCGGACTATCAGAAGATTACCGAGGGTTCCACCCCGGAATGGAAGGAATACCTGACCGTCTTTAACGTAAAGGATGTGGACGCCTCCTATGCATTTGCAAGAAACCTCTACGAGGAGATCGTCCGTCGTTTTGGTCCGGAATGTGAAGTCGCCGATTCTTATGACCGCATCATCAGGCAGCGCGCCGAAGAAAACGGCGAGACATACGATATGGATAATTATAGCTTACATTATAAAGACCTCTACTCGTCTGAATTCAAAATCTACTGGAAATATACGCCGATGTTCAGGATCATGGATCTGAATGACTTTAACACAACATTTGCAGTCTTTCTGATGCTGTTTGTATTTATCTCCGTCATCTGCTTTGCCGCAGTATTTGTGATCGCTTATACCCGGTGCATGACTGTTGCATATATCAACCGGCAGGTCTATGACGATCTGAAACATCTGGGCGCTGACCAAAATTACCTGTACGCCTCTGTCAGGAGTCAGATTGGGAAGGTATTTAAGACGCCCGTGATTGTGGGAACTGTTCTAATGTATCTGCTGTATTTTATGATTATGTATTTTAACGACGACGGACTGACTCCAGGTGAACTCGCGGGTCTTCGAAACTGTGCCGTTTTTGTCATAATCATGACCCTGGTCATCTGGCTGTTCTACCGCTTCACTCTGAGGAGCGTACGAAAAATACTGGACCTTTAATTTTTGACATGAAAAAAGCGTTTCCTGTATTCAGCTTCTGCTGATACGGGAAACGCTCTTTTCATGCCCTCCGGTTCTGTTCATCATCATAGAGTACAATATCCTCCTCCAGGACCTGTTCAGAGATCCGCTTCAACAGCCCGGATACACAGAAAAGTGTCCAGAAGTCCATCAGGCCATCAGCGATCAGGGCAATTCCGATAAAAATCATCAGTGCCTTCATCGTCCCGAAAGGATTGAACAGCATGAAGATCCCCAGCACACCCGCCGCAATGCCGAGCAGCATGACCACCCACCAGTATTCATATCCCATGCGCATCAGGTTCGTCCCGTGCTGAATCTTCACAAAGCAGTCAACTATGACCAGGATTCCAAGCGCAATGGGCAAAATGCCAAGCAGCAGCTCAGGCCTGATCAGAAAGAACACCCCGCAGGCCGCCTCCATCAGACCCCGCGCAAAATCCATCTGGAAGATATAATCATCGATCGCCTTCCGGAAGTAAATCACAATATGTATCACGCCCATCACACCGAATAGAATGGCAATCATGTAACAAATGATCTTTCCGGAAGACACCGGAAAAAACAGGAATAATATTCCTACAACAATGCACATCAATGCCATTATCATGTAATCCCGTTTAAATTCCTTTACAAATCTTTTCAACTCAGTTCCCCCCTGCCCTCGATAGCCAGTGTGTCAGTAGATTTTCACTTATCTTATATAATAACACGATCTTCTCCGAATTTTAACCGTAATCTTTCTGTTTTTTGACTTTTGTCGGAGGCATCCCCCCATTCACCGGAAAGATTGCATCCCAACCCGCATATATATAGAGAAACCTGATAAAAGGGAGCATTCTATGAAAACACGGGGATACGGTGCCCTTCTGGCATTTACCTTCTGCCTGATATCAGCACTGTCCGTCTTATACTGGAGCAACATCAAGGGGCAGTTGACAGTCTCCGGAGGCGCATCCGGCAGCAGTGAGCTCCCGATCAAATGTGTCCAGACAGACAGCCCTCAGATCGCCCTGACCTTCGATACCGCATCGGGCAATGAAGACACTGCCCGGATTCTGGAAATCCTCAGATCCAACGATGTCACCGCCACTTTTTTTGTGACCGGAGGCTGGGTCGACGCCTACCCGGAAGATATAAAAGCAATTCAGGCAGCAGGTCATGATCTGGGAAATCACAGCGCCACGCATTCTGATATGAACGGTCTCGACGCCAAAAAGCAGACAGAAGAACTGCTCACTGTTCATCAAAAAGTAAAAGAACTGACCGGCGCGGATATGACGCTGTTTCGTCCTCCGTTCGGTGATTATAATGATCTGGTCATTCAAACCGCCAGAGAGAACGGATACTTCACGATTCTATGGGACATCGACAGCATGGACTGGAAAGATTACGGCACAGATTCCATCATTGATGCCGTCTATAATCACAGGCGCCTGGGGAACGGATCTATCATCCTCTGTCACAACGGCGCCAAGTACACGGCGGAAGCGCTCGATCCGCTCATTAAACTCCTGAAAGAAAAAGGGTTCGAGTTTGTTCCTGTTTCCAGGCTGATTTATCGGGAGAACTTTCATATGGATCAGGACTGCAGACAGATTCCGGACTGAAATATCAAAAGACCGTTCTGCAGAGCACAGCTCTTACAGATCGGTCTTTTGGCGCTGATTTCCTATACAACATGAAGAACTGTTTTAACCTGCGCACCGTTCATGGAACTCATCGAATCATCCATGGAGTACGTACTGATATTAATATACAGGTCATAGTCCCCCGCATCCGGCAGGTTGGAAACCGCAAATTCGGTGATCGCCGTTCCCGGCCTGATCAAATCTGATTCATATAAGATATCGGATGCCCCGGCAACCTCCAGTGTATATTTGAAATAGCAGGGATTGTCTTCCGGATTTACCAGTGACATGTTAAAGTTTTCCGCATTTTCAGATATTGTCAGCTCTTTGTATCCCGGAATTTTGATTCCCGGCTCTCCCCCGGACCTGTCCTCCAGATTTTGCGTCCAGGCAGACGCATCATCTGCAATCACCAGTCCCCTGTCGGCGATGCCGCTGTCCCCGGTATGTTTATATTGCCGGAAAAACCAGATGCCGCAGATCACAGCGAGAACCGCCAGAATCATAACTGATACCGTAACCCATTTGTTTCCCGTTACTCTGTTTTTCATATCCTGTCATCTTCCTTTTTCACATCTGTTTATTCTGCGATACACCATCATACAGATACCGGCTCCGGCTGACAGGCACACCGCCGTCAGGAAGAATACCGCGGATGTGTCTCCCGTTTTGACATTCTTCACCTTATCGCTTCCGGATACCGTTCGCACACTGCCGCCCGGGGACCTGACCGATGAGGAAGACTGTTTTTTATCGGTTGGTGTGTCCTTTGGTTCCTCTATTTTCAGATACAGATCGGTCCGGGATGCATTCACCTTCACCGGAATGGATGCCATCAGCAAAGCCGTAACCAGAAACAGGAGTTTCTTTCTTCCCGCTTTCATGATTACAGGTCTGCCAGTCCGATTCCAAACGTAATATTTCCGGTGTATGCAACATTGTACTCATATCTCCCGGCGATAACCGGCATGATCGTATACTGTTTGGTCTCGCTTCCCGTAAATGCCGCTACTTCTTTTCCATTTGCCTGGTCCTTATCGCCTGTGGTCTCGATCACTTCTCCGGATTCCGGAATGATCTGATAGCGGATCGATGTATTCATGCCCGTGGGGCTGTCCGCCGCATTGCATTCCAGAACCATCTGATTTCTGTACGCCTGTGTTCCTGCGATGGTCACAGATATCTTCTGGCCCTCCGGAAGATTCTCTACGTCTTCTGCCGTCACATCCACGACAGCCCCGTCATTTCCCATGGAAACAGTACCCGGGATGGTCACGGTGTAAGCAGGATCTGCCGTAAGTGTAGCGGTCAGTTCCTGTGTCGTCTCTTCTGCAAATGCAGTCAAAGGCATTGCCATACACACCGCCCCTGCGGTTAAGATAGCCAACATTCTTTTTTTCATGGTGTTTTCCTCCCTGTGGTTCGATTTGTTATTTTCTGTCTGACACTGTTTACTCTATCCTTTATCTTCCATTTGCACTATCAACGGTGTGTAAAATGTTCGTAAGCTTATTCTAAGAATTTGATAAAGTGAACGGGCAAAGAAAAAGAGACCCCGGTTCAACCGTTGTCTCGATTCGCACTCTTCTCATAGATGCTGATGCTTCCCTTATTCTTTTTCGCATCATACAATGCCTGGTCTGCATATTCCACCAGACACTCCGCCGGCAGCCCGGTCTCATAGACCGCGATGCCAAAACTGGCCGTCACTCCCCGGATACCCTCCACATCCGAGATTTTTCTCAGTTCTGCCTGAATCCCCCTGCATATCTCTGCAACTTCCCCGGATGTCTTATTTTTAAACAGAATGCAGAATTCATCTCCGCCAAACCTGAACGCGGGATTGTCCTGACAGTATTGAATCAGTATATCAGCCATTTTTTTCAGAACATTGTCACCGCTCATATGCCCCATCGTATCGTTGATCTTCTTAAAGTCATCCACGTCAATCATCACGAAGATAAAACTTTCACTGCTGTTTTCCATAACCTGCAGCTGTTCCTGCAGTGCGGCCCTGTTGTAGAGGGAAGTCAGGTTATCTTTCAGCAGCTCCAGCTCCAGCCGGTAGCGTTCCAGCTCCTTTTTGATACTGGCTTCATTTTTCTGCCTCTCGAAATAGATGATAACCAGTGCAACCGCGTATACGCCGACCAGAATGACCAGAGAGATCAGAAAATTGATCACCTCCATGCTGTCCATCAGGATACTGACCTTATCCGGGTCCCAGAAGATCAGCAGCTCACCTGCCACCTCCGCCGCCATACTGATCACTGCCGCCGCCGTAGTAAGACGGTAATCTCCGTAGACTGTCGTCAGCATGATCGGAATTCCAAACAACATATACAGAGCCGTAAAGATATTGTGCGCGGAAAACAGAATAAAACAGATGGCAATCAGACACATAGAGACTGCAAAACGCTTCAGGATTCTGTTCTCCCTGTATTTGTGAACCAAGAAATACATAACTCCGACAACAGCAAAATTCAACGCTGTTGGAACTGCGATGTACTTGAGTATATACACCGGCACTGTGGCTGTAACCACATGCATGCCGTGAAGTACGAAAAACATCACCAGTTCAATCCCAAACGATGCAATTGCCGAACACAGATTGATCTTCTTATGTATTTCCAGCCACTGGTCTTCAATTTTGGCATACTCTTCTCTTATCTGTACGATATATCGGTTCTGCATATTTTCTCATCCGCCTTCAACACTGAAATTTCGTACTTCATGATACCACAGTTTCCTGCCTCTGGTCATCAGGATAACGCCTTCTGGCTCTTCCACAAAAAGATAAGATACAAAATCCCCGCAACGATCTGAACAATTGCAACCACAAGCGCCAGAAGCGCCGCTCCGATATTGATAAGCGGAATATATATTAACATCTTACAGATCAGCATCACGATGGTGCACACAGCATAAAGTATCCAGATCACTCTCGCCTGACTGACCAGTCCGGCGTAAAAACTGTTTAAAAAATCTGAGGCTGTGGTACTGCAAATGTAGTACACCGACAGGAAACTCAAAACACTGATCGCCGCACTCAAGACACCCGCTATTACTCCCTCTTTAAAGAAGATGCTTACGACAGTTATCACAAGACTTATGATATTAATATTGAATGCCGTCCTGTATCCCGGCGCAGCCGTCGAAAGTGTATACAGCGCGTACAGGTTCAGTGCCGCAGCGACGATGCCAACCAGCGGCACCCATGAAAACAGTGCAATGATCGCCGCCCAAAAAAGCAGCTTCAGGCCCTTAGCAGCCTGTTCTCTTGAAAAGTTCATTCTGGTATTCTCCCCTCATCGAATAAAATTAGTCGGTGTCCACGGTTCCCGTTCCGGAACTCCGTCAGCGTTTCTCTGCTGTTCCACGGCTTTCAGCATCCATGCCATATTTCTTCCCAGCGTGCGCATGATCTGCAGTCCTTCTCTGTCCTGCTTCACCTCCTGGGGTGTATTCCCATGCACGGCATTCCAGTACTGGGATGCCACAACCGGCATCTCCGCTATGGTAAAATATTTATTGAGCCGGTCAAATGACGCACTTGCCCCGCCTCTTCTCGCACTCAGGACTGCGGCTGCCGGTTTAAACCGGAACGCACTGCCGGCAGCATAAAAGATACGGTCAAGAACTGCGCAGAATGCACCGTTCGGTCCGGCATAGTATACCGGTGACCCCGCGATCAGCCCGTCGGCCTCTTTGATCTTGTCAATCCAGAGATTCGCGACATCGTCGTCAAATGTACAGCGTCCCGTTTTGGAACAGGCGCCGCAGGCGATGCATCCGCGTACCGGCCTGGTCCCCAGCTGAAGAATCTCCGTATCAATTCCCTGATCTTCCAGCACACGCGCCGCTTCCGACAGCGCCGTATACGTACATCCGTCCTTGTGCGGACTGCCGTTCAAGAGAACTACTTTCATCATATTCCTCCTTTTGCATTGGTGTTTACCTGATTTTGTCTCTATCATTTTACATCATCAGGTAAGCTTATGCAATGCATCCACAGGAATATTGCATCATCCGGTGTGCCTGAGCGCTTCGATCGGATGTTTTCCGGCCGCTTTCTTCGCCGGATAGATTCCAAACAATACGCCGATCACAGCGGAAAATCCTACCGCAAGCCAGACCACGCCGGACTGCAGCTGAAAGCTCATGGAGTCCATGACCATACCCGCAATCTTCAGAATCACCCAGGACAGCCCGATACCGATCATACATCCCATCAGGCTGACCACCAGCGCCTCGATCAGAAACTGAAGCATGATGTTCCACGATCTCGCGCCTATCGCCTTTCTGATGCCGATCTCACGTGTGCGCTCCGTGACAGAGACCAGCATGATGTTCATGATTCCGATTCCCCCTACCAGCAGCGAGATCGCAGCGATTCCTCCAAGCATCATCGACATGGTATCCGTGACGCTGCTCATCGTCTCCATCAGTGTTGACTGGTTTTGTATCGTAAATGCGTCTTCATCCTGTCCAAACCTGTTCATCATCAGCTCTGTCAGCGTTGCTTCGGCAGCATCCAGAGTCTCTTCACTCACCGCAGAGGCGCAAAAACTGGTGACGTAAAGCACATTATCCGCCATACGCGTGAGCGTCGTGTAGGGAATGTATGCCTCGAGCACCGGGGAAGACGAACTCATCGAGTTCATTCCGGATGTATCTTCAGCGAGCACCCCTACGACCTCAAAGCTGCGGCCGTCAAGCGCTACCGTTTCACCGACGGCGTCGGCACGCCCGATGAGTTCTATGGCAGCATCATAGCTCAGTATCACCACATAGGAATGGTTGTCAACATCCGGACTTTTCAGAAACCGTCCGTACCCAAGTTTCAGTCCCATGATGTCCAGATAATCGCCTGTTGTCCCATATACAGTCGTTGTCTCACTCGTGTAGCCGCTTTTCCCCGTCATGCTGCTCTGTGCTGTCGGAGCCGCCGCCGCAATATCGTCATTGTCCGTAAAATCCTGCAGTTCTGAAAGGCGCAGGGGATTTTCCTTGTCATCCGTGATGCTCACCCGCAGCAGATTCGTCCCCATATCAGAGATGGAATCCGTCACGGACGTAGTCGCGCCGTTCACGATAGACACCAGCACGACCAGTGACATGACACCGATGATGATGCCGAGCATCGTCAGAAAGGAACGCATTTTATTCGATGTGATGGCACTCCACGCCATCTTCAGTGACTGAAATATCATACCGCTTCCCCCTACATTCCCGGCGCCCCGCCGCCCGGACCGCCTCCTGAGTCACCGGAAGGCCTCCCGCCTCCCCCATCCGGCATTGCACCGCCTTCGAACATCATCACGCCGCCATCCGGCACCATGATACTGTCCTCTGACTCTGAACTTCCTGTCTTATGATAATAAACGGTATCGCCTTCCGACAGACCGCTGGTGATCTCAACATTCTCGCCGTCTGACAATCCGGTTTCCACCTCTGTCTCGCCGCTTAGCTGCCCGGTCTCTTCATTCTTCTGTGTATAGACGAACGTTCTGCCGCCCTGTTCCTGCAGTGCATTCAGCGGAATCGTGATAATATCCTCTTTACTCTCGATCGTGATCGTCGCCGAGGCGTTCATTCCCGCCCGCATGTTCTCATCCTTTGCCAGTTCTATCTTCACTGCATACCTGGCGACGCCTCCGCTGACACTTGCACTGTCTGAGATTTCGGTGATCTTACCGGTATACGACTGTCCTTCCAGTGCGTCAAATGTGATTTCGGCATCCTGTCCGACCGCAACAGACAGAATATCCAGTTCATCCACATTCACAGAGAGCAGCATCTTATCTCCCGATGCAATGGAAAATGCCTGTGTGTGGTTGGCATCAATACTCCCGGCGCCGGAACCGGATTCCGATTCGGACCCTGACGCTGTACTTCCAGTTACTCCACTGTCCGCTGATACACTCCCTGCCGTCACACTCCCTGCCGAACCGGAATCGGACACCTGACCTGATATATTTCCGTCCAAATTGGCATCTGCGGTTCCGCCTGCACTCCCGGTATCGCTGTTGCCGCCTGCATTGCCTTCCGTCCCCGCACCGCTGGTACTCTCCGATTCATTTCCGGTATCCGTTTTGTTCCCGTTGCTCTGTCCTGACTCGGGCTCTGAATGGCTCTGTTTATCTACCGTAAGTCTAAACGTCAGCTGATTTCCTTCACCCTCCCCGCTTACACTGCACTCCGATACTGTGCCGCCATTGATCACAGGCTGAATGTCAGCGGCAAACGCGTATCCGTTGTTTGCTGTAAGGCACACGTCCGCTGTATAATGTTCCTCTGTTTCTGACCAGTTTACGGTTCCTGCATACCGTGTCATATCGATGGACTTTTCCATGGGATCTCCGGTACGCGGAATCTGCAGTGACAAATCCCGGCAGTCACTGATGAGTTCCGCCTCCTGTGCGCTGTCATTGCCGCTGTCTTCATCTGCATCCGGGGTCAGCACCCCGGCTGAGCCATCCAGGCTGCCTTCAGATAATTCCGCCGCTTCCTCCGCCTGTACATTCTCTGTACTGTTCAGATACAGAAACCCACCGGCTGTCTTTGCCGCAAAGCCTGCCGCCGTACCCGTCACGCCGCCGCTGTTTCCGGTGCTGCTGTTCCCGGTACTGCTTCCGGCACTGCTGTCCGAATTGCTTTTTGACGTTGTATCATCTTTGGATGTTAAGCTTACCGACTGGACTGTACCTGCCTGCTGTGCAGTGATCGTATAGGTTTCTGTCAGCGCCTTCAGCTCCTCCAGAAATGCTTCGCCCTCTTCTTTCTCAGCAGCCAGCGCCTTATATTCATAGGAACCGGAATCTTCCTCCGCCGCATCCTCGATATCATCTCCCAGTGAATCCAGTTTCTCCTGCGTCTCTACAATCATATTAAGCAGTGATGCCCTGTTAATGACTGCGAGGCTGTCCCCGGCCTGCACCTCATCACCCGTCTCCACCAGGATCTCGTCATATTCCAGACCTGCCGGAACCTTCTGTGTGTCGCCTGCGTCTTCCTCCAGATTTCCCGTCCCCACAACCGTATTGGAAATACTGCCTTTCCGCGCAGCTGTCTCCTGTGCAGTTACGGTCAGCTGCATCGCCGCAGCACGTCCGCCCCTCAGCAGCAGGAAACCAATGCCCGCCCCAGCCAGCACAATCACTATTATGATGCCCGTTCCAATCTTCTTTTTTGAGATTTTTCTTAATCCGCTTCCTTTCATCTCCGCCTCCGTGCATTGCATTTATATGCATTATTTTGTTTTAGGATAGCTGAGATTTGTGTTCATTTTGTGGTCACGCTGTGAAAGAAATGCGAAAATCCCGCAGGAGTGATACTATTTTCTGTTATAGTTAATCAGGCATCCCTTCAGAATGATCTCACGTTCATCATCGGTCAGGTCACCCAGTTGCATGGTAAATTCTTTCATGGAATCGCTGGCATTATATGCTTTGATCTCCCCGGCCTTTTCTTCCACTGCCTTCTTGATATCCGGAACAAACAGATAGTCTCCGTTCGCAAACGGCAGCTCGCCCTCCGGAATCAGAAATGGAAGCATACCCCAGTTGATCAGATTTGAGCGATATCTCTTTGTTGCATATTCATTCGCAATATTTGCCCAACCGCCCAGCACTTTCTGGCATGACGCCGCCTGCTCACGCGCAGATCCGTCGCCCGGCTTCACTGCAAAGATCGTACTTCCGATTCCGGTATTATCCGGTGACACATTGCCAAAGGAATCCTTCACCGTTTCCATGACCGGTGCGAGCTCAGCCAGAGCAGTACACGGATCCTGACCGTCTGTCCTTGCCTTCTCTGCGGCCTGCACTTCCTTTGCACGTCCCACGTACGCCGGATCTTTTCTTGACAGCGTAAACTCCGCGAGTCCGAGAGGATTCGAGCGGTAGGATGAAGTCTCCCCGGAAGGAATCAGTTCATCCGTGGTTGTGACCGGATCATGGATCTCAGAAACCACTTTCAGCACGATGTTGTCTGTCAGTGCAGACATCGCCGGCCAGTCCTTGATGTTCGGACCGAACTGAATCTCAACAGAAGGATCCGCCACGCCCTTGCTGTCAAACACCCGGTTCTCGTAGATCGAACTTTCAAAATGATACACCGGATTTGTGTACTCTCCGGCAAAATCCGTCGCCGGTGTCAGATATCCTTTATTTGCCGCAGTTGCCGCAATCGAACGTGCATCCATCAGTGCAACGGAAGAAATCTGTCCGTTCTGAATCTTAGAGCCTTCGCGGTTCGGGAAGTTTCTCGTAGAATGACGAATACTCAGCGCATTATTTGCCGGAGTATCCCCGGCACCGAAGCACGGTCCGCAAAATGCCGTCTTCACAACTGCACCTGTCGCCATCAGATCTGCCAGAACGCCGTTTTTTGCAATCTCCATATAAATCGGTGTACTTGCCGGGTATACGCTTAATGTAAAGGCATCCGAACCGATACCTGAACCCCTTAAGATATCGGCCGCGGCACAGATATTCTCAAATCCGCCGCCGGCACAGCCTGCGATGATTCCCTGCTCCACATAGAGTTTTCCGTCTCTTACTTTATCCTTCAGGGAGAAGTCAACCTTACCGTCAAGGCTTACAAGAGCTTTCTTCTCGACATCATCCAGAATATCCATCAGGTTCGCATTCAGTTCATCTATTGTATAGGTATTGCTCGGATGGAACGGCATAGCGATCATCGGCTTCACTTTATCCAGTTCAACATGAATGATGCCGTCATAATACGTGACAGCCCCCGGATTCAGCTCTTTGTAATCGCCGCCTCTTCCGTGAATCTCATAGAACTCTTTGATCTTATCGTCTGTTCTCCAGATAGAGGACAGGCACGTCGTCTCTGTCGTCATGACATCCACACCGATTCTGAAGTCCGCACTCAAGTTGGCAACGCCGGGTCCCACGAATTCCATCACTTTATTTTTTACATAACCGTTAGCAAAGACGGCTCCGATGATCGCAAGCGCAACGTCCTGCGGACCTACGCCCGGCACCGGCGCTCCCGTCATGTAAACGCCGATCACACCCGGCATATCGATGTCATATGTCTGCTCCAGCAGCTGCTTTACAAGTTCCGGTCCCCCTTCACCCATCGCCATGGTTCCGAGTGCTCCGTAGCGTGTATGGCTGTCAGAACCCAGGATCATGCCGCCGCCGCATGCGAGCATCTCGCGTGCGAACTGATGGATGACTGCCTGATGGGGCGGCACATAGACACCGCCGTATTTTTTCGCACATGTCAGTCCGAACATGTGGTCATCCTCATTGATGGTTCCGCCGACTGCACACAGAGAGTTATGACAGTTGGTCAGTACGTACGGTACCGGAAATTTCTCCAGTCCCGAAGCCCTCGCCGTCTGAATAATCCCAACAAAGGTGATGTCATGTGAGGTCAGCTTGTCAAACTTTACCTGAAGCTTTTCCATATTGCCTGATGTATTGTGATCAGCCAGAATCCCATAGGCAATGGTATTCTTTGCGGCTTCCTCTTTTGAAGGTGCGCTCCCCAGTTTACTCTGCAAAACCGCCTGTGCATCCGGTGTATCCGCCACGAGTTCTGTTCCGTTCAGCAGATAGGCGCCGGTTTCATATAATTGAATCATTGATTTATCCTCCTGTTCTATATATCCGCATGATAAAAATCTTGTAACATTATAGCATTAACCTGCTCAAAAGAAAAGCCCTTCCGGGACAAACTTCCCCGGAAGGGCATCTGAAAACTTCCTTATTCTGCTGTCTCCTGCACCTGTTCCGGTTCCGGTGCGAACGTCATGTCAAACGCCACTGTCACCTTAAACAGATCGCCGTCCAGATAGATGTCAAACTTGCCATGCTGAAGTTCTGTCAGATTCTTCGCGATGGACAGCCCAAGCCCGCTCCCCTCGGTGCTGCGGCTTTCATCCCCCCGCGTGAATCTCTCCGTCAGCTCATCCGCACTGATATTGAGCGGATATTCTGATATATTCTTGAAGGTCATCACCGCCTTGCCGTTTTTCTCCTGAAGGTCAATGTACACCCTGGTATTCGGCATCGCATATTTTGCAATATTGTTCAGCAGGTTCTCAAAGATTCTCCAAAGTTGTCTTCCGTCCGCCATGATCACGATCGGCTCTTCCACCTGATTCAGAATCGTCTGCAGACCTTTAGCCGAGAGCTTTTCGTCAAACTCCCCATATGCCTGCTGGAGCAGCTGCTGTACCTGTATCCTCGTCATATGGAGCTCAACGTTCCCCGTGCTCACCTTACTTGCCTCAACCAGATCATCTGTCAGCTGTTTCAGACGCTGTGATTTTGCATCCAGCACCTCGATGTATCCTCTGACCTTGCTGTCCTGGAGATTTTCCCGCTTCAGAAGGTCCACATAATTAATAATGGAGGTCAGCGGAGTCTTGATGTCATGCGAAACATTCGTGATCAGTTCCGCCTTCATGCGTTCATTTTTCATGGATTTCTCCATCGCATTCTGAAGTCCGTCTCCCACACGGTTGACGTGTTCCGCCATCTCTTTGTTTTCGCCCTGGAGTGTGGTAACGTCAATCTTATAGTCCAGGTCGCCTTCCGCGATATGGACAAGTCCTTCTTTGATCGTCTGCCTTCCTGCGCCTTCCTTGATCAGATACAGCAGCACCAGGGCGTCTCCGATCAGTGCTATAAATACCCCGAACCCCATGAACGCTGTGATCACGATGACATGTGCCAGCAAAAGCCCGGCAAACGCTATGATGATCTTCCCGGATGTCTTGCGGGCATCATAGACTTTTTTGCTCATTTTCACGATACTTCTCGTCAGACTGTTCTGCCAGAGTGTTTTGGATTTGAGCCTGCGCACCAGACTTAAATATACTCCCATGAAGAATGATGCACAGATCACCGCGCCCACTGCTGCCAGCACGGAAAGCCACACAGCCTCCCAGCTGTTGCTCCACCCGGCGCTGACGCTTACACCGATGAGCAGACCGCCGAACACACATCCGATCGCAACTGCAATCTCCGTCGGAAGGCGGTCGAATTTGCTGAGTATGATCTCTCCTCCCTTTTCCCTTCTTCCGGTCTGGATCGTGGCTATGATAAAGCAGGCGATCCCGATCAGCAGGGTCAGGATGGCGGAACCCGCCAGGAAATAAAATTTCGGCTGATACGCTGCGAACCACTCCGCATTACTTTTAAAATCATCAGATACGGTGTAGGATGTGTCAAGAGCCACGATCACTTCTTCATTATCCCCCACGACAGGCGTATTCCGGAAAAAATTCTTCATGTATCTCTGCGCCTGTGTCTCTCCCGTTTTAAACGCAACTTTTCCATTGTCACGGGTATAATGCATGAGCGGCGCCCAGTCGCCTTCTGACATGCCGGTCGTTTTCCCTTCCCACTCCTGTACATTCGTGGCGATAGCTCCCGTCTCCGTATCGCGAACGTAATATTTCAGGTTGGTTTCCAGGTCAATATTCCTGCTGCTGAGATAAATACCCAGTCCATCCAGCACCTTGCTCATGTTCTCGTACTTTTGCATCAGGTATAAGACGCTCTGTTCTTTCAGCGCCTGGTCCGCAAGGGATACTCCGGAGGCAGGAAGTTCCACTTCGATTCTCTTTCCCGCATTATACATTTCCCGTAGAATATAATTTTCCTCATCCGTCAGCCGGGTTTCTGCTGTGCCCTCTTCCGATGCGGCTTCCGACACATCGCCTATATAGTATCCATTTTCATCATAATACTCTTCACCGTAATAATCCGTATCATAGTAATATCCCCAGTTGGATAAAATATCTGAAAACCCCATGCTGTTTTCGTTGACCTGATTCAGAATATTTCTCAGCTGTCCCACCGTATAGGTTGTGTTTTTATCCATTTTCCCGGCGTCTGTCCTGCCGGGGTCTGAGATATCTATTTTCTTATTTTCATTATATTCGCCGTCCGTCTCAAACCAGGGCTTATACTTGACATGCTGCGTATTCTGATGCAGTTCCTGCGCCGCGTCCATGCCGCATCCTGAAGTCTCCTCGTAGCTTGAACGTCCCGTCAGGTCATCAAAGCTGCCGACCGTATTCATCACATACCCCGCCAGGACAACCGAAATCACAAACCCTGCCACACACAGCATCTGCAGCGTCAGAGTTGTCATCTTGGCGAACTTCGAATAGAAATGGAATTTTGTTTCATGTTCCATTATTTACACTCCTCTCATAATTGCCTAAAGCTTTTCTATTTTGTAACCGACACCCCACACCACTTTCAGATAGCGTGGTTCTTTTGGATTGATCTCTATCTTTTCACGGATATGGCGGATATGGACCGCCACCGTATTGTCCGCGGCGATTGCCTCTTCCTGCCAGATATTCTCATAGATCTGCTCGATGGAGAATACTCTTCCCTGATTTTTCATAAGAAGCAGCAGGATATTGTATTCGATCGGCGTTAGTTTTACAGGTTCATCATCCACCGTAACCTCTTTCCGTTCATCATTGATCGCAAGACCGCCCGTACGGTATACATTATCCGTCTCCTGTATGTTCCCCAGTTTAGTGTACCTTCGCAGCTGAGACTTTGCTCTCGCCACGAGCTCAAGCGGATTGAATGGCTTTGTCACATAATCATCAGCGCCCATGTTCAGTCCCAGGATCTTATCCGTATCCTCCGACTTCGCGGACAGCATAATGATCGGTATGTTGCTCTCCTCCCTGATCTTTAAAGTGGCGCGGATCCCATCCATCCTCGGCATCATGATATCCAGAATCAGAAGGTGTATCTCCTCCTTCTTCATGATAGTAAGCGCCTGTATTCCGTCATATGCCTTGAGGATTCGATACCCTTCCTGCGACAGATAGATCTCAATCGCATCTACTATTTCTTTATCATCATCACAAACTAATACGTTTAACATCACTTCACCTCTTCTCCCTCGTTCAAAGGGCTGTATCAATTCTCTCTGAACTTCAGTATAGCTTAACCACTTCCGCTTTTCTATACTATAACAGTCATTTCTTTACTTTTCGTTTTGAAAAATCTTAAGAACTCCTTAATTATTCATCCTGTCAGACAGCTTGCAGGATGCACAACTTTTTCTGCCCCTGCATATACTGAAACACGAGGTGATCATCATGAACAAATCATTGTACCGCTCTTTTATCTGTGGCGCCGTATTTGTCGCCATAACCGGAACCCTGCTGCATTTCGTATACGGCTGGACCGGCAGCAATCCGATCGCAGGCCTGTTCTCACCGGTCAGCGAATCTACCTGGGAGCACATGAAGCTATTGTTCTTTCCAATGCTTTTAAGCTCTCTGTTTATTGCACACAGGCAAAGCCAGGCATACCCTTGTGTACTCTCCGGTCTGCTGGCCGGAACGATCATCGGATGCCTTCTGATTCCCGTCATCTTCTATACATATTCGGGGATACTGGGCTTTAACCTGCTGGCGCTTGATATCGCGACCTTTCTTGTAAGTGTCATCGCTGCATTTATGATTGCATACCGGCTGACAAAAAGCTGCAGGGTTCAACCATACCAAAACGTATTGATTATTATTACCTTAATGTTAACCCTTGCTTTCTTTATCTTTACGTTTTTCCCTCCTGATATCGGATTATTTATATCTCCGGTATAATTCCCGGCATTTACCCGTTGCCTTTCTCCCCGCTTTGGTCTATGATGCTGATAGGCGCAAAAACACAGGGAGGTAACACGTATGTTCAGAATGTGGGTAAAACAATGGAAGAATAACCGCATGGTTTTGGATACCGTAATTGAAGACGATTCAGACGACACGAGGACGCACAAGATCCTGAACGGTGTAGTCAAAGCCTGCGATGACTGGGATCTTGGCAAGCCCATCTGGCTGGATTCCAATATTCAGGAATTTCAGCGTCTCGGAAAAACCCGTTTTTATCAGGATAACTTTATTGAGAGTATTGATTTTGATCATCTGGAGATTCAGATCATCGAAGAATAGAAAGACAGTGGAACCGCCCGGTTTATTCCTGCGGTTCCACTGTCTTTATTACCGGTAGGTAAAATCATTATTTTTGACAAATGACGGACGATTGCTGTCCATACTTGCCTCAACCAGTGTATCGGACATTACGTCATAGACGAAACTCTTGTAAATCTTATCGCCGTTTCCTACGTAGCAGTTGATATAACCCTCCTCGCTGTTCAGTGAAAACGTCCCGGCGCAGTATTCAAATGCCGTCTCTGTCACCCCGATTCCCAGTCCATTTCCGTTGCCCGGCACGACACTGTAGTACCGATAGCGGTAAATTCCGTCCTCCTTCCAGAATTCCAGGATATCCGGGTACGTGGGATCTGAGTCATCCACCCACTTTCCTCTCAGCTCCTCAAAGTAACAGGGGCTTTCCATATACACCCATGATGAGGACATCGGCTGCACATCGCCTTTCGCCGCGATTCTTTGATTCTCCTCGAATTTTTCAACGGCACGCTCCTGTCTTTTTTTCAGTTCGCTCCGGTGGATCAGCTCGATATTCTCCTGCTCGGTTTCACTCAGAGCAGAATCTTCATACGCAGCCGAAGGCTGATACCAGCTCTGTTGTTCAAAATATTCTTTCATATCCGGGCTGTCGAAGATAAATCCATGTCTTGCCATGATCTCATTTCTTGCAGTCCTCAGCTCCTCGGCGGACAAACCCGAAAGTTCCCGTTCGGAAATCTTTTTATCGCCGCTGTCCTTCAGTACATACACAGACTCTGCAAACGCTGCCGCCGGTGTCATCATCACAACTGCCATCACTGCCAGTATCCCTCTTGCCATTTTCTTTTTCATCATCTTATCCTCCTTCTCAACTTCAGCTTTAGCTTAACTTTAACTTAATATTATCTTATCATCCGTTTTCGCAAATTTGTTTTAACAGTTCAGGACGGCGCGGAAATTGGTGCAGAAAGCTGCGTCAAGCTTGCTTGTAAGTCACTTTCTGCACCAATTTCCACATCGGATGAACATCCGATGCTTCTTGACCGGAAAAGCCGGTCAAGAAGATGCGCCGTCCTAACCAGTTACCATTTTTAATCCTGCGCAATAGAAAAGGCCCCTGACCGTACCCTTTTCTGATACGGCCAAAGGCCTGTGTTATGAGTCCCGGACTTCCTCCGTTTCTCCTGTATTCAGCTGAATTTGATTACCACTTGTTATAGCTTAAGATCTCGTCCAGAGGCTTCCGTGCTTTTTTGCGCGGCGCTCCCTCTTTCGCCGGATATCCGACTGTAATGATCAGCCGGACCACCCTGTCCTTTGGAATGCCGAGTGCACGGTGCACCTTTTCCTGACTCAGCGTACCGATCATACACGTGCCCAATCCCATCGACGCCGCTTCATAGCACAGCCCCATGGCTGCCATGCCGATATCCATCTGTGCAAAGTGCTGAGACCCGTAGCGTTCTCCCACTCCCGGCATCAGATGTGCTTCGTCCTCACAGATAACAATGAAACTGGGAACACGGTCGCCCCAGGGGCAGCCGGTAAGGCCGTCGTCGTCAAAGGCCTCGATCAGTTTTCCCCGCGGACCCGGTTCGTCCACGATGATAAAACGCCATGGCTGCGCATTGCAGCCGCTTGGTGACATACGTGCCACATCCACCAGATGTGTCAGCACATCACGCGGTACAGGTTTCTCGCTGTAGACCCGGCAGCTCTCTCTTTTTAGCTGCAGAGCCTCAAAATCCATCTTATAATCTTCCATATTTTCTACAACCGCTTCAGCAGTTCCTCCCTTTCTTTTTCGAATCCGGGCTTGCCAAGAAGCGCGAACATGTTCTTCTTGTAGCTCTCCACGCCAGGCTGATTAAACGGATTGACACCCAGGATATATCCGCTCACGCCGCAGGCGAATTCGAAGAAATAAAACAGCTGTCCGAGATAATACTCGTCCTGTTTCGGGATATGCACCATCAGGTTCGGTACACTGCCGTCGGTATGTGCCAGAATCGTACCGTTCATGGCACTTTTATTTATAAAATCAACCGTCTGTCCAGCCAGGTAGTTCAGGCCGTCCAGGTCTACCGGTTCTTCCTTCATCTTAATTTCACAACGGGATTCTTCCACATCCAAAACAGTTTCGAACATGATTCTCGCACCGTCCTGGATAAACTGCCCCATTGAATGTAAGTCCGTAGTCAGATCCACTGCCGCCGGGAAAATACCCTTCTGGTCTTTCCCTTCGCTCTCACCATACAGCTGCTTCCACCACTCAGACACATAGTGCAGGCTCGGCTCATAATTTGCCAGTACCTCCACCGTTTTTCCTTTTCTAAGGAGAATGTTGCGGATGGCTGCATATTGCAGTGCATCGTTATTTTCAAATGGCTCTTCCAGTGATAATGTTCTCTGGTCCGCCGCGCCCTGCATCAACAGGTCGATATCCGCCCCGCTGACTGCTATCGGCAGCAGGCCTACCGCTGTCAGTACAGAAAATCTTCCGCCGACGTCATCCGGAACGATAAAGCTCTCATAGCCTTCTTCCGTCGCCAGGTTCTTAAGGGCCCCTCTGGCTTTGTCAGTCGTCGCGTAAATCCTCTTAGCCGCTTCCTCTTTCCCGTACTTACGTTCCAAAATTTCCTTGAACACCCGGAAGGCGATCGCCGGTTCCGTGGTCGTCCCCGACTTGGAAATCATATTAATAGAGAAATCCCGATCCCCGACCACATCGATCAGGCCCTGGATATAATTGCTGCTGATATTATTACCTACAAAATAAATTTCCGGAGTTTTGCGGGCTTCTTTTGACAGGTTATTATAGAAACCATGTCTTAAAAATTCAATCGCCGCTCTCGCCCCCAGATAAGAGCCGCCGATTCCGATAACAAGAAGTACGTCAGAGTCACTTTGAATCTTAGCCGCTGATTCTTTGATGCGGGCAAATTCCACTTTGTCATATGCCACCGGCAAATCAATCCATCCCAGAAAATCATTGCCCTGTCCAGACTTGTCAACCAACACTTTTCCCGCAGCCTGGGCGATTCCCTTCATGGACTGTAACTCATGGTCACCAATAAAATCCACTGCTTTTCGATAATCAACTGTAACTTTTTTTCCCATATGCACGTACCCCTTTTCCTATCAGTTTCTCCTGTATTTCATACTTTACAGTTTATCAGAATAAAGCCTTCGAATCAAGTCAAATACTCTTTTATTACCTCCCGCATAATGTTTTCTTCCTCCGGTGTCAGAAGATGTGAAAACTTGGAGGAACTGGCTGCCGTCTGGCGGATCCCCTCGGTAACCTGTGCTGCCAGGCTATCCTTGTCCTCCTGTACGGCTGCTGTTATTACTTCCTGCTGTTCAGACACTTCCGACTGATTCTCCATATAATCAGTCAGTCCGTCCAGCAGCATATCTTCCTTCTGTCCAAAACAGAGAAACGGACGGAGAAGAAGGAGTATCAGTGAAGACAGCACTCCTGCAAGCAGGTATTGATAGCGTGCCATCTGGGAATAATCATAAATATACGTTCCATATAACCCAATGCCCATCAGTATGATACATGCGAGGCCGCAGTAACCGCTCCAGCGTTTCAGCTGGTAAATAAAAACTCCGAAGCTTTTGCCCCTGTTCAGCTGTGTGCGGATAAACGCTTCTGCATTCTGTATCTTTTGATGTTTCATAACCCGTATCTGATAGTTCTTTATGAATTCTTTCATCCACTTGCCTTTCGGCGATTCCATCTTGTCCATATCACGGATCGTCCTGCCGAAAAAGGCGTTGACCATCAGCATCCATACCGTCCCCAGGACCGTAAGCGCTGCAATCGCATAAAACAATGTGTTATTCTGCATCATACTATTTAACATAATTCGTTACCCCCTTTTTTTGGACCGAAACTCCTGCTTCGGTATCGTCATTATATAGCAGCCGGGGGATTTTGGAAACAAAAATCGTTCGACTTTTTCATGCAAAAATCGTAGTCGTCAGATTTCTACAGATTTCGCACCATGTGCACGACAAGACGCACTCCATTTTCAATCGCATGTCTTTCAAAAGTCGGATAATCCATGACTGCGCTGTTATCCGCCTTGTCAGATATCGAACGAATCACCACATACGGCACCTGGTTCAGATACGCCGCCTGTCCGATCGCGGCTCCTTCCATCTCAGTGCAGTACCCGCCGAAATTGGTAGTGATACTGTCTTTGACTCCGGCATCCGCGATAAACTGGTCACCGCTCACCACTCTGCCTCTGAAGACACCGAGATCCGGGTTTACCTCCCGGCAGGATGCCTCCGCCTGTCTGATCAGATTCTCATCCGCCGGAAATGACAGCACTTCCATTCTAGGAATCTGTCCCACTGCATATCCAAATGCCCTTGCATCCACGTCATGCTGCAGCGTATCGGTGGAAATCACAATATCACCGATATTGATCTCCTGTCTCAGGGACCCTGCGATCCCCGTATTGACTACGGCATCTACATGATAGTCATCTGCCAGAATCTGTGTGCAGACAGCCGCATTGACCTTGCCGATACCGGAACGCACGACAACGACGTCCTTCCCCTCAAGCGTTCCTGCATGAAACTCCATAGAAGCCTTGACAGCCACCGTTACATCCTTCATCAGTTCTTTTAATTTTATGATTTCTTCGTCCATTGCTCCGATAATGCCTATCTTATTCATTGTTGTTTCTCTCCCTTTCATATATGTGATGCCGGTTCTTCCTGCCTCATTATAGCAAAGACATTCCTCCAATGGAATATTCCTGTAGCATCTTTTTTTATTCTTTGCTATAATACCATATAAGCACAGATCAAAAAGCTCAAGTTAACATAATTTCAAGCTGTAAGGGAGGAATTAAGTATGGTATATAAAACAAAAGGTGTCTGTTCTTCATCGATCCAATTCGAGGTTGAAAACGGAAAAGTATTCAATGTACAGTTTCAGGGCGGCTGCAACGGGAACACAAAGGGACTCGCTTCTCTGGTAGAAGGGATGGAAGTATCTGAAGTCATCAGCCGGCTGGAAGGCATCCGGTGCGGCTTCAAGCAGACCTCATGTCCTGACCAGCTCGCAAAAGCGCTGAAGGCTACCCTGTAAAATCTGATACCCACAGCAGCACAATCACCGGTGCGGCTGTGGGTATTTCTTCTTATACTATAGGTTAACGCTTAACGGGGGTCACCGGTCCCACTTATCACAGAGGGAATTAATCTGCCCGGTGAACTTGGCAAGATCTTTATTTGCCCCGCCCTCATTATGGCGAATCACCGTCATCAGCCGCTGACCGGCAGCCACAAGCCGTTCATATACGGACGAAGGTTTCACTGCCTTCACCCTCTTCTTCTTCTCAACTCCCTGAGTCTCCAGCACGCAGGTGTTCGTCTTCAAGTCGTATACAGTCCCGCTGAACGGCGCCATGCTTGGAATCCCAAGCTCATCATGCAGCCTCTTCGCAAAGACATCACATACTATATCATCACCGTGATTCACAAACATCATCTTCGGCACCTTTTTGTATGCCCCTGCCCATCTGAGCAGCCCGTTCACGTCGGCATGGCCGCTGATTCCCGGCAGCATGCGGATATCAGCCTGAACGATGATCTCTTCACCAAACAGTTTTACCGTATCCACACCTTCGAGCAGAATCCTTCCCAGCGTTCCAACCGCCTGATAGCCGACAAACAGAATCGTGCACTCTTTCCTCCAGAGATTATGCTTCAGGTGATGCTTAATGCGCCCCGCATCGCACATCCCGCTCGCCGAGATAATGACTTTTCGGTCTTCATCCGCATTGATCGCTCTCGACTCATTCGTACCGACAGACAGCCTGAGCCCCGGAAAGCTGATCGGGTTCACCCCCTCGTTCAGGATAGCCCGGGCGATCTCATCATAACACTCCTCATGATGCTCCTGGAAAATATTCGTCGCCTCCACGGCAAGCGGACTGTCGACGTACACCTTAAAGTCTCCATAGCCCTGAACCAGCTTCTGCTGTTTGATCTGTCTGAGAAAATACAGCATCTCCTGGGTTCTTCCCACCGCAAACGACGGAATCACGACGTTGCCGCCTCTATCAAAGGTCTGCTGTATCACATCCGCCAGCATTGTGGTATAATCCTCAACCTTCTCATGAACCCGGTCTCCGTACGTGGATTCGATCACAACGTAATCTGCCTGCTCGATATACTGCGGATTTTTAATGATCGGCTGTTCTTCGTTGCCGATATCCCCTGAGAAGACAATTTTTCTTTTCTCATCTTCCTCCGTCAGCCAGATTTCAATGCTGGAAGACCCCAGCAGATGTCCCGCATCCACGAAGCGTGCCTGAACACCATCCGTGATGTTCACAATCTCCTGGTAGTTGCAGCCAGCGATCAATTCTATCGCCCCCAGCGCATCCTCGAATGTATACGCGGGCACAAACTCCTCTTTTCCACTTCTGCGGCCTTTTCTGTTTCTCCATTCCGCCTCAAACATCTGAATGTGTGCACTGTCCTTCAGCATGATCTCACACAAATCCCTCGTCGCATTCGTGGCATAAATCGTGCCTCGGAACCCCTTTGAGTAAAGCAGCGGAAGGTTACCTGAATGGTCAATATGCGCATGCGTCAATAGAACAAATTCTATATCCGAAGGCGTCACCGGCAGCTCCTGATTCTCATAAACATCCGGTCCCTGCTGCATCCCGCAGTCCACCAGGAACCGGTGTCCGTTCGACTCGACCAGCGTACAGCTTCCGGTAACCTCATGGGTAGCTCCTAAAAAAGTAACTTGCATAGACAAACCCCCTTAGCCGACCCCTTCTTCAAGTCCGGTCAGTATTATAATGTATGCTTTCATTATACCGCCTGTGCGGTGAAAACACAAACGGAAAAGCCCCCTGCACACGGGGCGGTGTACAGGGGGTGAACCTTACATTTAAATATGTTTTTTTTGAGATCCCTCCGATACATAACGCGCCATACCGGTAGCATCTCCAGGATTCCGATTCTCTATTCAGTTGTCTTTTATGGCAGAAAAACAGTACTGTCAGGGAACCCTGTGTTTCGATTATTTTTTTAGTTTCTAAAAATAATAAGTTAACGAGTTACATGGCATCCCCGCCCATCCCTTTATCTTTTGTAATGTAAGAATGATTTTAAGTTATATTGAAGATGGGTGGGATGCCGGATTGCTAAGATTCAGCGAAATACAGGCTTAACCGATGTACTTTGAGCCAGTTACTGTTGAGGTAGTTTCTTTCACGCCTCCCTCTTTCGCCGCATGGATACCTTTCAGGCGGTAGTAATATCCTGTGGGAACCGTCGTTGTAAACGATTTTTCGAACGAAGAAGCGTTTTCTTTGGTATAGCTCCATGACTTGTAACTCGTCCATGAACTTCCATTGGTCGACCTTTCCAGGTAGAGATCTAAATACAGCATGTCACATGTATGGAACGCTTTAACATCTCCATAGATACTTATGGAACCGCCGCCTTTATTTCCTAAACTAACTGAGCCTCTTGCCAGATGTGCTCCGCGCACCAGCACCTGGCTGGTCGCCGACACCTCCGTCTCCGTCTCCGATGTCGTATGATAGCTGGGTACTATGATCTCCTCCAGATCGCTATCGGCGTATACATTGACCATCAGACAGGAAACCGTCATAATACAGCTCAGTAAGGCGGCTGCAAATTTTTTCCATCTCTGCTTTCTCATCTTGTCCCTTCTTTCATTGTATATTTGCGCTCTTACATTACGGCAAGAATACGTAAGAAAGTTTGAAACATTACATCAGTAGCGCATGTTTTCCAACAATTTTTCCAGCACCTCCTCCTCTATTATTCCCTGAAGAATATAATGCGTATTCTTATACATCCACTGCGCACAGTACGCCTTGTCGTCGTTGATTTCATTTTCAAGCATCCATAAATCCACTGTCAGATCCTCGCTTTCCAGTCTGATCGATTTTTTCAAAATGCCGTCGATACTGGTTCCCCTCGTAAAATCACCATTGTTGCCGAACATTTGCAGTGAGATTATATTATCTTCTCCATACTGATAAGAGATCGTAGCAGTCTCCGCCTCCGGATGGACCTCATGGCTCAGGTACTCGAAGCCTTCCGGTATATAAAAGAACAGCGGAACA
Source organism: Ruminococcus gauvreauii (assembly GCF_025151995.1). Classification (NCBI taxonomy): domain Bacteria; kingdom Bacillati; phylum Bacillota; class Clostridia; order Eubacteriales; family Oscillospiraceae; genus Ruminococcus; species Ruminococcus gauvreauii. The sequence goes on from NZ_CP102290.1 coordinate 1,348,258, forward strand.
TCAATCTCCAGCTCCTTTTCAATGTCTTCTTTTACCCTATAATCTTTGTCTTCATTAAAAGCAGCATTGCTTTTATTGTTGAATTGAATGCTCACTTTCTTCCCAAAAAACTCCTCAACCTTATTCACCAGGAAGATTCGGTTACCCTGGCTGGTCATAGAAAACCCAAAGATGCCCACCATGCATAAAACCAGCATTGCAGCCAATTGACCAATTTTTCTCGGCATTGACTTTTTCTTTGGTTTCGGATTCTCTTTCTGCTCAGTCTCGATCCCTTCCGTCAAAATAGCGGTGCGCAGTTTCTCTTTATCAACGGGATCTTCTTCCAGCTGAACTTCTTCAATCTCATCCTCTATCTGTTTCGCTTCCTCCAGAAACGATCTCTCCATCTCATCAACTAATGATTTTTGTCTTTTTAACTTCATCAAACCCTAAACTCCTTCACGATTATGGAATTCCTTGACTTTTCCATCCCTTCGGATAATAATAAATTAAGCGGTTAAAGCGGTAGACTTTGCCGTAATGAACATCAGGAGGTTATTCCATGAAGCACATTGTACTCACCGGCGGCGGCACAGCCGGCCATGTCACACCCAATATTGCCATGCTGCCGCGCCTGCAGGAACGTGGTTACCAGATTTCCTACATCGGCTCTTATGACGGTATCGAGAAAAAACTAATAGAAGAACTGGGTATTCCGTATTACGGAATTTCTTCCGGTAAATTGAGAAGATATTTCGACCCAAAAAACTTTTCTGACCCATTTAAAGTACTCAAAGGCTACGGCGAAGCCAAAAAGCTTTTAAAAGATCTGAAACCAGACATTGTGTTTTCCAAAGGTGGTTTCGTGACAGTACCGGTTGTCATTGCAGCAAAGCATCGAAAAATACCTGCCATCATACATGAATCTGATATGACACCAGGTCTCGCCAATAAGCTGTGTATTCCTTCAGCAGTAAAAGTCTGCTGCAACTTTCCGGAGACCGTCTCTCAGCTCCCGCCAGATAAGGCAGTGCTGACAGGAACCCCTATTCGTCAGGAACTGCTGAGCGGAAACCGAATCGCTGCACTTGAATTTACGGGACTCTCACCGGGCAAGCCGGTCGTCATGATCATCGGCGGCAGTCTCGGAGCAGCAGCTGTCAACGATGCCGTCCGCCGGATCTTACCGCAGCTTTTAGAAAGCTTTCAGGTGATTCACCTCTGCGGTAAAGATAAACTGGATGAGTCCCTTCAGAATATCTCAGGTTATGTACAATACGAGTACATTAAAAAAGAATTAGCCGATTTATTCGCTCTTGCAGATATCGTGATATCGCGCGCCGGAGCCAATGCAATCTGTGAAATTAATTCTCTTAAAAAACCAAATCTTTTGATTCCTCTCTCTGCCAAAGCCAGCCGCGGAGACCAGATTTTAAACGCCCGCTCCTTCGAACGGCTTGGCTACAGTATGGTTCTGGAGGAAGAACAGATTACGGATAATACGCTTTACAACGCAATCACCGAACTTTACCATAATCGTCAGTCCTATATCGAGGCAATGTCAAAAAATCAGGAAATGGATTCTATTGAAAAAATCCTGCAGCTGATAGAAGAATGCCGAATCAAATAAGGCGATCACGGCGATATCAACTTTTATACTCTTCCAGAAATGTTTCCCGCATCCAAACTTTAGCGCGGTGAAGCTTAATTCTCAGATTGGACAGGCTGATACCTAAATCTTCTGCAACTGATTTCTGGCTTTCACCTTCAACGGTAACCCGAAAGAAGATTTCGTACCACTGCCTGTCCCTTTTCTTTAACGCTTCAAGAATTGAACTCTGGAATTCTTTCCTTACATAATCATTTTCAATATTTTCTCCTGTGCCCCGTTCAAGCGTGATGCCGTCCTCACAGAACTCCCGGCCGTAATACTTCTTCCTCTGCAAATCAATTGCTTTTCTCTTTGCAGTAACCAGCAGCCACGGTTTGATATATTCTTCATCCAGTATATCACGCTTAAGATACAGTAACACAAACACTTCCTGACAAATATCCTGTGCATAGTGATAATCGCGCAGAACATTATAAGCGACCTTCATCACCATGAGATAGTACTGATCATAAATTTCGTTGAATCGTGACAAATTCATTGCCATCCCCCTCTAGATCATCTTATCCCTTTTTTTATTTTGCTTAAAATTTCTTCCCTGTCCGCCTCTGTTAGCTCTCCCATCTTCCAGCCAAGCCTCACTTCATCATTATCATAACGCGGGATTAAATGTATATGAAAGTGAAATACTGTCTGGCCAGCTGCCTGACCGTTGTTCTGAACCAGATTAAACCCGGTGCACTCGAGGGCGTCCGTCATAACTGATGCCATCTTTTTCGCAAGGACCATTGCTGAGCCAGCCAGTTCTTCCGGAATCTCATAAATATTTGCATAATGCTCTTTCGGTAGTATCAGCGCATGTCCTCTGCTGGCTGGTCCAAGATCCAGAATTACCCGGAACTGGTCATCCTCATACAACGTTGCCGATGGAATATCTCCATTCGCAATTTTACAAAAAATACAATCTGCCATCAATAGCACCCTCCTAAAATTCTAATAAAAGAAACATGTTCTTTTCTCTATTGTGTCGCATTTTGGGGAAATTTGCAACATAATATTGTTTGCTATTTAAAAAATCTAGTGATAAACTACCATAAAAGAGGTGAAAATCATGTTATCTAAAGAAGAACAAGCAAAAATCGGGCAATTATGCCAGGAAAGCTCCCAGGCCATGGAGGTCTGCAGTCTCATGAACAAACAAAATCAGCTGCAGCTTTCCATGGTCAGCCACGAAATACGAAACCCGGTCACTTTGATCAACAGTTTTCTGCAGCTTCTGGGCTCTTCCCATCCGGAAATAACCTCCTACCATTACTGGACTGAGATTACGGAAAATATGCGTTTTCTGCGGGAACTGCTGGAAAATCTGTCCGCATACAACAATGCGCAAAAGCTCAGCCGTGAGGAAGTCAGCATCCTCTCCATTCTGAAAACAGTGATCGCGGATACGGAACCGACGCTCTCCGAGAAAAACATTACCATCCAGTTAAAAAAAGACGGCGCTGTCCCGCCCTTTCTCATGGACCGTCATCGTCTCAGACAGGTGTTCCTGAACCTCATCCGAAACTCTTCGGAGGCGATCGGAGAATCTGGCGGCAGGATAACCATCCATCTGACTGCCGACCTGGATCAGGTCACTGTACGAATTCAGGACAGCGGACCCGGCATCCCTGAAGAATTTTTAGATTCACTGTTTGATTTCTTCGTCACGCACAAGAAAAATGGCACCGGACTCGGACTTGCGATCTCCAAAAATATCGTTGAAGCCCACGGCGGTACCATAGAAGCGTCTGCAGCCGAAGAAGGCGGAGCCGTATTCACGATTTGTCTTCCGATTACTTATGTGTAGCACGCTTTCGATAAACCAGAATACATATGATCATTCCGCACACCAAACCTCCGATGTGGGCAGCATTGTCCACACCTCCGGAGGCAAAGCCAAAGTAGATGGACAGTGCCACCATCAGCATCAACCTCTGCAGTGAAATGTCTTCCAGTCTTCCTTTATTGCGTATTACAATATACAGCATTCCGCCGATGACCGCAAACACTGCCCCGGAGGCTCCTGCTGAAACCACTGCCTGCCCCGTTTCCACGTTAAAGATATACGAGGCGACGCTGCCGCCGAGTCCTCCGATCAGGTAAACCGCCAGGTAGCGGAGTTTACCGACATAGCGCTCCAGGTAATCGCCTATGAATATAAGCAGCAGCATATTATTAAACAAATGCTCAAATCCGAAGTGAAGGAACATGCAGGTAAACAGCCGGTAAAACTGTCCGTCACTGATCAGCGGCGTGTATGCGGCTCCCCATGTGATCATGTGGGACGTATCTTCACTGCTCCCGGTCAGCTCCACCAGCAGAAATACCAGGATATTGGCAGCCGCCATCATTATGTTTGCCCAGTTTTTCGGCCGTTTCCTCATCCGGTCGATGGCATCCTCATTCATCTGATACTGCACTTCTGACAATTCTTTCTCCGCCTTTACTCTATATTGTCCATCATTATAGTTCATTCTTCCCAAAACTGCAAGCGGTAAGTCAGGTTTGCAAAGGTGATCAGATCTCCGTCCTGAACCTCACACCCCTGTTCCCCCACAACAGCCTCATGGTTTACATATGTACCGTTTTTGGAATTCATATCGTATACCTTACAGTTCCCATTGCGGACAATTTTTGCATGCAGGCGGCTGACTGCCGGGTAATTGAGAACGGCATCCACGGCACCTTCCAACTTTCCGATAACCGTGATTCCCTCCTCCAGTATGATCTCCTGACCGTCAGCCGGCGATTCCGGAAGAAGCCTGGCATCTCCTTGTAATTTCTCCGGATATAACAGACATGTCTGATTCTCTTCACTGATAAGGTGCTCCCTGGGTTCTTCCCCGGCGAACTCATGGTCCGGCTCCGGTTCCCCTGTATGAAAAGAACTCTCCGGCTCGTCACTGAAGGGTCCTTCGCTTTTATCCTTTTTCTTTCGAAGTTTATCTGCGATCATCCCCGCCGTCAGGGCAATCACGAATCCCCCTCCTGTTATCGCTGCCATCTGCCAGGAAAAATACCTGTTTTTGATCAGATAGATATATACAAAAACAAGAAATCCCCCGCCGACAGCCTTCATTGCCGTCTGCACACGCCGGGATACCCGAATCTCCTCCTCCGGTTTCGTCATCTCTTCCAGCAGCTTTTGTCTCTGGATTCGCTCCTGTTCCAACAGCTCTTCATCCGCTGCCGAAGTCTGTGTGTATTCGTGCTGACTTTCTTCTTCCTGCATATCCGCGTGGCTGTGATGCATCTCTTTACGTATATCTTCAGCACAGATCTGACCTTCCAGAGCCTTTCTATAGAATTGATAACCCAGGACCACTGCTTCCTGGTCACAGTGATCAATCTTAGGGAGCAGGTATTCGGTAAACCCCTTCATGTTTTCATTTTCCCCGTTCAAGCTGCCGGGCCAGTAACAAAATCCCACTTCCTCCGCAGCATTCATAAACACATAATCCGGGAGCAGCAAAAGACCTGACGGGCTGATCAGATAGGATTCCATTTCCTCCATTACTTCCAGCAGGGCATTAATGATTAACGTCAAGTCCTTTTTTCTCAATTTTTTTGATTCGTATAAGGAACTTAATGACTGTCTTGATGTGATGTCATAATAAAACATAAGTTCATTATCAATGTGATGGACTTTGCACTTCAATATCCCGGGAATCAGACCGCTCAGCAGCATACGTACCGGATATGACTCGCAATCCGGCATCTGATCCTCCGTCAGAATCAGAAAACTGTGATGATAATCTCTTTTGTAGGTAACCTTCATCCTCACTCCCCCATCAGCGCGGAGAGCCCCTGTATTTTTCGGATAAAGGCCACAGGTCTGACAATCTGCACCGTCTCCTGAACTTTAAACCTCCATCCTCCTCCTCCCAGGGTCCTTCCGGAAGCCGCTTCTGCTGCTGCCGTGACCTTATCATTCTGCACCCATGTGTCCACAGACAGATTCCAAATCGGAAAACCCTGTTTCTGTGACCGCTCTTTCATTTTTTCTGAAAGGAGCCTTTCCGCATTCTTCTCTTTCCTGACGCCTTCCGAAGCCGCAGTCAATACAGTTTCCGCCGCTGCTGCCGTATACCATGCCCGGTTATGAACGCAAAATGCCAGCAGCATCGATAAAAAAATGACCATCAGGACAAGCGGTACGATAAATGATGCTTCTACCGTCATACTTCCCCGATTGATCTGTTTTCTCATATCCTCCATTACAACATCCTTCCTGCGCATGCGATCATTAAAAAGGGAATCCACGGAAACTCCTGATGCTTTCCTTTTCTGTGTATCACCACCTGAACGATACCCCACAGCGCGGAAAGAAACAGGGCAGTTAAAACAACTTCACAGGTCACCCAAAGGCCAAGATAGATGCCTGTCACACAAACCACAAGTCCATCACCGTAACCGACCCCGCCGTCTGTCATCTTTCCGATCAGAAGCAGCAGTATTCCCGGGATCGTACCCTGAAGCTGCCATAGCAGTCCCTTCTGCTCCAGCAGGCACGCCCCGCAGACCCCTGTGATTGAAAATGCAGCGACTGACCAGAGCAATATCTTTCGGAACCGCAGATCATATATCGTATTGATGCCCAAAAACATGAGCAGCATGCCCTGTAACGTATTCATATTTATTACCTCCTGTTCACGTACCCCGCGCCGCACACCGGCTGCAGACAGAAAGCCCTCCCACCTCAGATTTCTTCACAAGTCTTCCTGTTCTCTTTAAGGCTGAACATAAAGGGTCTGCATGATAGCGGTCACCCTGCGGCGTAATGTACAGCACGGTATTCCCCGCATCCTCAGCGCAGTGCGGACAGGCGTGATATCTGCTTCCGCTCTCGTTGCGCTGGTCCCTCACCCCCCGGGTATCCGTGCAATAAATCGTCAGCTGAAGGTGTGAACAGTCTCCGTATATATGATATACCGTCCTGCGGTCTGCAACATAAACCATCTCTTCCGTTTTACCTGAACGCTCATCTTCCTCCGCCCGATATCCGGTCCATGCATGAACCCGTGCCGCTGCCTGAAACTTTACCCTGCTCAGTCCAAAAAATGAGACTGGAAAACGGTAGACGCCTGCTGCTCTTAACTCCACGATATGATCTCTGTAGGATGAACCTGTCAGGGAGACTTCTGTCCTTGCTTCCCCGGGAAGCTGTGACGCTGCGTAAGCGGCACAGACAGGTCCCTCCAGCTTTCCCACCGGTGATTCGCTCAGTGCCTTTTCCGCCGCATAGCCGTACATGCCAAGTTTTTTTGCGCTCTGGTTCAGCGACAGCGCCACCCTGGTCTGTACCCTCACCATATCCATCAGGCTGATCACAAGCACCAGCGCCAGAAAAAATATCGGCACTACGAACGCGGCCTCTACAGTAAGGCTTCCCCTTTGTGTTTCGGAGATGCATGGAGACACTCTGCCGGAGGGCGTATCATTTTGCGCCGGGGGAAACATGCTATGATTTGCCTGAAGAGAGTTTTCTATTTTCTTTTTTGATAAAGTTGACAGTTGCACCCTTCGGCAGAGCATCTCCATACACCTCCTTATGTTTTTACATATCATATCCATATCCGCGGATGACCTCATACGTATTACCCCTTCCCGCGGTAAATGAAAATTGTACTTCTGCAGTGTACAGGCAGCAATCCATCCTGAAATTGCGGCTGCCCTCTTCTGCCCTCATTCCCATCTCCATCATATCCAGACAACCTTCTGTTTTCTGCCTGCTGTTTCTGATACCGAGCAGGATTCTCAGATAATCATTGTAGGTCATCCCTTTGTCATTATTTTTCCTGAGATCATCCGCGCCGTCAAACAGCCGCGGGATGTTTGAAAGAGCAAGCTGCCAGGATGATGCGTCCTTGAATGCCGGCACCTTCTCCCCTGCCAGAAGCCCCCTGACATCCAGAATACTCTCCGCATACGCCCAGCACACCAGCAAAATCTGTTCCACCACGGGAACTGCCTGGGGAAGCAGCAGAAATGATGCGATGACACCGGCTGCCGCCTGCGCCTGTGCACGTTTGGCCTGGTCCTGATAAAGGTGCAGCAGATTCGCCGCCTCCCTCATCAGAAGAAGTTTGTGAACTACTCCCTTTAAATTCGCAATGTCACTGTGATTTCCCTGCAGGATATACTCCACCTGATAGGCAAGCCCCTCACAGGGCTGCGGGCTGCGGAAGCTGCCACAGTGCTGCAGAATATACTCCCCAAACAGAATCTCCTCCGTGACTCCTCCTTCATTCCGCCCAATCCCTTGTATTCCCATTCCTGTTTCCAGTTTTCTCCCTGAGACCAGTGCGGATAATTCCTGTGTCCTGCCTGAAAGCTCTTTACCGGCAGGAAGTACCAGTGACAGAATCCCCTGTTGTTTTAACTCCCGCACTGTCTCTATGGGATTCACGAAGTCCTCCGGTATCTCCGGCGGCACCATCTCTTTTCCTGCACCTTCCCCGGACTCCTGTTCCTGTCCTGCCTGCTCTTTCAGATGGTCGTACGCTTCCAGTGACTCTCCTGTCTCGATGCTTTCTCCGGCACTTTCCATGTTTTGTGCCGTCTCCCTGTCTCTGTTGCTTTTTTCCAGAAGAAGACGCACACCCTGCGTGCCAAGAGATGCTTTCATATACGCCGCTGCCTGCTCTTTCACGCTGTTCCCGCCGCTGTCAGTTGCCAGTGTGTACCCGGTGATTCCGCCGCCCTGCATTACCAAATCTCCAATATTTCCGTTATGATTCCCATCCACACGGTTAAACAAAATCCGGGCGATGTCCTCCTCCATGGTCCCAAACAGATTTCCCATCTGCATGTTTCCCTGACCGCGGCTCCCGTCAATATAAAACAGGTGATACCGCTCCAGCAGCGTGCGGTCGTAGCGTGCAAAAAGTGAATATAGTCCCTGATCCACTGCGCTGACCATCTGTACCCTGGCCCCCGCCAATTGTACCGAATACAGACCAGTCAAAAGCAGAGAAATCATCAGCACCATTATCAGGCTTACATACGCTGTTATACTCCCTTTGTCGTGCAAGGTGTGCCTCCCTTCCTAAATACTGTTGCTCTGGCTTGTGATTTTTGAAAGAATGTTTTTCACGAGACTGACCAGCTGGTTTTTAAAGATAATTACCAGCCCGATCAAAACGACGAGAATTAAGATAATTTCTACGACACCAATCGCGTCTTCTTCCATCATAAAATCACGGATCATGCAGCCCATAAGCCTCACCTCCTTTCCCGCATACGGTTCGCAGCCTGTCCTTCATACCCTGTTTACAGAAAACTCATACCCGCGGGTACCAGCAGGACCACAAAGACAATCACCAGCATCAGCACCATCGGCACGAGCAGTCTGGTTCCCGCCTGTTCTCCGATTACCTTAGCCCTGCGTTTCCGGTTTTCAAATGCATCCATAGCCTCACGCTCCATGATCTCCAGAATTTCTCCGCTGCCCCTGCGGAGATTCTGAACCAGAAGCGCGGCAAATGTTCTGTATGCCGGCAGCTGACATCTGACGCCCAGATGTGTATACGCTTCTGCCTCCGGCACTCCCTGCTCCATCTCCTGGCAGACGGCCGCGATTGCCTCGTAAGCCGCCCTCCTCGGGGACTTTTCTCCCTGCCTGCTTATCGACTTTCTGTAATCGAGGGCAACTTTTGTAAATGCCTTTCTGGTATTCATGCCGGCATTCAGCAGCAGTGTAAACTTGTTCAATATATCCGGGTAATCCGTCATCATCTGGTCCCTGATCTTCTGTTCCTGTTGTTTTTCTTCCTGCTGTCTTCCGATGATCCAGACAGCTGCCAGAACCATGGCAACGACCAGAACCACACCTCCAGCCCGCGCCGTATCCCTTTTCCATACGACTGCTTCTCCACCGACTTTCTCCGGCAGATAGAACTGTCCGTCCCCGGGATCTGCATTCATGCTTTTCAGCGTCCTATAAATCTCCTGCTCCCAGGCTGCGTCCCCGTGTTTGCTTTCCGGATATACAGTGACTGTTTTCTCACATTCCCGGATCTGCTCCTGACAGGTGAGCGTGGCATACAGCTTTACCTTCGTTCCCCCCTCAGGGATCCCCTCCTGAGGCACCCCTTCCCAGTCCAGCACGGCAGGGTCACTGCTGCCCCAGCTGATACTCACCGGGATATCATCAAACTCCTTTACGAGATTCAGCGGCCGTTCCACCCTGTCCAGCGATTCATTTTCTCCGGGTATTATCTGCTCCAGTTCTTCTTCGGCGCGGTCCAGCCACTTTTCCGTTTCTTCTTTTGTATATTGCCGTCCCGGAACCTCAACGGTAATATCGACGACCTTCCCGTTTTCCCTCTGCACCTGTAAAGTCTCCCAGTACACATTGTTATGATCCTCCTCCCGTTCCAGCGAAGTTACCGCAGTTTGTCCTCCGATCTCCTGAAGCACAGACACGCTCAGCGCCAGCACACTGCCTGCTGCAAGTATTGCCAGCGCCCCTGCCAGTACCTGCGGTTTCAGGCACAGCCCCGTATCTGAAACCCGCTTTTGAATGCAGACCGCACACTGTAAAAACAACCTTCTGAAACCTTTTATCTCCTCTGGAACCTTCACCCTCAGCGAACACAGTATCAGCATTATAAATCCCACCGTCAGAATCGCAGAAAACACCAGCATCCTTACACCTCGATCCTTACAATTTTTCTTCCCATCCAGAACGCTGCCGCATATCCCGCGAGACATGCCGTCATGACGCAGACGCCGGCCGCGCTTCCATAGAGTACATCCAGAAATCCCGGTGACATCGCCTGCATATATAGAATGATCCCGCAGGGAACCACGCTCATGATCGTCTGTTCCATCTTTTTAGCCGCCACACACGCCTCCACCTCTTTCTGTACTTCGATCCGGTCATTCAGAGTCCGTGCGGCATCCTGCAGGATCCGGCTCAGGTTGCCCCCGCTTCTCTTGGCGATTCCGTAAACACCAGCAAAGTTCCGAATGTCCTCCACATCACACCGGTTCCCGAAATCAGACAGCAGCTGCTCAATCGGAACACTGACACTCAGCTGACTCTGCAGATAAAGAAATTCCTGCAGGATCGGATCATGTTCTTCATAAATATTTCTGAGATCACGGATACACTCTGCAATGGCATTTTCCATGGAATATCCCGCCTTTAACGCGACCGAAAGTGACGCCAGCGCATCCTTGAACGCATAATTCAGCCTCTTCTTTCTCCGTTCTATCAGATATTTCTTCTTATGCCGAAAATAGAGCGGCGGCACAACGAAAAACATCGCCAGCGCCCACCACGAACGGTAGCACAGAAGATTTACCAACAGACACAATGCGGACGCTTCCCCTGCATACCTCACAGCCTCACGTTTCGTAAAATGATAAACTCTATAATCCAGCTTCATACCGCATCATCCTTTCCAGTTTTTCTGTGTTTTTAAGCCGTTCTTTTGCTTCCAGCTGCTGCATCTCATCATCCCACCGGTACAGTGGACGGAGCTGCACCTCTCCGCCGCAAAGCCCCGTCACCTCGCAGATTTCCATTACTTTTCTCTGTTTCTTTTTTGTTTTCCCGATATGTATCATCACATCGATGCCTGATGCGATCTGTCTGCGTATCGCCTCCAGAGGGAGCTGCATCCCCATCAGTACCATCGTCTCCAGCCTGCTGACCATATCCCTGCTGCTGTTTGCATGCGCAGTCCCAATACTCCCCTCGTGACCCGTATTCCATGCCTGCAGCAGGTCGATCGCTTCCTCGGAACGGACTTCTCCAACGATGATCCTGTCGGGTCTCATACGGAGCGCTGTCCGAATCAGGTCCCTGATCGTAATCGACTTTCCTCCCTCCAGATTTGCGGTTCTCGCTTCCAGCCGAACCAGATTCTCCACACCCTGTATCTGTAGTTCCGCCGTGTCCTCAATTGTTATGACCCGCTCATCCCCCGGGATATAATTAGAAAGCGCATTCAGAAATGTCGTTTTGCCCGCCGAGGTACCTCCCCCCACCAGGATGGAATACCCGCTTTTTACCAGATCTCTCAGAAACCCGGCAGCCTCCCTGGTGATGCTTCCCCATGCTATCAGTGTCTCCATCGTAATCGGTACATCCGGAAACCTCCGTATGGTAAGCGCAGGCCCGTCCAGAGATACAGGTTCCACAACCGCATTAACTCTTGCCCCATTATCAAGTCTTGCATCCACAATCGGTCTGCTTTCGTTAATAATTCGGTTACATTTCCCCACAATCTGTTGTATTACATCTTCCAGCTTTTCCGGTGCGGTAAAGTTTTTTTCAAATCTGGTGATACGTCCGTCCCGCTCCACAAAGATGTTGTGACAGCCATTAACCATGATTTCTGTCACCTGCGGATCGTCGATCAGTTCCTGCAGAACATCAAGCCTTCGCACGGAACAGAACAGCTCGTCCCGCAGTCCATCTTTTTCACGCAGTGACAGACAGCGCCCGGTCTCTGAGTCCACCAGCAGACCGTCGATCAGTTCCAGAATCTGCCCGTCCGACAATTCGGGCGAGGTCTCCAGCAGCGCCATCAGCTCTCTGTGCAGTGTCTCAAAATGTTTCATCAGCCGCGCTCCTTTTGTGTCCTCAGCAGCTCCTTTACATAATCCCCGAGCTCGCTCCAGACCAGTTCATCCAGATATTCTTTTCCCCGTTTCAGTGTACGGTGATACGGAAGGCGAACCTTCTGCATCCGCTCCAGCAGTCCCGTAAAATCCCACATTTTCAGGAGCTGTTCAAACTGCTGGAGTTTCGCGGCAGACACTACGTCGTTTCTGACCGGTACGTAGACCGTTTCACATTGGTTCAGAAGCGTGTACAGTTCATTAACGCCGTCGCCGACATCCAGTATCACGGTGTCATAAGCCGTATTCTCTTCTATCTCCCGCAGCATGCGGAGCCATTCGTCGATCGTCGCATTCTGTATATCCATTGGTGACAGCGCCGGCGGCAGGTAATCCAGATGATTGACCGTCTGTACGGTTCCTGCTAACTTTAATGCAATGCCCGCATTTCCCTGCCGGATATAATAGATCAAATCTCCCAGTCGGCTCTCATATGCACATCCCAGAAGCTCTTCAAATCCGGCATACTCCTCGAGATTAATATACAGTACCGCATTCGTTCTTGATAAAATCTGCCCGAGTGTCAGCGCAAAAGAAGTCTTTGCAGTCCGCCCGACCGGCGAGTACACTCCCAGAATCCTTGTCTTTGGTTTCACCATACTCATATTGAGCGCCTGTGTCTCCCGCGCCCCATAGCAGTTCATCACCTCTCGGATCACCGCATCGGATGACTGGTATTTGTAGACACTTGGATACCGGTCCAGCGCGGGGTCATGGACTCCCTCTGACAGGATCACGATCTGACCAATGTCGAGGCTCTTCACCGCTTCGCACATGGCCTTGTCCGAAATCAGAAGTATATCAATATGCCTGGCCGCAGCCAGCTCCAGAAGCGGTGCAGTCCCCGTGAATGCACGCACTTCGAACGGAATATTTTTCTTGTGCTGAATATATTCTACAAAATTACAAGCATACGCAGCTTCCAGGTCACAGACTGCGAATATGCTCCTGCCTCTGTTACTCAATAAAACCCTCCCGTGTATAAGACAACCGCCAGAAACACCGGCACGCTGAAATGAATGTTCTCTATCCGTCTTCCCGTTCGGTAATAAGGATAAATTGTTTTCTCTTTGAAACATTGTGAAAGATACGCGGTGAAATACCGCAGACGTTCCTCTGCATTTTTGCAAAGGAGGATGACGGCAGCCGACAAAACGGCTCCGATTAAAAATGAACAGATGATGCACCGGATAATGGGCGCAACCCCCATAACGCCTCCGAGTGCAGAGAATAATTTGATATCACCCGGCCCCAGCATACGCAGTGCAAACAGTCCGGCCAGCAGAATGATCGGAACTGCTGCTCCAGCCGCAAACTCCCAGATTCCCGAAAGTTTCCGAAGCCAGATCTGATATCCCAAACCGGCGAACCAGAAGATACCGGCCCCGCGGTTTGCGATCTTTTCCGTCTGTATATCCATGCACATGGAAAGAAAGGAAATCTGAAGGATGAGCATGTGACATGCGGACAAACATACACCTCCTCACATGTTAGGCAGTCATCATGTTACCGTTTTTAATTTTTATAATGTCAGGGAATTCTCCGTCAGAACTGACGGTGTGTTTTAGAATGTATGATTATTAAACCACATAATCCTGTGTTTGTCCAGTGTTTTTTTAAGATTCAAAATGTCAGCCATTGCAGTTTTATAAAAGTTGCGGTACAATAAAACATATTTTTCAGGAGGTGGTTGTATGGCTAAGGAAACCAAGACGAACGCCATGCGGATATTGGATAAAAACAAAATTCCATATGAGGCATTGAATTATGAATGTGATGAATTTATAGACGGCCTCCACACGGCCAGTCTCACGAATGCCCCCGTCGAACAGTCATTCAAAACACTGGTAGCGCAGGGAAAGAGCAGGCAGTATTATGTATTCGTTATTCCCATTGCAATGGAACTTCATCTGAAAAACGCGGCAAAAACAGCGGGGGAAAAGTCCGTCGAACTGATTCATGTCCGGGATATCAACTCAGTGACTGGTTATGTCCGCGGAGGATGCAGTCCGATCGGAATGAAAAAACAGTTCCCGACTTTTATCCATGACAGCGCACTTCAGTTTGATGCCATATATATCAGCGGAGGCCGCATCGGCTGCAGTATCCGTCTCTCTCCGACAGAACTGTCCAGGCTTACGCGCGGGCAATTTGCAGATGTCTGCTGCTGATTTTCAGAGACCCTGCAAATTGTATTGAATTTTCTTGCTTTCATTAGTTTTCAGATTATTTGATAATTTCAAATTATATATCTGTTTACTATTTACTTTTTTTATTTTTTTCTATTTTTAGTATTGACTTTTCCTTATTAATTCGATATAATTATAACATCAAAAGAAATAAAAAATTAAAAAAGTACTACAAGGAGGATAAACCACCGAGAACTTAACGATTCACCCCAAAGTCTGATGAAAGAGAGGTACGGACCACCAAAAACGTAACTTGAACCTAAAAGCATCTAAGTAACTAAAATGAGGTACACTCCAATGGACAACGAATTTTAAAAGGAACTATCAGAAATGTCAATCTCTGATAGTTCCTTTTCCATATCATTTTTCTATTTTTAAACCTGTATGTTTTTCAGTTCTTTTTTTCTTCTGTGCCGCCGGTAGATTTCCGCCGTTTTGTTATATACGCCAAACGACTGCACCAGCACGGCATTCCATTTTCCGATTTTATCCTTTGTGGTTTTGCTGTAGATCGTACCGCCGTAGGTCACTTCACCGCCCCGCTGAATATAACGTATCAGATCAGACTCCCGGCGCACCTCCTTCGGAAAATCCGTAAAGGCTGTACCGATACAGTCATAGCGATGTGCATCGCTTCCTCCGAAACCAGGCTTGTGATACCTGGTCGCCAGACTCTGTGCCGCCTCATTACTCTCTTCTGTCTCGCACGCATTAAATGCCTCGATAAAATCAAATTTCCTCAGAATCTCATCCTTGCTTTTCTTCTTTTTCGTGTTCAGAATACTCAGATAACGCTCGCCGCAGGGATGAGCCGGCCCGAGAATACCGCCGTTTTTGTGCACAACGTCGATCAGCAGTCTTACGGGCAGTCCGCGAAGTTCGAGCACACGGATCTTGATACCCTCCGGCATGATGATCAGTATATGCCCCGCATCGATGGTGTCGTATTCGATTCCTTTCAGCACGACAAAATCCTTATGCCGCTTGCCCTTAATATTGTTTTTCCATTCCCGGTACCCATCATACGAATTGTGGTCAGTCACCAGCATTCCCTTATACCCCAGCTCTTTCAGCCGGAGAATATACTCTTCCATCGGTACCCTTCCATCCATAGAACCTTCTTTTGTATGACAGTGCATATCAAATTTCATATTATTTTCACCACGATTCTCTTTTCCTTAGCATGGACAGTTTAAGGGTTTTCATACGTATCAGCCGCAAAGTTCGGATACCACCTGATTGATCACCTTACCGTCAGCTTTTCCTTTCAGCTCTGCCATCACCGCCTTCATGATCTGCCCCTTGTTCTTCGTTGCAATAACATCCGCAAATTTTTCTGTCAAAACTGCTTTCACTTCTTCAGCAGACAGCAGTTTCGGTGCATACTCACTGATAATCTCATATCTTGCCTGATATTCCGCCTTCAGATCGGCACGTTCATCCGGGCAGGTGTCCACCTGCTCCTTCACTGTTTTCATTTCTTTTAAGATTACACGGTCTACCAGTTCCTCAGAAATATCTTCCCGGCATCCCTCGTCGATCGCAGCCTTTTTCACCGCGGCGACCACCGAAGAGATGGCTTCCTTTCGCACCTTGTCCCTGGCCTTCATGGCCGTAACCATATCTTTTCTCAATTGTTCCAGCTGCATGTTAATCTCCTCCTTACTACAGACTTCGGACGCGTTCCGGCCGATACTTTCCAGCTTCTTCAACCTCGTCCAGTTTTCTGAGCATCCCTTCGATATCCTCATTCAGATTACCTTTCAGTACAACATAGTTTGACGCATGATTGGCACGGAATACGGTTCCCGGAGAATCTACATTTGTCAGAAACAGCCGCATCTCTTCCACCACTTCATCCGGTGTCAGCAGCTCCATCTCACCAGCCGCAATCTTCCTGTAGATCTCGGTCGATTCATCCAGCATCAGGGTCAGAAATCCAACGTAATCCGGACGGATATCGCTGATCAGCTTCGCTGACTCAACCGCATGTTCTTTCCTGCGTGCCCGTCCGCCAAGCCCTGAGATCAGCGTAATGGACGACTGTATACCCGCGCGGCGCAGTTTTCTTCCTGCTTCAATGATCTCTTCCCTGCTGACTCCCTTGTTGATATCCTTCAGCGTCACGGCATCGCCTGATTCCGCTCCCATATAAACCATTCCCAGACCTGCTTCTGCCAGCGATTTCAGTTCATCCTCCGACTTTCTCAGTATATCTCCCGGTGTTCCGTATGAGGTCACACGTTCCGCGGACGGAAACTTTTCTTTGATAAAGTTCAGGATATCCAGAAGATCGGGCGTTTTCACAATCAGTGCATCACCATCGGCAAGGAATATCCTGCGGATGTTGTCGCCGTAATTGTCATAAGCCGTCTGAAAGTCTTCCAGCACCTCTTCTTTTTTTCGGATCCTGAATTTTTTATCTTTATACATGGTGCAGAACGTACACGCATTATGGGCACATCCGATGGTCACCTGGACAATCAGACTTCTCGCTTCGCTTGGGGGTCTGTATACCATTCCTTCGTATCTCAAGTCTTCATCCCTCTTTCTGTTCTTAAATATATATAACTATTCCAAAGAACTCTTCGTCCCGAACAGTTACGTACATTTATTATAGCACAATCTTTTTCGTGAGCAAGGTCTGGATGAATTTTTACACATTTTTAATGCAGGGTCTGCCGTTTCCCGTTATACTAAAACCATAACGCTGATAATACGCCATTGGATAAGGAGCGACGAAAGGAGGCGACTGTTTTGCATGAAAGCCGCTTGTTTAAAATCTTATATTATCTGCTTGACAGAGGAAAAACCACGGCAGCCGAGCTTGCCGCACAGTTTGAGGTGTCTGTCAGGACCATTTACCGTGACATCGATGCGTTGAGCAGTGCCGGAATCCCCATCTATTCCGTGCAGGGAAAAGGCGGCGGAATCTTTCTTTTAGAAGGCTATGTCATGGATAAAACCTTTATTTCCGCCGAGGAACAGCAGCAGCTCATGATGGCGCTGCAGAGTCTGCCCGCAGCATCTCAGGAGATCAGCAGTCTTCTCAGCAAACTTGGCGCCATGTTTCAGCAGAACACCCGGGACTGGGTTCAGGTTGATTTTTCGCGCTGGGGGAGTACCGAATCTGACCGAAAAAAGTTCTCGCTCATAAAGAATGCGATACTGAACCGCCAATGTCTGTCGTTCCACTACTTTAATTCCGCAGGACAAGGTACCGACCGAAAGGTCAGGCCGGCGAGACTCCTCTATAAGGCAAACGCATGGTATCTTCAGGCGCTGTGCCTCCTGAAAAATGATTACCGGACCTTCAAGATAAACCGTATGGACCATATTCAGCTGCTGGATGAATACTTTCATGAATCCCTGCATCCTCCTGACGCCGAGCCTCTGGAAAAAGCCCCCTCATATCCTCTGATCCGCCTGAGGTTCAGAGCCGCGGCAGCCTACCGGGTATTCGATGAGTTTGACATGAAGGATATTGAAATTCAGGATAACGGGGACCTGATCGTTTCTCAGTATATGCCGGAGGATGCCTGGCTCTATGGCTACCTGCTGTCATTTGGCGGTCACGTTGATATACTTGAACCCAAACGTGTACAGATGAAACTTGCGGAAACTGCAGCGGAAATGTGGCGGAAATATGCAAACCCTGATAATACCTGACATGGCATGTCAGGTTAACAGTGCTATACTGAATACAACAAATTATTTAGAAGGAGACCACCACTATGGAATATATTACTGTTGACAGGGAAAATATTGACAGGGAACATATCTGCTGCTGCATCGCCGACAAAAAAGGAGAAAACGGCGTCGCTCTGAAAAAGGCCTGGATGAAAGACCGATTTGAAGAAGGGCTTGTCTTCCGGCGCTCCAACACGAGAGGAAAAGTCTTTATCGAATACATTCCGGCAGAAAACGCATGGTATCCGATCACCGCCGACGGTTATATGCACATCAACTGCTTCTGGGTATCCGGTCAGTACAAAGGTCACGGCCATTCGAATGAACTGCTTGATTACTGCATACAGGACGCACGCACGAAAGGAAAATCCGGCGTAACCATCATTGCCTCCGACAAGAAACGCGGTTTTCTCTCAGACCCGGATTATATGGCGTACAAAGGTTTTCGGGCTGTGGATGAGGCCGACCCTTTTTTCGTACTGTACTATCTGCCGTTCTCAGAGAGTGCACCCGTGCCGGCGTTCCGGGAGTGCGCAAAACACGGGAAAACCGATGAGCCGGGTATGGTCCTCTACTATACCAGCCAATGTCCTCACACCGCAAAGTACGCCTCTCTCATCCAGTCTGCCGCAGGGCGGCACGGATACGCTCTCAGTATGCATAAGATTGAGACCAAAGAGCAGGCACAGAATGCGCCCACCCCTTTCACTACCTACAGCTTCTTTTTTAACGGTGAATTTGTAACCAACGAAATCCTCAGTGAAAAAAAATTCGAAAAATTTCTGCAGCAGCATGGCCTGTAAGCGTTCACTGTAAAGTGTGGAATTCCAGCTTTACACATGTAAAGATTTTACCAACTTTGTAAAATTAAAAGAATTTTATCGTAAAAAGTATTATATATTACTATCCATTTTACCAAAATCGCAATATTATAATTATATTCTTCTACAAAGAGTAAGAATACAACTTAACTATGACTTTTGGAGGGTTAGTAATATGAATATGTACAAATGGGTGGACAAATTAATCTACGAAGAAGACAAGAAGGCATTTCCGCTTCTGTCCTTTCCGTCCGTACAGCTGCTGTATGTGACAGTAAAAGAACTCGTAACCGACAGTAATTATCAGGCTCTCGGCATGAAAATGCTTGCGGACAAGTATCCGATGCCTGCAGTGGCAAGTTTCATGGACCTTTCCGTCGAGGCCGAGGCGTTCGGCGCCAGTACAGTGTACTCTGCCGACGAAGTTCCGACAATCATCGGTAAGATCGTGGAGACTGAAGAAGAGGCAGACGCCCTCCGTGTTCCTGAAGTCGGCGAAGGCCGCACCGGTATCTACGTTGAAGGCGTAAGAAAAGCCCTCAAACTGATCACCGACCGCCCTGTTTTTGCAGGCTGCACCGGACCGTTTTCCCTTGCCGGCCGTCTGATGGATGTCAATGAAGTCATGCTGCAGTGCTATGAGGAACCGGAACTCGTTCACAAGATTTTAAGAAAAGCAACTGATTTTCTGATTGAATACATCAACGCCTACAAAGCGGTCGGCGCACACGGCATCATTATGGCGGAGCCGCTGGCCGGCGTGTTATCTCCGCAGCTGATCCAGGAGTTCTCCACAGAATATGTCAAAGAGATTGTGGAGGCGACACAGGAACAGGGATTCATCATTATTTATCACAACTGCGGAAATTACACGATTCAGCTGATCGATCAGATTCTGGATACCGGCTGCCGTGTATTCCACTTTGGCGATGCGATCGATATGCGAACGATGATGGAACTTATGCCCCCGGACTGTGTGGCTATGGGAAACATCAGCCCGTCCCAGCAGTTTCGAAACGGCACCCCTCAGTCCGTCAGGATTGAAACGGTTCGTCTTCTGGAGAACTGTAAAGAGTACCGCAACTTTGTCATCTCATCCGGCTGTGATATCCCGCCGCTGACAGAATTTGAAAATATTGATGCATTTTTTGAAACGGTAGATTCATTCTATTACAAACAACGCCTCTTAGATATCATAATGTAGCCTTTTTCTATCCCTTTGGGAATTCCTTCATTAGAAAAAGGGCAAAGATTTTCATAAAGTCTTTGCCCTTTTTCACTTCTTGTGATATCTTTATGGTATACACTAAAATTTTTACAAAAAGGGAAAGAAAGTACTATCTATGGATTCCATATTAATTAAACAGGCGCAAAAATACTGCCGACATTTTGAAACACTTTTTGATATCCACTGTATACCGGTGGACTGTACAAATAATACACTGTATCTGGAAACAGATGTTACCACCGACCTGTGCAAGTCATGTGAAAAGCATCTTGGCTCCAAATGTTATGGAATTAACGCTTTTATCCACGGCTGCCAGGAAGCTTACCGCTGGGACGGTATGTACATCTACTTCTGCAATCTCGGACTCGTCCTTGTCTCCACGTTTATCTCCGACGAAAAGGGAAACCTGTCCGGAGGAATCGTTGCCGGTCCGCTTTGTATGGGCAACATGGATGACTCCCTCTCTGAAATACCGAATTCCGATCTCCGCAAGATCGTGGCCGAAATGCCCTGCTATCCGCCGGAACAGATTCAGAGTCTCGCTGAGGTTATGTCAGCCATTACCTCTTATATCTCCGGTATCTCCCACGGAAGAGCGGGCCGTTATTTCTACAGCCAGGAATCTCTGCTGAACAACATCTATGCAGAGAAGATCAAAAGTTTCTCTGAAAACGATTACTATACATACCCGATCGCACAGGAACGGCGCCTCCGCTCGGCGATCAGAAACCGCGACAAAGAAGAGGCTGAAAATGTCCTGAATCAGATACTGGCATACATTTATGTTTCCAACAACTCGAATCTTGAAGCCATCAAGCCGCGAATCACGGAGCTGATGATCGTTATATCCCGTACAGCCGTCGATGCAGGCGCTGATATGGAGAAGATCGATCTGATCACACAGAATTCGCTGAAGCATGTGGACACTTTCAAGACGATCGAAGACTTAAGTGCCTGGGTATCAAATATCATGCACAGCTTTATCTCGAGCACCTTCGATTACGACCGCCTGAAGCATGCAGATACGATTCACAAGGTGGACAAGTATATCCAGACACATTATCAGCACAAGCTGACGCTGGACGAAATAGCCTCAAAGACGTATCTGAGCAAAACGTATCTGTGCAGCATCTTCAAGAAAGAAACCGGCGAGACTATCACCAACTACATTAATAAAGTCAGGATCGAGAAAAGCAAGCTTCTTTTCTCGGATGAAAAACTTACTATCGTAGAAATCGCAAACATGTGCGGTTTCGAGGACCAGAGTTATTTCACCAAGATCTTTAAAAGCTATGTGGGCATGACGCCAAAAAAATACAGAGAAAGCCGTAAGCGCTGATGCTTACGGCTTCTTTTCATATTCATCACAGTTCCCATCTCACCGTGCTCCCCTTCGCAGTCCGTGATACCACGAGCTTCCTGTCAATCTGCTCCTTCAGCTCAGATACATGAGAAATAATACCCACCAGCCGATCCGCACCCGCCAGTTCGTTCAGTATGGCAATCGCCTGTTCTCTTGCTTCATCATCGAGCGATCCAAACCCTTCGTCGATAAACATGGTATCCATCCGGATGGCCCCGGCAGTGTCTGAGATCACATCAGCCAGACCAAGCGCCATGGAAAGCGCAGCCAGAAAAGATTCCCCTCCCGAGAGCGTCTTGACATCTCTGGTGCTGTCTGTGACCGGGCTGTAGACGTCTAGGTCGAGCCCCGCCTGTCCCCTTGTCCCCAGATTCTGAAACTCCCTGCAGCGCAGCATCAGCTGACTGGACGTCATGCGTATGAATCTCCGGTTCGCACACCGAATCACCTGTTCAAAAAACTGTCTCTGAATATATGTCTCAAAATCCAGTTTCACGCTGCCCCCCAGCGCTCCATTCGCCGTTCTGGAAAGAGTCGTCAGCACATCACACCGTTTCTGCAATGCCCTCCGCTCCTCTGCCAGTCGGTTCAGAGCCTCCAGTGATTCCTCGTTTCTCTTATTTCTTCCGTACCATTCCCGGCTTTCCTCTTCCAGCTTCCTCTTTTCTTCTTTCAGTTCTTTCAGCGCTTCACTGACAGCTGTCTCATCTGCCGGCCGCTTTCCCTGTGTCTGCTCCCGGTAAAAGCGCAGCGCCTCATCAGCCCGGATCACGGATTCCCGGTAATTCTCAAGCGTCTCTTCCAGCTCCTCCAGCTGACTCTTCCCGATCAACGCATCCCTGTATGACGTCTCGTCTTTAAATCCCGCCTCCGAAACTGCATGAAGGTACCGTTCCTGTGCTTTGCGAAAGCGCTGTTCCTCATCCCTTTTCATACCTGAGAGCTGTCTTAGCTGACCTTCCATCCCGCTGATTTCCCGGAGTATTTCCTGGTATACTCCCTGCTCATTTGCCCTGGCCTCCTCCAGCTGCTGGTCCAGCTGCCGCACTTTTTTTTCAGCATCTTCGAGCGCCTTTTTAGACTGTTGGGCCTGCTGCTGTCCAGGCGCATCCCCCGGCAGTTCTGCTTTGAAAGGATGATGCGCGGAACCGCACACCGGGCACTTCATCCCCTCCTCCAGATTCCGTGCCATGATTCCTGCCTGTGCCCGCAAAAACTCTTCCTGTATTGTTTCAAACGCCAGCCTGCAGTTTTCCGCATCCTGTACGGCTTTCTGCAGGCGGCTGGAAGCTGCCGCCCGTTTACTCGCTGCCTCCCACAGGCGCTTTGCGTCACTCCCGTTTTCCTCCTCCGGAAGCCGGACCAGATTGTCCGGATCTGAACTGTAACAATCGGCCACTCTTTTCGTACGTGCGGCCCGCGACTCCAGCTTTGCTGCCTGTGCGTGCAGTCTCCTGACGACGGTTTCCTTTTGTGCGCATTCCTGTTCAAAAAACTCTACTCTTTCTGCCTTTTTCGCAGCTTCAATCCTTCCCTGCAGCTCCTCCATCGGCCTCTGGCTGTCAGAAAGCTCACGTTTTCTGTCTTCCGCCTGCTTCAGGCCTTCGAACAGCTGATTGACGGCTTGCGCAGCCTCCAGTGCAGCGGCAGTCTGCCCGTATTTCCTCTGGTTTTCCTCTATGCGAACAGACAACCGTTCCAGCCGCCTGACTCCACCGTTCGTCATCTCCCGGAGCATGGGGAGGATCAGACTGAAATCCGGCTCCAGCTCTGCCTTTAGTTCCCGCTCCCACTCCTCCCGGCGGGCAAATTCCGGCGGGCATACCGCGTGTTCCATCTCCCGTCTGATGTCCTTTCTGTTCTCCAAAAGCGCCTCCTGGCTCTCCCTGGCCTCCTGTTTCAGCTCGTCCTGCACCCTCCGGTATATGCGGGTGTCAAAAATCCTGGAGAAAATCAGACCCCGCTCCTGCGACTGCGCGTGCAGCAGGCGCAGAAAATCCCCCTGTGCAATCATGACCATCTGCGCAAACTGCTGAACATCCAGTCCTATGATCTCCACGATTTTCTGGTTTACCGCCGTTTTATTTCCCTCATATTCGCTTCCGTCGGGCATGATCAGTTCAACTTTCGCCCGTTCTGTCGTCTGTCCCCGTTTACCGTCTGCATCTCTTCTCTTTTTTTCCCTCAGATACTCCGGATTCCGGCGGACGGTGTACTCCTCTCCACGGTAACAGAACGTAAATTCCACATATGTCCGGGCGGAAAGATCGGCATACTGGCTGCGCATCATCCCGCCGTCCCTCTTCTGCCCGCTGGTACGGTCATAAAGCGCATACGCAATGGCATCAAATATCGTAGTCTTCCCTGCGCCTGTATCACCCGTGACCAGAAAGATCCCCTGCTGTACCTTCGTAAAATCTATGACTGTCTCGCCGGCATAAGACCCGAACGCTGACATTACCAGTCTCACTGGTTTCATATTGCCTCCTCCTTTGCCCGATCCAGCATGCTGCTCATGATCCTTTTTTCTTCTTCTGTCATCTCACGTCCCTGCATCTGCCTGAAGAATACTGCAAATGCCGCCCCGGGATCCTGTTCCCAACTTACCCCCTCCGTTTCCTCCAGCAGGCTGCGGGTTCTGCTGTTTTCTGCTTTCACTTCCAGAATGCGGGGGTATACGCGTTCCAGCAGTTCCCGGGGCTGATACAGTTCTCCTTCATCTGTCAGCGTGACGCTGACGTAATCCTCACACCGTTCTTTCTCAAGCAGTTCAGCGAGAGTGCCCTTCCTGCGTGTGACATCGTAAAGCGGCGACAGCGGAAGCTTCCGGAATTCGGGCTCTTCCCCTTTGCCTTTCAGCGTCACTTCAAGCAGCGCCTTTTCCTGTTTCCATTCACTGACAGAGTATTTCAGCAAAGTACCGCAGTAACGGACCCATGGTTCTTTCACCTTCTGTGCCCCGTGAATATGTCCCAGCGCAGCGTAGTCAAAACCCGCAAGCGCCTGGATGTCCACATTATCCATGCCGCCCACATGAACGGTCTCCGAATCGCTCAGTTCGGGAACATGGCTGCCGGCAGTATAAAACTGATGAGAGACGAGAACATTTCTTTTTTCTAAATCTATATTTTCTCTGCCGATCAGTTTCCGGACCACGGCATCATAACTGTCCGCAGATTCCTCCCCAAGCGCCCTGCGCACATACCCCGGTTTTACGAATGGCAAAAGATAGAAACAGACTTCCCCGTATGCATCTTCCAGCGTCACCTTTGTCAGCCTGTCCTGTGGAGCTGCCGGTGCTGCAGCCGCTATATAAATCTGGTTCTCCCTAAGAATGGAGCTAGCAAACTGCAGACGTTTCGGTGAATCATGATTTCCGCTGATGATCAGGATGGGAATCTGCGGACGAATCCTGGAGAGTTCCGTTAAAAACGAATCAAAGATGGCCACCGCCTCCCCGGAGGGAGCCGCCTTGTCATAAATATCCCCCGCAATCACGACGGCATCCGGTCGTTCTGTCCTCGCATATTCTGCAATCTGGCGCAGAATGTGTATCTGATCCTCCTGCAGATTGTAATGGTGCAGCTGTTTTCCGATATGCAGGTCTGATAAATGAAAAAATCTCATAACTATTCCTCCCGGTTACTCCCGTTTTAAGCCAGTAAGAAAAAGCTGTGCAGTCCCTGTGGGAGCTGCAGCAGCTTCATGATCTTTCTAGTTCTGTTCAATTGTATCAAGCAGCTGTACCGCCGTAAGTCCGCGCACCGGATGGCACGCATACGGTGCAATCTGACACAGAGGCCTCAGCACGAAATCGCGCTTATCCATTTCTATATGCGGTATATGCAGTTCCTCCGTATCCAGTATCAGATCATCATACAGCAGAATGTCGAGATCAAGTGTCCTCGGCCCCCAGCGCACAATGCGTTCCCTGTCCGCTTCCTGCTCGATCTCATGCAGACGTCTCAGCAGTTCCTCCGGCGTCAGGAGCGTGCGGATCTTCATGGCTCCGTTTAAAAAGTCATCCTGTTCTATCCCGCCGTACGGTGCCGTCGTTATGAAGTCTGAGACCCGCTCGACAACACACCCTTCTGTATTCTGAAGTCCCTTTACCCCTGCACGAAGATACTTCTCCTTATCCCCCATGTTGGAGCCAAGTGCAAGATAGGCACTGTGCCACTTACGGAAAATTTCCACCGATACCGTATCAAGCGGCAGTCCCACAGGCGCCCACGGTTTTTGAATCTCCAGCCGTACCGCCTGCAGATGTTTGATGTTCAGCAGCATCTCCCACGCCAGACGTTCCGCCACAGTCTCCAGCAGCTGAAACGTATGTCCCTCCACAAACTGCTTGATAAAGTGGCTGACCTCCCCGTAATTAATCGAATCTTCCAGATGGTCCGACATTCCGGCTTTTCTGGTATCGGTATATAAAACTGCTGAGATGACGAACTTCTGACCCAGCACGTTTTCCTCAGGAAACACCCCGTGTTTCGCAAAAATTTCCAAATTATTAATGTGTATCTTATCCATGGTTTCCTCCCATGCTGTCTACCTTCCAAGGATGGCTTCCGTCATCCGTATCGCCCGGTGATTCTCTTTCACGTCGTGCACTCTGACAAAGGCACAGCCGGCTTGTACCGCCAGCACCGTCGTCGCAAGTGTGCCCTCCAGACGCTCCTGCGCCGGAAGGTCAAGGGTCAGTCCAATCACGGATTTTCTGGAAGTGCCGAGAAGCACCGGAAAACCGAGTTCTGCAAACTCTTTCAACCGTCTGATCGCCTCCAGATTCATCTCGTACGTCTTGCCGAAACCGACTCCCGGATCCAGAATGATCCTGTCGTCCGCAATTCCGGCACGCTTTGCGATACCCACGCTGTCCTGCATCTCCGACAGCATATCCCTGAAAAAATCTTCGTAGACGGCTTCGTCCTTATTATGCATCAGGCAGCACGCCGCCTGATTTCCGGCAATCACATCTGCCATTTTTTCATCATATTTCAAGCCCCAGATATCATTGATCAGATCCGCTCCCGCCTGGATCGCCGCTTCGGCAACGCCCGGTTTATAGCTATCCACCGACACTGGAATGTCAAATCTTTGCTTTACAGCTTCGATAACCGGAACCACACGTCCGATCTCCTCCTCATCAGAGATTTTGGTGTATCCCGGTCTTGTCGATTCTCCTCCGACGTCAATGATGGAAGCTCCGTCCCGTATCATTTCCTCAACATGGCCAAGCGCAGTATCCATGTGATTCCACTTTCCCCCGTCCGAGAAAGAATCCGGCGTCACATTTAAGATCGCCATGATATATGTCCTGTTCTTTACGTCAAATTCCTGATTTCCAATCTTCATCTCCGGCTCCTTTATCCTGTCAATACTGAATCTGAAGGTTTTTCTTTTCTTCCGGCCAGTCGCACTCTTCCTGCACCGGGCAGGAGAAACAGCAGCGCGACATTTTGTCAGCCCGGTAAAAAATCCTGCCGAAATCGGACCGTCCCGCACTCCTCCGGTGGCTTAACACCGCATCCAGAATGCGCTCGCACTCCGCCTCTGTAAATCCGCACTCCGGCAGAATCTGAGCTGCAATGCCTGCACTGGCCTTCTCATGCGGAGTCCCTTCCTCATACTGCAGATGTCTGCCGATGTCATGCAGAAGAGCAGCGGCATAGATGAGATCCTTCGGGATGCAAAGCCCCTCCTCCAGCGAATATATGTAAGCAAGCCTTGCCGTATCCAAAAAATGTTCTACCGTATGACGGCAGAATTTCCGCTCTTCTTCCCAGCGCAGTACTTTTGTTAAATGTGTCTGATAAACGGGATGATTCCAGATTTCATTCACGCGTTTCATATCAACCACCATCTTTTATTTAACCTTTTACCATCTGCATAAACATCTTCTGCAGTTCAAAATCATCCTTGAAAGCACCTCTTGCCACAGTCGTCACGGTCTTGCTGCCCGGCTTTTTGATGCCGCGCATCGTCATACAGGTGTGCTCTGCCTCGATCATGACCATCACTCCCCCGGGATTCAGGCTCTCTTCCAGGGCATCTGCCACCTGGGAAGTCATTTTCTCCTGAATCTGCGGTCTTCTTGCGTAGACATCGACAGTCCGTGCCAGTTTGCTAAGACCCACGACCTTCCCGTTTGGAATGTAGGCAATGTGCGCTTTTCCATAAAACGGCAGCAGGTGATGTTCACACGTGGAGTAAAAGGTAATATCCTTTTCAATGACCATCTCATTATTATCCACGGAAAACTGCTTCGACAGATGTTCTGCCGCACTCTCATACAGTCCGCCGTAAATTTCTTCGCACATTCTGGCGATTCTGGAAGGTGTTTCAAGCAGCCCTTCCCGTTCTACATCCTCACCGATTCCTTCGAGCAGCATTCTCACTGCCGCTTCAATCTTTTCTTTATCAATCATAAAAACAGGCTCCTTTTTGCTCTTTTTCATATGTTCTGGAGACTGTTTTCCGTAAAGTGAAAAAACATCTCCATAATGTGACAGACATATGACTAAAAATATCCCTACACAATATGAGATGTTATCCTCTATTGTTGCAACGGGTGCAGATTTCATATCGTAAGACGAGCTTTTCGTTTCGGCGGCAACTCCCCATCCGCTGAACACTTGACGCATGAAATCCTATTTTGCATATTATCCTTTTCATTTAATCCCAATTATAGCACATAAATCTAAAAGCGCAAGGAGTATCTGTATTTTCCAAATTATATTACATTTCGATACTTTTCCTGCAATTTTCTTGAAAATACGCGGCTCGAAAATGCCGTTGTTCCAAACCGTGCAACCGGCATAATGCCAACCACACTGTTTGTAACAAAAGTCTCGTCGAACTCCGGCACCTCGTCCGGATAGATGATACGCTCCTCAACATCGTATGTCCGGATCAGATAATCGCGGAACACACCCTGCAGCAGTCCGCAGGAGACATGCGGAGTCACCAGCCTCCCCCCTTTTACAAAGAAAATGTTGGTTGTGGCTCCCTCCGTCAGTTCTCCCTTCATATTCAAAAATACCGGTTCATCGTATCCTTCGCGGAGCGCCCTGCGCTTCTCATGGTAATTGTCTCCATAATTCAGCGACTTGACATAAGTGAAAGGTGACGACTCATTTCTCTTCACCTTACTGATCTCCAAAGCATATCCGCGCTCGTAATCCGCAGCCTGATAAGTATTTCCGCGCGACGCAAATACTACATTTTTCTCAGTTACACTGATCTTCAAGACTCCCCGTTTTATCAGATTCTGTTTCAGATACCTCGAAATGCTCCTGGCATTCACCTCGTCCTTCCATGTCGGGTTATCAATCCCGAGTTCCCGGATACCTCGTTCCATTCTTCTCAAGTGCTCTCTTAAGAAGACGGGTTTCCCATTTTCTACTGCAATCGTTTCAAAGACACCGATGCCAAAATGAAATCCGTCATCCATCGTCACTGCCGTCGTTATCATAAATAGCCTCCAATACCGCTTTTGCTTTCTGCAATGTCTCTTCATATTCAAATTCAGGTTCTGATTCGCAGGTAATACCGCCTCCCACCCCCAGATGGTAGATCCCGTCCTGATAGACGGCTGTCCTTATCACAATATTCATATCACAGTCTCCGTTTAAAGAGAGGTATCCGACAGAACCTGTATAGAGTCCGCGTCTGCTGTGTTCCAGCTCATCGATGATCTCCATTGCGCGAATTTTCGGCGCGCCGGTAATCGACCCCCCGGGGAATGCAGCCCGAATAAGGTCCATCACATCCAGGCCCTCTCTCAGTTTCCCGATAATCTCTGTTACCAGATGAAAGACTGTCGCATATGTCTCCACCGCAAAATGTTCAGTCACCTTAACACTCCCCGGTTCACAGACATGATTCAGGTCGTTGCGCTCCAGGTCAACGATCATCAGAAGTTCACTTCTGTCCTTCCCGGAATCAGCAAGCTCCTGCTTAAGCATTTGATCCTCCTCTGGCGTCACGCCCCGCCTGCGAGTCCCCTTGATCGGCCGTGTCTCAATCCATCCGTCCCTCATCCGCATAAACCGCTCGGGAGATGCACCGACAATCTGAAAATCCCCGTAATTCAGATAACAGCCGAAGGGAGACGGGTTGTGGGCACGCAGATAACGAAATGTTTCGTACGGATGTCTGCTGCTCTTCGCTGACAGCTGCTGCGTCATATTTGCGATATAAATATCACCCTCAGTTATATACTTTATCATATCACAAATTGCACGTTTATACCCTTCCTTTTCAAAATCAGCTGTAAATTCTGCCTGATGTTCCTTCCTTCGGGGTATGTTCTCCCCGGGGCTCACACGCCTCACCCAGGCTTCGATCACAGAAGCGGTCTGCCTGGCATCCGACTGTTCTCCTCTGACAGTCACATAAAGCTGTTTTTCCCTGCAGTCTTCGATCAAAAGCACATCGTAAAAGGTAAAGCACGCATCCGGCATATCGATGGCGGGCGCATGCCTGCTCTCAATCCCCTCGAATTTCCGTCCATAATCATACGTCAGATATCCTATGGCACCCGAGACCAGCGGAAGCCCCGTATCGTGTTCCTCCCTGTTCTCCCGCAGATAATCCGACAGCGCCTCTTCCATCGATACGTCTACCGGCTCGCCATTTCGATAACAGACTTTATTTTTTTCACAGAATGTCAGATACGGCTGCAGCCCGATGATGGAATACCTCCCAAGATCATTCTGCAGCGAGGAATCCAGGAAGACGGCCTGTCCCTGTTCGTGGCAGCTGTCAAACAGCACGGCCAGCGGTACATAAGTCTCTATTGCTTTTACCAGTGTTTTCATATTCTTCCCACCATTCCTCACAGATTTTCACAAAATTATGCAGCAGTTCATGACCGTACTGCGTCAGTACCGCCTCCGGGTGGAACTGCACTCCGTACACCGGAAACTGCCGGTGGCTGATCGCCTGTATCGTTCCGTCCAGAGCACGCGCGTCGACTTCCAGACAATCCGGGAATCCGTCCTCACACACGATCAGCGAATGATACCGCGTCACCTCATATTCCGATGGAAGTTCCCGAAACAGCCCCCTCCTGTTATGCTTAACTTTTGTCACCTTGCCATGCATCGGACGGGGTCCCTTCTCCACTCTTGCCCCAAATACGTGTCCGATGATCTGATGTCCCAGACATACTCCCAGAATCGGTACCCTGCCTGCCATGCAGCGCGCGATCTCTCCCGATGCTCCGCAGTCCGCGGGGCTTTTCGGCCCCGGCGATATGATGATCCCCTCCAGCCGTTCTTCCCCGCAGATACGTTCCAGCAGTTCTGTACTTACCCTGTCATTTCTGATGATCATGACGTCCCGGCCCAGTTCCCGCAGGTATACCGCCAGGTTATACACAAAGGAGTCATAATTATCAATCATTACGTACATATTCGTTCCCTCCTGCCATACCAGTTTATCATGTGACAAACAAAAAACCGGAAACAGACATGCGTTCCATGTCTGTTTCCGGCAGTCTTCCAAATTGCTTTGGGCACACCTTCGTGATTTCCTCTGCATCATATCATATGCATCGGGATTCGTCCAGATATAAAATCTCACTTTATGTTTCCAGATATGGGAGAATCACCCGGTACGCTTCGTACAGCTGTTCATATGAGGTCCGGCAGTTTGCCGGGCTTGTGGACGGCAGCACGGTCACAGGAATCCCGGTCTCCTCCTGGCAATACTTCCTGTAAAGCGCTCCCGCCTTCGTCCCGGTTGCAAATACAGCCTGAATGTCCGCCCGTTCCAGGATCAGGCTCATATCATTCGGCACCGGATTTCTGATGCTGCTGTCGTCCGCCCCGCAGATCTCACAGCCTGACAGTACATCCCAGACGGCAATACGGTGCGAGAGTGCAAACGCTATCTTCTCCTCCTTCGTCTGCGGGAAAACAGCCCGGCAGACATCCGCCATCACTCTCCAGAATCGGTTTCTGGGATGTCCGTAATAGAATCCGACTTCACGCGATCTGGGCGAAGGCATCGTACCCAGCATCAGGATTCTGGACCGTTCATCAAACACCGGCTCAAATTCATGCTGTACCCGAACTGATTTTGCCATCGTTAAAATACCTCTTTCAATATCTTCCAGTCATCGCTCTCAATACTATCCTGATACCGCTCCATGCAGATACACAGATTCCGGCTCTTTTTATCCATCCTGACAAAGCCGCCTTTCAGTCCGTGAGCGGCGAGATATCTGCTGAGAACCTCAAATTTGCGGGGTGAAAATATGTCAATGTCTTCGCTCTTTCCGGTACGGTCAAAGCCGCCCTTGGTCTCAATGATCCACAGCTCGCCCCGGACACTCACAATATAATCCGGATAAAACGAACGCTGCTTTCCAAAATTATCTTCATAGACGATCGCAAAATATTCCGCACCCTTGTCGCCGTTCTTATAAAACCAGTCTACCGTCCTGCAGTCCTGACAGAATAGTTCAAAATCTTTTTCAGACGCAGACCGGGGCTCCGCCGATGAGAGATAGCCCTTGTATACATTTTTCGTCAGCTCCTCCTGGACTTTCGCCGTACCGTCATACGTGAACATGCATGTCTTCGGGATCGTAAAATCCACAATCGTTTTGGCGTTCGCCTGCAGCATCGGCTGGCGCATGATTTCCGCCATGGCATGGCGGACGGCATATTTCAGGCGTTCAATGTTGTTCAGCACAAAGGCGTAAACTTCCCGCGTCGTAAGCAGCAGGATTTTATGAGTATCCCTGCTGTTCACATCGAACAGCCTGCGAACGATCGTATTCATCTGACTGTAGGAAAGGCCTACCTTTCTCCCGATCTCCGCCACATGGTGGTGGTAATCGCGTCCGTGTTTATGGGTGTCCAGCGGCACGTCAATGGTAATGACGTTCATCCCCTCCCGCTGTGCGTCGATCGCCTCCTCCAGCGTGATCACCCGCCCGGATATCGTATAGTTTCTGATATTTGAATCGAAGATATATCCGTTCGCTTCCAGACGCGTTCTGTTCTCAGTGATGCCGTCATCCGTTCCATATTCCTTTTGAAACCATTCTCTGACAGCGCGCAGCGCCTGTGCAGCGTCCCGCGTAATGGGCACCGAAGTCTTCTGCTCGCTTTTCAGTACAAATTCATAATTCAGCGGCTTCACATAGAGTTTCATGGCATCCAGCGCATTTTTTCCCAGATGCGTACGGACGCCTTCTGTGAATTTCTCATCCATCGTATACAGGTAACAGCTGTCCAGCAAGTCACTCTCATAATGCCTGGCCTCAGGCATCCTGCGGATTCTGCCGATCGTCTGAATCTCAAATGTCTCGCTCATATTATCCCTGAGTTTCACAAGAATATGCGCCCTCGGGCAGTCCCATCCAGTAGCCACTGCCTGCTTGATGATAACCGCCGCCGGTTTCGCATCCGGTTCTTCGATTCCATCAAGATTCTGTTTGCGGCCCGACAGCCAGATCGCCAGCCTGCCGTTCTCGTATGTCAGGCCTTTTGCCTCGAAATACCGCTCCACCTCGTCCTCCAGTATATCGGCGCGGTTGGGAATCTGTACGATAATCAGCGGATGAATACCGCTTCCTCTGCGCAGAAACTCCGCATGGATCTGCCGCTGCTTTTCCAGAGCCTTGTCGAGCAGATAACCTGTCTGGCTTTCCACACTGATATTCTGGGCAAAGTCTTCATTGATGATCAGGACCTTTTTGATCAGTCCCTCAGCGATCACATCCTCTTCCGGTATCTCGATCAGCTCTGCACTCTTATATTTCTTCGGCGTCGCCGAACAGCGGATGATCTTTCCCGCGCGGAAGAAATCCATGATATCCCCCGCCTTGATGGTATCGTGCTGATGACTCTCATCAACGATAATCACAAAAGAAAGCCCTTCATCCAGTGCATGCGCGATATGTTCCAGGAAATTTGTGCGCTCAGTCTCCTTCAGCGCGTTGTTATCCTTTTTGGTCAGCTTTTCCCAGTTGATAAAGCAGGCGTCATTCTCCGAAAACCCTTCTGACATCACATCCGACAGAAGCTTCGTATGGCTCCCGTGGATATAACGGTCCATCTTTCCCTTACTCTGTTCCTCCAGGTTGCCTTTCCCCGGCGTCAGCCAGATGAATACCGTCTTTCCGTGCTCCCGGCAATACGCATCCATGAAATGGGTCAGAATGATGGTCTTTCCGCTCCCCGTACAGCTCTTAAGCACGATGTTCTGTGTTCCTCCTGCCATGGCATCAAGCAGCCGGCGGACTGCCTCCCTCTGAAAATTTGCCAGTCTGATCTGCACGTTCATCCCTCCAGTTCATGATAATAATAGTCCGGTACCTCATGTACCTGTATTTTGCGCTCCAGGCATTCGTATTCCTGTTCTCCTGTGAGAAGCACATCCGGCCCGACGTATAGTTCGAAGCCCTCCTTATCCTCTTCCGCAGCAAAGAATGCGTCGGCTTCCTCCTGTGTAGCCGCAAGAAAGGTATTCTCCGTCTCTCCCGCAAACGCACCATGTTCCAGCGCGATCAGCTCCGGAAGGCAGCGGATCAGCTCCCCGGCATATTCATAGAACATGCGCCCTTTTGTGGACAGATACCCAACTTTAAAATAGGAGAGCCCTTCCTCATACCCTTCCAGTTCCATCGCACGTTTCAAACGCTCGTATGTAATATCCCTGCACAGGTTCTCCTGATTGTTCGTACAGAGGATGAACCTGCGGGTTCCTCCATCCTCCTTGTTCTTTTTCATAACGGCATGTCCCGTCGTACCTGATCCTGCAAAAAAATCCAGTACCGTGATATCATTGTTTCGGTTGATCATATCAATCAAAAAAGCGTACAGGGAACTTGGCTTCGGATAATCGAACTGCGGCAGTGCAAGTGCCTTCAGCTCCTTCTGCGCATCTTCATTCGTCCCCACGCCGAGGCTTGCGTTCAGCAGATTCTGGGGCGTTTTGTGGGACAGCTGTCCCGTACGCTGATACCGGATGGAAAATTTGCCTGTCTTAACCAGAAAATAAGTTCCCTCCTGCATCTCCTTCTCCAGAGTCTCCTGAACCCATTTATACTCTCCCGAAGCGACAAGCGGTGTTATGTTAACCCCATCCTTTACCTCCACTGGCTGCTCCAGCTGAATCTTCATGCCAGCCTTCGGCTTATAGATACCATCCTTAATCTTAAAACGTACGCTCCCCGCTGGAAATGTCAGTGTCCTCACAACATTTCCCGTATTCAGCAGCGGAGCATCGTCGCCGTCTATCGTTCCCTGTGAAAACTGATGCCGGGAATCCAGTGACTTTGCATAGCAGAGGATATACTCCAGCTTTTTTCTGACCTTTTTCGACAGTGCTGGCGGCGTGGAGGTCTTCTCCCACAGGTAAATACCCACGAAGTTCTGCTCCTGAAACACCTGGTCGCACAGCATCTTCAGCGTCGTCAGTTCATTTTCATCGATATTCAGGAATATATACCCCTCCGGCTTCAGCAGCTTCCGGGCGAGGACAAGCCGTGAATGCATAAAGGACGCCCATTTGCTGTGCCTGAACGCATCGTTCGTATCGACATAGTCATCATCGTAAATGAAATCATTTTTTCCCCGGTTATACGGGGGATCGATGATACACAGATCGATCTGCTCTCTGTGCGTTTTCTGCAGAAGTGTAAGCGCGGCCAGGTTATCCCCCTCGATCAGATAATTCGATCTCTTCCCGCGGCTGATCCGCAGTTCTTTCTCCTCCTCCAGATACGGCACATGGCTGCGAAGCTTCTCTTCCACATGTTCCAGATGACGTTCAAACACCATCCCATACTTCTGGCTTTTCACATGTTTCTCGAGTTCACTCAAGTACGTCAGAAACCTGCCTGTGTCTTCTCCTTCATTCGTCGCGGCGAGAAATGTTCGGATATCCTGAATCTTCTCCATCAGCTCCTCCCGCCTTTGTTTTGACAGATTTGTAGACATAAATGTTTCTCCTTCGCATTATTCGTACTGTTTCATCGCATCATTTACTGCCTGTTCACAGGCGCGCATCGCCAGAATGGTCCTTTCAAACAGCTCATTCAGTTCCCAGCCCAGCATGTCCGCTCCTTTTTCGATCACATCCCTGGAACATCCGGCTGCAAATCTCTTATCCTTAAATTTCTTTTTCAGGCTTTTTACTTCCATATCCATCACGCTCCCGGATGGGCGCATCAGGGCGGCGGCCCCGATCAGTCCCGTCAGTTCATCCGCAGCAAACAACACCTTCTCCATCTGATGCTCCGGCTTCACATCGGTGCACAGTCCATACCCGTGTGAACATACAGAGTGGATCATATCCTCACCCACACCGCCTTCCCGCAGAAGTTCCGGCGCTTTTTTACAGTGTTCTCCGGGCCACTGTTCAAAATCAATATCATGGAGCAGCCCGGTAATTCCCCAGTACTCCTCTTCTTCTTCAAATCCCAGTTCAGACGCATACCAGCGCATCACGCCCTCCACGGTCAGCGCATGGCGGATATGAAATGTATCCTGGTTATATGTTGTCAAAAGCTTCCATGCCTGTTCTCTCGTAATCTGTGAAGTCATCAGTCTTCTCCTTTTTGTCTTTGGTGTAAAAATAACGTAAAATAAGCGATTCTGTCATTCCCCATCCAGTATTCCATGCCGGCCGTCTCCGCCATCTTTCTGGCGTCAATACAGTATGCAGACAGACAGGAGTCTTTTCCCATCGGACCGGCTGCCATGGTAAGACCCTCGATCCCCTGTTCTTTGAACCGACTGACCAGTTTTTTTGTCATCTCATTATGTTTCTGCTTCTTTTTTTTGAGCGTTCTCTCTTCATTGAAATCTTCTGCCTCCCATACAGTCTGCAGAATCAGCGCCTTCTCATACTGCTGCGCTTTTTCTTTCATCTCCTGCACACTTCCGCATATCGGAGGACACGCAGGAAGTACATTGTAATTCCCGCACAAATTATCTTCACAGTATTTTCGGTAATCCGGGTTAAACTCAAGATCGGATACATGAATCTCTGCCGTATGGTCAAATCCCACTTCCACTGCCATCTTCTGAAGTTCTGTCATAATCATCCTCCTGTCTGAATGAAATTCTCATATACCGATTATACTTCGATTTTGACACGGTTACAATACTGCTGTCTTTTTATTTCTGTTTTTTGACCTCCACCACAATGCCCCCGATGACAAACGCAGCCCCCATACAGACACAGGAGATCAAAAGTATCAGTTTGATATTACCGTCAATGTAAGTTCCTGACCACCTGGCAAAGTTATGTACCGGAAGTGCAGGCGGTGTCCCTTCCAGGATGCTGTTTATCACGCCATTAATCAGATAACTGTAGATCCCTGCAGCCAGACAGCAGATTCCTGTACGGAACAGCGGATTTAATCTGACGTACCGGATCACCAGCATAAATATCCACGGCAGCAGCAGGCCTGCGGCTGTTATCGGACACGCTGTCTTAAGGAACTGACCGGCTGTTTTGTTGTACCAGCATGCCGCCAGAACCAGCAGAAATAGAAAAACTGTGTCCACAGTAAAGCAAAGCAGTGTCCTATGCCGGTAAAGACCTCCCGGCAGCGGCAGCGCACGCAGTACAAACGGCAGAAAGATCACCACAGCGGCAAATAAGATCGAGACAAACGTGATACCAAACCAGTCCCCTCCGGTATAGACACAGCAGGTGAACAGCAGCAGGTTCAGTGATACATAGAAAGCCGCCAGCGTCCACAGTGCCCTGTTCTTTTTTAAAATCATCGGAAGGCTCGTCAGTGAAAAGGCCGTTAGCACTGCCGTCAACACAATAAAAAACCAGGACAGCCTGTGATCGACCGCAAGGTTTGTAATCAGGCACGCCAGCAGCCCGGCTCCGTACAGAATATAGAAGACCCAGGCGTATGCCTTTACCATATGGCGGAATTTCAGCGCCTGCCGTTCTATTTCCCGCTGTCTCACATCTTCACTCGCCGTCACCAGTTCGTGTTCTGTGATTTCCAGCACACCGCAGATATCAGACACCAGTGAGATATCCGGGTAGGAAACCCCTCTTTCCCACTTGGATACGGCAGACTCGGTGACAAACAGCAGTTCTGCCAGCTCCTTCTGTGTCAATCCTTTTTCCTTCCTCTTTTTAATGATAAACTTTCCGAATGTACTTTTTTCTTTCATCCATGCGACTCCCTTCAACAAGTGATAAAGCCGTTATATCAATTCTGTATACAAAAGTCAACGAATTGCCGTAAAACGGGCACCCGACCGTTAAGCCAGCGCCATTATCCGGCAAAAAACCGTGCAAGCGCCGGCCACAAGAACCTGTTGGCAGACCAGATGGCAGGATACTCTTCCATGGACAGCGGACACTCGCCCGCCCCATTCTCAATCGTCACCGACGGAATCCCCCGTTCAAGCACAAAGTAATCACTGCAGCCAGCGGCATCCTGTGCATCCTGTATGCTGGATACCTGTTCATATCCTGTCACACGGCCGGCCAGCCGCGCCAGCTTACGTTCCCGTTCCAGCAGCTCACCGCCGCATCCATAGTCCCAGTAAATGACATTTCCCGAAGAGTGATAGGACAGGGTGCAGGCCAGCGGATACTCCTCGGCTACCGAGAGGATTGCCTCCACTTCAGGCTCAGATCCCGGATACGGTCCCTTATAGTGATCCGCAGACGGCATTGAGGCTCCCTGAAAGGATCTCCATCCGGAATCAAAGTTCCGGTTCAGGTCCACACCGCGCGCATTGGCTTTCCATCTTTTCCAGTATTCCCCCCTGTCTTTGTCTGCTTTTCCTGCACACAGGTCATTCAGGTAACACTGTTCCAGCTCTTTTCGAAGTCCGGCATGCCGGATTCCCCCGATTCCCTGCCGGCTGATGACCACTCCGTCCGGATTTGTCATCGGCAATACGTGAAAGCACACCCGCTCCGTCAGTCCATGGTAATATTTCAGTGCATCCTCCAGCTGCTGTACCGCCAGAAGAGTATTCATATACTCTCTTCCATGGATTGACGCCTGGATCAGTACATGATATTCGGACCGCGTGCTGCCAAGCACTGCCTCCAGAATCTCCCGTCCATCCGCCGTCACGGCACGTACTGCCACCCTCAGTCTCTCAGGATAGCGGTATGCAAGCTGATTCAGTTTTTCTTTTAACCATTCATATAAACAGGCTTCTGACATTTTTTTGTACTCCACCTCGATACCATTCCGTACAAATATATGCATAAATAAGGCACGGTTCCACTCTATCGTGAAGCAGTGCCTCATTTTTTATTGATTTAACAGACGAACATCGTATATCGTAGCTATATCATGTATTCTGCGTTTTATTTCTGCGCGGATATGTAACGGCTCTAAACACTCACATTTATCTCCAAAGCTCAAAAGAATACCGTAATAGTAATCGTTCTCTGCAAAAGGAAAATTAACCATGTAATGCTCGTCCCCGTCTGACGAAAAATCTTCATAAGTGCAAAAATCAAGCACTCTGTCCATGACAGATTTATGAATACGGATTCTAATTCTTGTTTGCATAGTTGCCCAAATATCATCAAAATCCAACTGCGGTTTTTGATAATCTCGCGGTACGAAAATTCCCTCTTTCATTTTCAGGTTTGACATGCGGGATAATCGAAATAACCGAAAATCATTTCTTTTGCGGCAATACCCTTGTAAGTACCAATGATTGCCTTTTAATACAAGCTGATACGGCTCAACTGTTCGTGCGGTTTTATTTCCGTGGTGAGCGATATATTCAAAGTCCAGCAGCTTATTCTCCTGCAAAGCTGATTTAATAATCTCTAAATATGGTTGTATATTGCTGTTGCCTGTCCACGGACGTAAATCTATACATATTTGACTGACTTTTAATTCAATTTCTTTCGCTCTGTCGGCAGGGATAAAACTCCTGACTTTCGCGAGGGCGTGTACCAGTTCGTCACCTCGTATCATGCCCGAAAGACTGGAAAGGCCCATCAAAAGAGCAGAAAGGTCATCAGCCGAAAAAACCTTTTTATCAATCTTGTATTCCTGCATGATTTCAAAGCCTCCGCCTACTCCCGCTGTCGAGCGGACAGGAATACCCGCCATGTTGATTGCGTCTATATCGCGGTAGATTGTGCGGGGTGAAACTTCAAACATATCTGCTAACTCCTGTGCGCCTACCCGCTTTTTATCAAGAAGTATCATAATAATGCTAACAAGCCTGTCTACTTTCATCTGATAGCCGCCTTTCAATTAAATTGCTGCCATACTGTTGTCAACAATTACATGGTACAATAAAAATAAAAGTAAATCAATAAGACAATGAAGACGGAGGAAAATCATGTTTACAATCTATGTTTATGTACTTGATACTTTAGCTGACTGGGAGTTGGGGCACGTTATTTCGGAGCTTAATTCTGGTCGATTTTTCAAAAAAGACGCGCAGCGTGTATTGCTCAAAACAGTCAGCTTTACGAAGGATCCAATCCATACAATGGGTGGTCT
The DNA here is from genome assembly GCF_025151995.1 of Ruminococcus gauvreauii. Lineage (NCBI taxonomy): Bacteria > Bacillati > Bacillota > Clostridia > Eubacteriales > Oscillospiraceae > Ruminococcus > Ruminococcus gauvreauii. The sequence continues at coordinate 1,388,310 of NZ_CP102290.1, forward strand.
TACAATCATGCCTGATTGCTTAATTGATGATATTGTTGTGAGTGAAACAAGTGTATTGCTTTTACCGGGTGCAGATACATGGAATGACCCAAAGCATAGGGCTGTCCTGGAAAAAGCAAGCGAGTTTCTCTCTTTAGGAGCTACGGTCTGTGCAATTTGCGGTGCAACCGCCGCCCTTGCGGACTTTGGACTATTGGACAATCGTCCGCATACCAGTAATGGGGCGGGATTTCTCGAAATGTTTTCTCCTTGCTATCAAGGGCAAAGTTTTTATATAGACAGGCCGTCAGTAGCTGATAACAACCTGATTACTGCAAATCCCACAGGAGCTTTGCTGTGGGCAAAACAAATTATTGAGCGTTTAGGCGTTTTTGAAACAAAAACACTGGAAGCGTGGTACGACTATTTCAGTACTGGTAAGCCTGAATATTTCTTTGCACTCATGCAAACTTTGCCGTCCGGCAATAGAAACTGATATATCACAAGCAATATAAAGCATTACCTGCCGCATAAGCAGCAAAGCCGCACAAACGTAATGTTCATGCGGCTTTACGGCGTTTGTAAAGCAAAAATTATCGTTGAGTTTAGCAGACTATTCTATCTGCTATTTTTTATTGCATACAGTCTGAAAACTGCCATCCTCCGGAATTGCCTCCGGCAGCATAAAATCTGTAGACGTGCGGACAAATACATTTTCTTCTGCAGAACGCAGGATCCCTTCCATCACTTCCAGAACGTGCAGCGCCATATCTCCGGAAGCACGGTTGCTCCGCCCTTCTTCAATGGCATAAGCCATATCGACCATACCGATACCCCGGCTGTTTTCTGCCTGGCTGATGGAATTGTACTGATGTCTGACCTCAATCTCTTCCCATGGAGTCTTTAACATCTCTTCGGAGCGCGGCATGGCAAGCCACCGGCAGTTCTTCTGAGTCCTCAGCAGTACTTTTCCTCCGAACAGGTTCGGCCCGTCACACGGGTCCGGTTCCAGCATGCACAGCGTCCCCTTTGTCCCGTAGAGTTCCATGCGCGGCATCTCCGACTCCCAGACATCGAAGCTCACGCACAGATTGATCAGCGCTCCGCTTTTAAATTTCAGATTCGCAGCAATATGCGTGTCCACATTTACCGGAACCTCCCTGCCCTTTTGGGCTTCGCTTTGAATGATCCGCACATCTTCAGCACGGGTGCCCATGGCACAGATGCTCTCCACCGGCCCGAGCAGTGACACAAGGGCCGTCAGATAATACGGTCCCATATCAAACAGCGGTCCTGACCCCGGCTGATAATAGAATCCCGGATTGGGATGGAACCATTCCCATCCGCGACACACCATACTGGCCATACCGCCGATGACATTTCCGATCGTCCCGTTATCCAGAACACTCCTGTACTCCTGCAGTCTGCCTCCCATAAACGTGTCCGGGGCACAGCCGACATAGAGTTTTTTTTCTTTCGCGAGGGTCATGATCTCCTGACCCTGTGCAAATGTCGCTGCAAGCGGCTTTTCGGAATACACGTGTTTACCGGCTTTCAAGGCTTCCAGGTTGTAATAATAATGCACATCCGGTGTCGTCAGGTTTAAAACAATATCGACCTCCGGATCCGCAATCAGTTCCTCTCCCGATCCATATGGCTTTTTAAATCCATACTCTTCTGCTTTCCTTCTGGATTTCTCCAGGCTTCTGGTCGCACACGCATACAGTTCCACGACGTCTGAATATTTCTTCAGATTGTTCAGGTAAGCACGACTGATATCCCCGACTCCGATAACTCCTACTTTGAATTTTTTCATTCTGTCACCCTCTCTTATCCGTATTTTAAACAAAAACACCCCAAATGTTTCGTACCTTTCATTATACAGCATCTGTTTTCAGAATGATATTTGATTCTTGCTTTATTTCTCCTTTCTTTTCCCTGAATATATGCTATAATACGATATTATGAATCTATTAATGATACCAGTAATCCCGGCTGTCCTGATACTACTGCTGACCATCGCCGTGAGCCTGTATATCACAGCCACGTCAAAAAACTTCATACTGACAGAAGATTTGGCTGCCAAAAAAACGGGCGCCGATGGTATTCTCATTTTGGGAGCCGCTGTATGGGAGGGTCAGAAACCAAGTCACATGCTGCACGACCGGCTGCTGACCGGGATCAGTCTTTACCGGCGAGGTGCAGCGCCCAAGATCATCGTCAGCGGTGACCACGGCAGGCCAGACTATGACGAAGTCAATGTCATGAAAGACTTTGCCATGCGCTGCGGCGTTCCCTCAGAAGATATTTTTATGGACCACGCAGGATTCAACACGTATGACAGTATGTACCGGGCCAGAGAGGTCTTTCAGGCAGAACGCCTTATCGTTGTCACCCAGCGCTATCATCTCTACCGCTCACTCTACACAGCCCGCCGTCTCGGCCTTGCGGCATACGGCGTCTGTGCCGACAGACGCCCGTATACAAAGCGCCTGCACCGAAACATCCGTGAACTCCTTTCCCGTGATAAGGCAGTTGTTATGACCTTCCTGAAACCAAAGCCAAAATATCTGGGACCGGTGATACCCATCACCGGAAACGGTGATCTTACGAATGACCGATAGCAGAAGAACAGGCATATTACCTCTGTTCTTTTGCTATCAGATACTCACTCACCGCCGGATCTTTTATCTGATATATCCTGGTCCACATCTTCGTCTCATCGTTCCGCTGTACAGCCGAACGGTTTTTATACAGAAACCGGACCAGCTGGTAACAGTCGATCCATATCTCATTGTTTCCTTCTTTTTGAGATTCGTCAAAGATCAGCTGAATGCCAAAGTGCAGATGGTAAGAATCGATGTTATTGACATTTTCCGTGGCACTGTATCCCGTCCTTCCCAGATATCCGATCACGTCTCCCGCCTGTACAACAGATCCTTCTTCCAGATCTTCCGCATAGGGGATGTTCTGCCGCAGGTGGGCGTAATAGTAATACCTTTTTCTGTCAAAGCTTCGGATACCGATGCGCCAGCCGCCGTACTGATTCCAGCCCAGCGCCTCCACGTATCCGGATTCGACTGCAATGACCGGCGTCCCTACCTGTCCCAGCAGATCATGCCCCAGGTGGTTCCTGCGGTATCCATAGCTTCGGGATGCGCCGAAATCATCATAATCCTGGTACGGAAAATCTCTCGCAATCGGACTAAACGCCTTCAGACCGTATACATCCGCCCATTCCTTCTGTCCGTTCTCTCCCTCCTGCTCGATCTGATACTCCCCGACCCATCCGTCCAGCACGGCCCCATAAGCTTCCCGGTAATAGGAATAGTATTTCATATCTTTCACCGCATCCTGCATCGTCGTTTCTCCCGATACGAGTTTCTCCGCCAGTTCCGTCAAGTGAGCCTGCTTATAACCGGAAAAATCTCCGCCGTATTTTGCCCCGAGATAAGCCAGCAGCTCTACCCAGTTCAAATGGACCTGTTCCTTCTCCGTCTTAACATCCAGCTGATATGCCGCATCCAGCGCTTCGTAAGGGACGTCAAATTCTACCCATTTGATGAACTGCTCTTCGGACTCTGAATTTGCCTGCATGCTCTCATACTGCTGCTGATTCCTCATGATCCGGCTGGCAGCAGAAAAGACAAGCAGTGCCGCAACCGTAAAGACAACACCTTTCCAACATTTTCGTTTTTTCATAAAAACAAGCCCATATTTCTGGTCTTAATGGCAGTATATGCCCGCAAGAAAAAAGGCAGAACCTTTCGGTCCTGCCCGTCAGTGCTATGCCAGTTTTTCTGCCGCCGCCTGAACTGCCGCTTTCAGTCCGCGGATATCATTCTCGTCCGGATGTGACAGCGCTTTGTCAAAATTAGATATCATCAGATCATAATGTGCTCCCTGATTTGGTACTTCTTCTTTCAGTTTATTATATCTGTCGCGTAATTCCTGCGGCATTCTGCCCTGACACATAAATCCTCCGACCACTTCATTCGTATCATTCAGGCTGTCTTCCACATTTCTCAGGATGCCGTCGAGATACGTCTTGCTGTCACCGAATCCCGCCGTTCCGAAAAGAAATACTTTTCGGTTATGCAGCGTTTTAAGATATTTTCTGACTTCTTCTCCTGCATTCCCCTCATTTGTCCAAAAACCCACACAGACCAGGTCCGCGTCCGCCGGGTCTTCGACTTTTGTCTCCTGTGCAAATACTTCTTCCGCCGCCTCGGCGAGCTGCTTAGTATTGCCTGTAGCTGATGCATAAAACATTGAATATTTCATCTCTTATCCTCCTGTTCTGAATTATATGCCGGACTGTTTTTCTAAACGGATCTTGCCGGGACTTTCATATTAAATTATAACACTTCAGTTGGTATCCGTAAATGATTCCCTGGAAGAAATCAGCTTCAAAAACTGTTCTCCGTACTTATCAAACTTAAATTCACCTACTCCGCTGACTTCCAGCATTTCATCTTTATCCGCCGGTCGTAAAATACTCATCTGCACCAGCGTCTTATCTGAAAAAACCATATACGGCGGCACGTGTTCGTGCTGGGAAATCTGTCTTCTTAGCTCTCGAAGGGCTTCAAACAAAGGCACATCCTTCTCAGCGAGTGCTGCTGCCGCCCCTGCTTTTTTGCCCTTCTTTGACACCTTCGGCGCTGTTTTTTCCGCCGGTGCCACCCGCATCTCTATGCATGATCCCGGGGACAGACAGCTCTGCGCTGACGGAACCGGTTGCAGAACCGGATATTTCTCTTCAGACATTTTGATATATCCTTTCAGAATCAGTTCCTGTATCATCTGTTTCAGCAACAAAACAGAAACGTCTGACAGCACCCCATATTCCGGATGCTCATCCAGATGGCGGCTCAGGATCTTCTGATTTTTAGCTCCCCGCAGGATATCGATGACCATCATCATGCCAAAATGCTGGCGGTTTCCCGCGATACATCGGATCACTGCCTGTGCTTCCCTGGTGATATCAAGGATATCATAGTTCGTCAGACAGTTCTGGCAGTTGCCGCAGTTCTCCCCGCCGGTCTCCCCGAAATAATTCAGTATATATTTGCGCAGGCATTCGCTTGTAAAACAGTACAGTTCCATTGCCTTCAGCCGCTCCCTGTCTCTTTCCTGCACTCTCTGTCTCGCCGGCTCATCAAGTTCCTGGTTGTCTTCATTATGCTCGATGAAATAACGGTTCGTCTGCACATCCATCGCACCGTAATAGAGGATGCACTCCGACGGCTCCTGATCCCTGCCGGCGCGGCCCGCTTCCTGGTAATAGCTCTCCATGTTTTTAGGCATCTGATAATGAATCACATAACGCACGTCTGATTTATCAATCCCCATTCCAAATGCATTTGTTGCGATCATAATGCTGCTGCGGTCATAGATGAAATCTTCCTGATTCTGTCTTCGCTCTTCATCAGCCAAGCCCGCATGGTAACGCGTGACCGAGAATCCTTCTTCCCTGAGTTTCCAGCACAGCTCCTCCACTGTCTTCCTTGTCAGACAATAGATGATTCCACTGGGCTTATACGTCTTCGTCTCCTGGCGTTTCAGTTCCGCTAGCAGCTCACTGTATTTATCCGCCGGCTTCCTGACAGAAAAAAACAGGTTCTTTCTGTCAAAACCAGTTACCATAACCATCGGATCTCTCAGACTCAGAATCTTCAGGATGTCGTTCCGAACCTCCTGTGTGGCAGTAGCCGTATATGCCCCCAGTACCGGACGGTCAGGCAGCCTGTCCAGAAAGTCCAATACTTTGAGATAGCTTGGGCGAAAATCCTGACCCCACTGGGATACGCAGTGCGCTTCATCTACCGCCACAAACGGTATCTTAACCTGGGGTGCCAGCGCGAAATTCAGAAAGCTTTCAGTCTCGAGCCGCTCCGGCGCCACATAGACGATCTCGTAACATCCGGCTTTGGCACGTTCAAGTGCTTTTCTGTACTGTCCCGGCGTCAGAGAACTGTTTAAAAATGCGGCATGAACACCCGCCTGGTTCAACGCACTCACCTGATCTTTCATAAGTGAGATCAGCGGTGAGACTACCAGTGTAATCCCCTCCATCATAAGTGCGGGGATCTGAAAGCAAAGTGATTTTCCCGCCCCCGTCGGCATGATCCCGAGTACATCCCGTCCGCTTATCACTGCTTTCACCAGTGCTTCCTGCCCCTCACGGAAATCTTCATATCCGAAATATTTTTTCAGTACCTTTTTTGCCCGTCCCAAAGCGATGTCTGTTGTATATTCTGATGTCATCTTTCACGCTCCTGTTTCATTACGGTGTTGTTTTTTTATTTGTCATCATTTTGTAAACATTTTTCTATTGTTTTATTTCCATTTTAGTGACATAATGAATCTAAAGGAGGTAGATTATGCCAAAAATCAAATTAACCCGCCGAGAATTAGAAGTTATGCACGTCCTGTGGAGCACCGACAAAGCGCTCACCGCGACCGAGATACCCTCCATCAATCCGGAGTTAAAGCCCAATACCGTTCAGGCAGTATTAAAAAGGCTCCTCGAGAATTCTTATATCCGGATAGCAGATATCGTGTACCATAGAACCGTACTGACACGTGCCTACCGGCCAGTATTGACTCATGAAGATTATATGCATTCACAGATTGAAGGTACATCACTTACCCCCGGCCGCCTTTTAACTGATCTGATCAGAAAGGAGCAGGATATTGATGCACTGGATGAATTGCTGCGGCTGGTTCAGGAGCAGCGGAAAAACCTGCGCCGGCCCTGACAGCAAATACCAGGTCACCGCTTCCCTCTCTCCAGATATTTTTCCGCTATGTCTTTCTGACCTGTCCTCTGATAGTAACTGCCAATGACTGAGCAGGCCTGCTGCTCATCGCTTTCAAACTGCCCGTTCGTCTGCTCATTCAACTTCCTGTACTTTTCAAGCCCTGTCAGATAGGCCTCCTCAGCATGTTCCTGCTCCTCAGGCACCAGATAACGGGCATTCCCGAGGTTTACATAACAGCTAGCAAGGCGTACACCGAATGCCACAGGATTTTCCTGCTCCTTGTCTTCCAGGACATAGATACAGTCCTCCATCATCTCCAGAGCTTTCACATGATCTTTATGGAAAGAATAGATGGATGCCAGAGTATTCATCCACTGTGCCAGTTCTATGGCATGCGGTGCGTCATCCGTCACCTGAAAAATAGCCTTTTCCAGCTTAATAAGCTGTTCTCCGATCCGTATGGCCTCCTCATATTCTCCGACTGCTCCTTTTAAAACCATCAGATTCCCCATACATTTTCCCTGAAGTTCCAGCGCCACGCGATTTCCCGCTTTTATCTTTTCAAGGCATGCCGCTATGGCATTTCTGAAAAATTTTTCACTCGCATCGTAAGCCTTCTGCTGCGCCTCATTTAGTTTTCTTGGCTGCGGCGTTACAATTCCCATATTGATCAGGTCTTTATAAAACACTGCCATACGCAGATTCGTCTGGGCAAACAAAATATCATGCTGCTGTTTGTCCTTCCGGTACATCTCCGCACCGATCCCCACCATGATCCGGTACTGCTTTTCTGCCTCCTGGGGATTTTTCATCGAAAACTGCAGATTCCCCATGATCTCATGCAGTACTGCCAGAATCTTACCCTGTTCCGTACTGTCTGAAGGAAGGGATTTTTCTGCTTTGTCCCTGACTTTTGAAAGCTCCTCAAATGTCTTACCCGGCTCTTCTTTCTTCTTCAGAATCTGCGCAATATCCTGATTCAGGGCCTTTACGATATCTTCATACATATTGTTTACCTGTTCCTTTCAGCAGTTTCCCTCAGTTTAGCACATGCTTCCTGAAGTCACAAGAAAGAATCTTAATCTTGACTTCCCGCCTGCCGTCCGCTAGTATAAAAATCAGTAAATGAGGAGGCTTGTGAAAATGAATACAAAAGCTAAAAAAATCACCATGATCGGCATGTTCTGTGCAATCGCATACGCCGTCATGGTAATCGGGCGGTTTCCCGTCGTACTATTTCTGAAATATGACCCGAAAGACGTTATCATCACCATCGGCGGCTTTATCTTCGGCCCGATGGCATCCCTTATCATCTCCGTGATTGTCGCCTTCCTGGAAATGATCACCGTCAGTGAAACAGGTCCCATCGGCTGCATCATGAATATCCTGTCCAGCTGCTGTTTCGCATGTACCGCGGCATTTATTTACAAAAAGAAACATACATTAAAAGGCGCTGTCACGGGACTGATCGCAGGATGCCTTCTGACAACCGGGATCATCCTGCTCTGGAACTATCTGATTGCCCCCCTCTATATGGGCTATCCGAGAGAGGCAGTCGTCAAACTTCTCCTTCCGGCATTTCTGCCATTCAATCTGTTAAAGGGGGGGCTGAATACAGTCATCACACTGCTGATCTATAAACCGGTCGTAACAGCACTGCGCAAAGCCGGACTTCTGGAGTCCTCCGGTGCCCCTGCGGTACGTGAACGGCATATGGGGATCGTTATTGTCTCCGCGGTTCTGCTGATCACAATCGTCTTTCTTATGCTGGCAATGAAGGGATGGGTCTGACCCCATCTCTGGTTGCTTTCTCTTGGAATATCTCCTATATCTGTTTTGACTTTTTCGTTCCCACATGTTAAGATCCAGACAAAAACAAAGGATGTGTTGAAATATTATGAAACTGAACCTCTGGATGATCGCCAACCGTCTGAGCGCATTGGAACCTGAACTTCATATTTCCGGAAATGCCCCTGCTGTCCTTTCCAGCGCACGACGTGCATACGCCACAAACTGCGTTCATGTCTATCAAAAAGGAACGGATACTGTCTGTGCCGCAGAAAATGATTATCTGCTGTTTCACGATATGAACTGCGAAGTTGTTTTCGAAATGGTCCAGTGTACGTTTGACTTTTACCGTGAATGGCAGGATTCCCTGGAAGATGCTTCTCAAAAACTGGATTACCGTTCGATCGTGGATGATAGCTGGCCTGTGTTCCACAACCCTGTCATTCTGCTGGACGGAAGTTACAGGGTGCTTTTCATGAGTGAGCAATACGGCGAAAATGAAGTGAATGAAGACTGGAAGTATCTCTGCCGACACGGCCACAGTTCTGTGGAAGCCATACAGTATCTGCTCGCAGAAGGCCAGAAGAATAATTATTACCTGAGCGGCGATGCGCAGCTATATCATTTTTCCGGCAAAATCATCGACACAGATATGTTGTCAGCCGCCATCTACAGCGGTAATGACTGCTGCGGCCGAATCAATGTCATCGCAAAAGACCGTGAGATCAACAGCGGTGATGTCATTTGCCTGAATTACATCGTCAGACTGCTCTCCTACGTACTTGGCCGCATCAATCAGGAACATGCCTTTCCGGCAACACAGAATATTTTTCTTAAAATGATGCTTCAGCAGGAGACCAATCCGTCTGAACTGCAAAACTGGATGCTCTATATGAAGTGGAACGAAACAGATTCATTTCATATCGCCGTCCTCTCATCCCCTGAAGAGACTTCATCCGAGAAGATGATGATCATCTACAGGCTTCTACAGTCACTTTTTCCCGACAGCGTAGTCACTACCTGCAGCAAGAAAATAATTGTCATGTACCGTACCACACCCGGAAGAAAAAACGACATTGCCGATGCACTGTGTGATATTTCACAGAAATACCGCATAAACACTGGTCTGAGCCTTCCATTTACCGGAACTCAAAAACTCCACTATTATTATGGCCAGGCCATTGCTGCCATCTACTATGGCAGTCTGCTGGCCCCTGCTGAAACACTGCATCGCTTTTATAACTACGCTCTGGAACATCTGATAAGGACCCAGTCACTGGATGAAGCAGTCTGCCTCTGTCATCCCGACGTCCGTAAACTCTGGAACCCTGCCTCGGAAGATGGGGGGGAAAAGATAAAGACCCTCTTCACCTATCTCAACAACGATCGCTCACTTCAGAATACAGCCGGCGAATTATATATACACCGCAACACACTAGTCTATCGTATACACAGAATAACGGAATCTCTGACCTGCAATATCGATGACATTTACTCCAGAGATTATATTAAAATGTCTATCCGCGTACTGCGGCTGTACTATCTCAACGGAATCAATTCTCCCTTTCTGCCATGACTCATGGGGGGCTGTCATACCGGCAGCCCTTCAAAACAGATTATTTAATTCCCCATAACCCATATCCCTGATACGTTTGTATTTTCGATACGAATATTCCCCCTTTTTTTACACTTTTCTCGTATTCCCAGACCGTAGTTCGTCATATTCTCTAATGCTATACTGGGTATAACAAAGATCATCGGCGGTTCGCACCACACAAAAGAGGGAGGAAGTGTATATGAGCGAAAAAAAATTGAGCCGGACAGTCCTTAACCTGAGCGGAATCGGGGACTTTGGCTTTACACTGTTTGTAAATGTGGAACTGTATTACTGGGCGGCCTTTCTCACGGACTGCGCAAAATTCTCGATCGGCACAGCTACTTTTATCCTTACCCTGACTTCCGTCATAGACTGTATCTGGGTACCGCTGACAGGCTGGCTCATCGAACGCAGCAGCTTTAAATGGGGCAAATACCGGTCATGGCTCGTGATCGGACCTCCGGTCATGATTTTCACCTATGCTCTGGAGTTTTCAAAGATAGGTTCTTCCGAAGCCCTGGCTGCGGGTATCGTAATCGCTGCATTTTCTATCAAGACCCTTGCACAGGATCTTGCATACTCCGCCTCAGTGAGCCTTGTGAGCGACCTGTCCAATGACCAGAATGAGCGAATGGTCCTTGCCTCAAGAAGAGGGCAGTTTCTGTCTCTTGGCAATATCGTATTTTCTATCATCGCACTGCCGCTAATTACCTGGCTGACTGCACTTGGTGGCAATGAGATCCTGGGATATTCTCTGACAGCCATCCTGTTCGGAATCATAAACTTTCTGTGCTATTTCCTTGCCTTCACCGTTACAAAAGGACACTCCGTATCCGGCAGCGGCGGCTCTGAAAATGATGGTGCAGACATAGCACGGCAAAAACTTCCGCTCTCACAAATGCTTGCGGCTGTCTTTCACAATCCGCCTCTTCTGGTACTGATCGTGGCTGATTCATTCCGCTATCTCGCTTATTTTCTTATGTCCGCAGCAGCCTACTATTATTTTGTTGTGGTGCTTCAGAATCTGGCAGCTATGACAACATACCTTGTAATCACGCGTATCATCGGGTTCATCGGATCCATGTTTGCCAACACAGCGGCTAAAAAGTTTGGCAAGAAACCAGCTTATCTCGGTTCCCTGTGCATTATGACTTTGTCTCTGGTACTCTGTTTCTTTTTCGGCAGACAAGTGGCAGGCTTTATAACCTTCCATATTTTTGTAAACTTCTTCATGCAGATTACGATGTCGACACTGACAGCTATCCTGGCGGATACGGTTATCTACTATGAGTGGAAAAGCAGCGTGGACGCCCGAGGATTCATCATGAGTATGCTGAATGTCCCAATCAAGGTGGGGGCGGTGCTCCGCAGTACCGTACTGGGTGCTGGACTTGCCGTTGCCGGCTACGTGGCCAACACTGCTCCAACCGCGTCACAGATCAGCGGTATTTCCATGCTCATGAATCTGTACCCCGCTGTTTTTCTTCTTTTAACAATCCTGATCTTCGGTCTCGGATACCGACTGAATGAACAGAAGGTAGCGCAAATGACAAAAGAGATCACCGCCCGCAAATCAGTCTGACAAAAAGGAGGGTATCTGCATGAATTCCCAGGAAAAAAAACTTTCCTGTCTTGAGACGACAGGTCTGGCCGTTGGTTTTACCATAGGCTCCGGTATCATCACTCAGACCGGCATCGGTATTGCCATGACGGGAAGAAGTATCGTGCTGGCGTTTCTTGTAAGCGCACTGTTATTTTTGATCTCATTTCGCCCGGTTTTCATTATGAGTACACTGCTGCCCCGCACAAGTGCTGCATTTTCTTATTCCAGTGAGCTTATTCATGAGGATGTGGGGAAATTTTACGCCTACATTTACTTTCTGGGCCGTATGACGATTGCCATCTTCGGAATCTCCTTCGCCCAATATCTGGCGAGCCTGGTCCCGGACCTGAATCATCCCACAGGTCTGAAGCTCACCGCCCTCTCTGTTCTGACACTGTTTTATATCATAAATCTGTTTGGTGTCAAAGCAGCCGCGCGGTTTCAGAATGTTCTATGCGTGATTCTGATTGCGGGAATTCTGTGTTTCGTTCTGTGCGGGCTGGGCAAGGTCAATTTTCGTGAGTTTTTTTCCGGCGAATCCTTATTTACCGGAGGCCCCGGCGGGTTCTACTCGGCGGTCTCACTTTTATACTTTGCGGTAGGCGGTTCTTACATCATCACGGACTTTGCACCGAAGATTAGAAATGCCTCAAAAATCATGGTGAAGGTCATCACCGGAGTGACACTTTGCGTCTGTCTCCTATATATGCTGATGGGTATTGTGGCAAGCGGAGTGATGCCTGTCTCAGAGGTGGCGGGAAAGCCCCTGACGGCCGCTGCATCCGTGGTACTCGGCAGCGGGGGGCTGTATGCATTTTTTATCATCGGTGCCTGCCTCGGAGCTTTGATCACAACACTGAATTCAAGTTTCATCTGGTATTCAAATTCCCTGATCGAGGCATGTGAAAAGGGATGTTTTCCCAGAAGCTGGGCAAAAACCAACCGTTTCGGCGCACCTTATATTCTGATGACTATCTTCTATTGCTTTGGCGCCGTTCCCACTGTCGCCGGAATAGATCTGACCATTCTGTCCAAGATGGCTGTCGGACTGACGATTCTGGGCACCTGCATTCCGATGGCGGGAATCCTGAGGCTGCCGAAAAAGTATCCTGAACTGTGGAGAACTTCCAGATACGCCGGAAAATACCCGGAATGGCGTCTGAAGCTCATGGTCATCATTACCTACCTGGTTCTTTCCACACAGGTTATCTCACTGTTCGCAAGCAACCCGGCATGGTCCAACATCATCATTATCGTGTATACGGCAATCGTCATCGCCGGAATTGCCGCAGGACGGCTGTATCAACGGAAATCCGCTGATTATAAATCAGGATTTCCGAACCACAAATCAACGAAAGAGGGGAATCACTATGAATCAAAAAACACATCAAAAACTTCCTGGTAAGCTTGTCAATGCATTTATCGTACCAAACATCGGCCTGAACCTGTTCATTTACCTGGAACTGTTCTATATGTCCTATTTCCTGACCGATATCTGTGGCTTTTCACTCAGTGTCGTCACTTTCATTCTCACCAGCACTGCCGCTGTGGATCTTGTCTGGGTGTTTGTGACCGGTATCATGCTGGAAAAATGTGAATTCAAAAAACTGGGTAAATACAGGGCATGGTATGTCATCTGTACACCGATCATCCTCGTATTCTTTACATTAATGTTTTTTGATATGGGTGATTCCATGGGGGCTGCGGCAATCGTCATCATCGCTTTCTGTATCAAGACATTATTTCAGGACGTTGTCAGTGCCGCTGTAACCGGGCATATTTCCCAGATCACCGACGATTCTGATACAAGAACACTGTTAAGCGCCAGAAGAAATCAAGGCGCAGTCATCGGACAGCTGCTGTTCTCCCTGCTTGGAATTCCGTGTATCACACTGTTCGGTAAACTCTTTGGTAACACCGCAGCAGGATATACGGGAGCAGCATTCTTCTTCTGTCTGGTCAATGCCATCACTCATTACATCATGTTTGTGCTGACAAAAGATGCCCCCATCGCGGCAACCGAACAGATTTCACAGGGCAGTAAGCTCTCTATCGGAGAAATGTTCCGTATTCTGTTTACGAACCGGCCGCTTCTGGTCGTTTCTTTCGGAGACCTGCTTCGCTATACGGCTGTCTTCCTGGTAAGCTCAACCGCTGCATACTTCTTTGAGAATGTATTAAAAGACTCCGGGTCCATGTCAGTCTACATGACGATCCAGACAGTGACCGGAGTCGTTGGGGCAATTGTTGTCAATCAGGTTTCCAGACGTCTCGGAAAAAAGACAACGTACTGTCTGTGCAATCTCATTTACGGGGCAATCTTAGTCGCCATGTTTTTTGTCGCAGATGAAGGCAGAACAACACTGTTCATCGTCTGTATGGCCGTCGCCTTTTTCTTCGGAAGCATGATCGGAACTGTCGTAACCGCAATGACCACTGATACGGTTATCTACACCATGTGGAAAGACGGTAAAAATGCGCGCGGCTTTATCATGAGTATGTTGAATATCCCGATCAAGTTCGGCTCTATGATCAAGAGTGTCATCCTCCCGGTTGGTCTGTCCGCCATCGGCTATACAGCCGGACAGGCGGCAAGTGCATCCGTGACCAGGGGTATCTCTGGCATTATGTGTCTTGCATCCGGCATCTGCGTGATACTTTCCTGTCTGATCATATTCTTCGGATATAATCTTACTGAGAAAAAGGTAGCAGAGCTGACAGCCATTGTTGAAAAACGCAGGACACCAAAATGAACTCATTTAAACTGACACGAATCTTATAGAAAATTGGAGGTATCATTATGAAAATCACAGAAAGAGAATGTCATTTACTCGCATTTAATCATCAGGAAACCCCGTGGGTACCATCGCCATCCACGGGACAGGACACCTGTATTCCGACCGTGATCGAAGAAGGCGCCCGTGGATACGGTATTACAACCGACTGGTTCGGGGTAAAATATATTTACCGCGAAGACCAGCCCGGCCCTATGCCCGTAGAGACAGACCCGAAAATCAAGGACATTGAGTGCTGGAGAGAGGTCGTTACGTTTCCAGATCTTGATAAGTATGACTGGGAAGGCTGGGCCGCCAAAGACACCGCAGGCTGGGACCGTGAAAACAAACTCTCCAATATTATTCTGATCAACGGATGCTTCGAGAGCCTGCACATGTTCTGCGGATTCGAGGAGGCCCTTGTCAATATCATGACGGATGAGGAAGCCAGTTCTGATTTTATGGGTGCAATAGCCGATTATAAGATTGCACTCATCGAGCGCATTGCAAAATACTATAAGCCTGATATGCTGCAGTTCCATGATGATTATTCCACCAACACCGGCCTGTTTATGCCGATCGATAAATGGCAGCGCATCATCAAGCCTCATCTGCAGCGCGTCATAGACGCAGTCAAAGGACTTGGAATGATCTATCAGCATCACTCCTGCGGTAAAATCCATGATCTCATTCCGGAGCTCGTTGATATGGGAATTGATGCCCTCAATCCGGTACAGATTCAGAACAACCCTCTTGAGATCAAGCAGCAGTTCGGAGACCATCTGACGGTATGCGGCGGTTTCAGCAACCAGGCAGTTCTGGATAACCCCTCCGCCACGGCAGAGCAGATCAAAGATTCCATCAACGAGACCCTGAACATTATGGCACCGGGCGGCAAATGGATCGCACTCTGTGGTTTCCTGGACCGTTTCCCGGAGCGTGAGCAAATCTGGCTGGACTGCCTGGATGAATACAATCGTCCCCTGATGGAAAAAGCCGGCGTAACCCCTGTCAAACATACCGCAGCCAGCAACAACGTATATAATCTGGCAAATAATGCCCAAAAACAGATCTCATGATATCCACAGCATACAAATGCGCAGGAGCTTCCATAGTCCCTGCGCATCTTTTTCATTTATTTCGGTGCAACCGAGAACCAGATTTCAAATGAGAAATCCTCAGAATGCACTTCAGCACTCGGATACACCTCGATACACATGCCTCTTGACGGCTGATAATTACTGGTTGGAAAGAATTCCGTGTAAAGCTGTTTATAGAGTTCCTGGAACGCTTCCGGCATCCTGCCTTGTCCTTTAAACACAACCCATGTGTTTGCCGGAATCGTCTCTATGGTCAGTCCTTCTGCCACTTCACTCTCCTCACAGGCAGTACCGATTGCATAGTCGAAATCTCCCTCATGCGGATTATCGAAACAGATTCCAACAATCGCGTCTCCAAAAACACCGTCCGGTTTTACGTACCGGCAAAGCTTGTCAATTGTTCCGTCTGTGTTGCACTCTTCCCATGCCTTGTGGATACTCTGCTGTGTGATCTCACTGCCTCCGCTAAACCTTTTTCTTTTCGCCACCACTGAAAACGCATCTCTTTTCTCAATCCTGTAGTCCATCTTTGTTCCTCCTTCTAATATAAGTTTTATAGAAAGACGGGAGAAAGACTTCAGTTCTGCTTTCATTAAACGAGCCTGAGTGGGTTTGATGCCGTGGAACTTCACAAAAGCACGGCTGAAGCTTTCCGGGCTGTCATACCCATACTTCAGCGCCGTGTCAATCACACGGCTGTCTGTTGATGCAAGTTCACTGCCTGCCTGCGTCAACCGCCTGCAGCGAATGTATTCTCCAAGTGTAAACCCACAGAGAATCGAAAACACCCGCTGAAAATGAAAATTTGACGAATACGCCTGCGCTGCAATTTCCGCAAAATCGAGATCTTCTGTCAAGTGCTCTTCAATGTAATCGATCGCCTTTTGAAGCCCTGAAATCCATTCCATCTGTTTCTCCTCCTCTTTCCTGACTTCAGTATATAGGAGTTTCATCTCTGTTTCCTGACTTTCCGTGCGGATATCTGTCTGTAGTAAAAATGCGTTCTTTACCACTATTTCGTGACATATTCCTTTTCAATTTGGCGATACCGCCATATCAGCCATACGGTTCCCACCAGGCATGCCAATATCAAAATTGCGGCTGCCATTATTTCAGACCAGTAAAAAATCGGTCCACAAATCCAGTATGGAACGGAGTATATCTTCCACATTCGTGCATTTGCCTTATTATATTCCGGAATGTCACGCACTTTCTCAGAAGGAACAGTAGAACCCGACCAGAACCACATCGGTTCTTCGCGGCTGCCCGCAAAAACACCAATCCCCAGAAAGAGTGCCGCACATCCCCAGGTCGAGATCATCCATATTGCAAAGCCCATTACTTCACGACCTTTCATTTAACCTTTAAACTTGTTATAAAATTCCTTCAGCTCCTTTTTCTTCTCTTCCGACAGCTGTGTTTTCTTTATCCCCTGTATGGCACCTTCGATCCCATACAGTCTGTGGATGCATGCGGAATCATCGATTGCTTTGATCTTCAGCCAAGCCTGCTGACTGCCAAGCGCTTTCAGTTCTTCAAAAGTGGTGATTCCGACCTGATTTAATTGTTCTTCTACTACTTTTCCTATGTTTGGCAGTTTTGACAGTTCGCCCATGATATCCCTCCAATGTAACGTTATCAGATGCTGTAATGGTATCCTGTTGCCATTATGTAAACTTATTTGGATATTTTAATTAGTGACATTGTGTGTTCTCAATCTGGGAATAGACTTGTTCAAAATTCTGTAACATATACAATTAACACCCTGACTTTTTCATCTAAAGGAGAAGATGTCTGGATTTGTGTATTGATGCTTCGCTGCATTTCTTTTCATGAAAAGACGTTTATACTCCAAAGTAACATGTATACTCCTGTATTAATTGACTGCCTTATGATAAATAAAATCTCTTGGATTCCGTGCTCACTTCAAAACGTCCGATTATCCCCCTCATTCTCACGAAAGCAGGCAATGCCGCATAAATACCAACACAGGTCATCATAAAATTTCAATCCTCTGCCTTCGTGAGAAGGAAGACATGAATATCTCCCCCACACAGCTGTCCTATGTAACATTTCAATCCATTTCCTTCGTGAGAAGGAAGACGTAATCAATCTGAAGCTTTCTGATATCATGTTTGAATTTCAATCCACTTCCTTCGTGAGAAGGAAGACTGGAGCATATAGACGAAGAAGGAAACCTGAAACGATTTCAATCCACTTCCTTCGTGAGAAGGAAGACTGCGGATCACCTCTTTCGCCTCCTCGACCGTGCGATTTCAATCCACTTCCTTCGTGAGAAGGAAGACCATCAATATTCTTAATGTATGGTACACCTAAAATATTTCAATCCACTTCCTTCGTGAGAAGGAAGACTCCTTTCCATTCTGTGATTGTTGTTCATCCGGGATTTCAATCCACTTCCTTCGTGAGAAGGAAGACACGGATCCAGCGCTCAACATCAACCCCTGAATCAATTTCAATCCACTTCCTTCGTGAGAAGGAAGACTGCAAAATGCAGATGATTATATTCAAAGATAGAATTTCAATCCACTTCCTTCGTGAGAAGGAAGACGCAAAACTTCTGACGGATGAAACGTATCTGACACAATTTCAATCCACTTCCTTCGTGAGAAGGAAGACTCTGCAAACCTTCACAGTTCGCGATCAGTCCATGATTTCAATCCACTTCCTTCGTGAGAAGGAAGACAGCAATTATGCACAAATATCTTATCACATTTCCCTTACATAATGTAATATTTGTCTGTTTTTTCGTCATTCTTTTCTTAAATCAATAAATGGAACACGTTTCCGGCGAAAAAATCACCGTTTTTAAGGTGCGAATCTCCCCGGTTTTTTATGTGTACTTCAAATTCGCACTTCTAATATTTTATCTTTATCTCTATAATTCCAGGGTTTACCAACCCAGCTGGCACATAAGTTTCATTCTCATCGGACACACAATCCATTTAGAAAACCATTCCATTCACAACACAGATCCTAGAAATCCGCATTTCTGCCACTCACGAATACACAATACATCATCCGCATTCCCCTATCTGCTTTCAGATTCCTTGGCCCACTGTCTGCACTGCTCCAATTTTTGAGCAGGGTCAAAACCCTGCGCTGCTCCCATTGAGGAAAGCATCTTACATGGAAAATCTGGACATACTCCACAGTGGTCCAGCGTTTTTTCTTCACAGCAGAATTTCACCTGACACTCCCCACCCCAAAATGGCTTTTCCATCGTAATACAACCAGTACAATGCACCTGCTCCTTACGTTCGCAGGAATTACACCTGACTCCGCATCTCGATTCAAACATCTTGTTCCGCCTCTCTTCATCTTCTGTGTCTGTTTTCACTGTATACCTTTAAGCTGCCTTTTATTACCCCTGTTCCACCCCGTTCTTCTTACAGATTTCAGACAGACAGCACCTTTCACAGTGGGGTTTCGTCCTTGCCGTACAAATGTCTCTTCCATGGAAAACCAAACGGTGACAAAAGTCACTGCCCTCCTCAGGCGGAATGATCTTCCAAAGTTCCATCTCAACCTTTTTAGGATCTTTTATGCCATCAACAAGACCGATCCTGTTCACCAGGCGAATACAGTGCGTATCCGTCACGATCGCAGGTTCTCCGAACACATCTCCCATGATCAGATTTGCACTTTTGCGTCCCACTCCCGGAAGTTTTAACAGAGCATTAAAATCTTTTGGTATCTTACCGCCATACTCGTCTTTCAGTATTTTCATACATGCGCTGATATCACGTGCCTTACTTTTGCCCAACCCGCATGGGCGGACGATTCGCTCAATATCCTCCACATCTGCAGCTGCTAATGAATCTACATCCGGATATTCTGCATACAAATCCTCAACAACTACATTGACTCTTGCATCCGTACACTGTGCTGCCAGCCGCACGCTGACCAGCAGTTTCCACGCCTGATCATAATCCAGAGTACATCCGGCATCTGGATATTCCTTTTTCAGGCGTTCTACTACTTCTATTGCCAGTTTCTCTTTTGTCATATGTACCTCCCGTCGTATCGATGAATTATAAAATAAAAGCCGAATAATGGAACGCGCCTGTTCACCATTTTATGAACAGATTCTTCGCTCAATTATCGGCTTTCCCTATGTCCCATGCAACTATCTTATCACAACATATGCAAGTAGACAACATAGCTCTTATTTTGACAAATCTTATAAAAATTCTTTCAGCTCTCCCATAAATTCTTCTTCCATCCGCACCAGGTTTTTGGCAACTACCTGGCTGTCCTCCGATGCCTCTTTATTCTGAGCCATGGCTTCACTGATAGACTGAATTCCCATATTACAGCCATTCATCATAATCTTTGCAATCTGATTACTGTCATCCTTTACCAGCATTTTCATCTCTGTTGTAGCCCATGCAAAGGTCGATGCCATAGCACCCGGTTCTTGTTCCTGCTCTCCATACTGTCCCAAAAGTTTTGCGGATTCTCCCTCGATCTTTTCGTGTTCAGTTTTGTAATTATCAATGACTCTTCCGAGATTTTCATCCTCCACGTACGCACTGATCTGATCCATACTGTCGATCGCCATTTTACAGCCCCTGTTGCATTCCTTCAGAAGTCTCTTTGTTTGTTCCTCCATACTTGGTGCCTTCTTTCTGATTTTTGATTTATTATGTGCATTGTCCTCAAATATATGCATATAATGAAATCTGGCTTATTAAAGCAATCGCTTCAAACGCTCAATCAATGCGATGTCTGCCGGAAGCCAATCCACACTGTTCAGTTCGTCTTTGCCCAGCCATTTTGCGTCTTTATGCTCACAGAGTTTCAGTGTTCCATGTATCACGCTGCATAAGTAGCATCTCATACTCAGATGGAATTCAGGATAATCATATTCAATCGTATCAAGCAGTTTGTGTACTTCAATAACTGTATCCAATTCCTCTTTCATTTCGCGCTTTAACGCCTCTTGGGGAGTCTCACCCTCTTCAATTTTTCCGCCTGGAAATTCCCATCCGTCTTTGAATTTTCCATAGCCCCTCTGCGTAGTAAAAATTTTACCATTTTTTATAATGATCGCCGCCACAACATTGATTGTTTCCATACTATCTTTTTCTCCTGCCGCAAAGTTCATAACTCTCTGCTATCATCCGTTTTATATCTTCCACTGGTACAGTTCCGTCCAGAATAATGGAGTTCCAATGCTCTTTGTTCATATGATACGCAGGGACGACAGAAGAAAAAGCATCCCTCCAAAAGTCCCTCCACTGCGGATCACATTTCACGTTAACCCAGATATGATCATTACGTTCATAAATCCAGGCAAATATTCTGCCCGTGTCACGAATCCTCATACATGTCCAGGTATGGTCCTTAAACGGATAATCCTCATAAACTTTATCAAATGTCATACAATATCTGATGACTTCCTGTCTTAATAACATTATTTTCACCTTTTTTCCTGCATCCGAAAAAGCAGACTATCATTTTCATATGCAACTCTATTATTCCAGGTATTCATTAAATACATCTGTGTCCAGCGTTTTGACTTCAAATACCTTTTTTATACTCACGCCAAAATTATATTCTATCATCAATTCCGCCAGTTTTTTTCCATCAATCAATACAATATGCTGCTGACCGGCATATTCCTTAGCCGGAGCAGAAAACTTAGTGGTCGTGACAAATAAACCTTTCCCACCCTTACCGGCAAGTGCCCCGGCAAATGTATGGAGCTCTGGTCTACCCACAGTCCTGCTTGGATCCCACTGTTTTGCCTGAATGTAAATCAGATCAAACCCAAGTTTATCCTCCATGATGATTCCATCAATCCCTTCATCTCCGGTTGCCGGCGTCAGCTGTCCTGCATTTTCAAATGCACCATACCCCATCTTTAAAAGCAAATCAAGAACCATCTTTTCGAACATCACGGGGGAGAGCTTCATAACCTCATTCAGCACCTCATCAGCCAGATTTTCCCTTATTTTTTGAAATGCTCCTTCAAAAATGTCATCAGGTGTTTCTGTCCCCTCTTCCGCAATTTCATCCGAAACTTCAGTCTGAGATACGGATCCACGCCAGAATTCCCGAAAACTTTCGTATCTCAAAAGATATGTATTGTCAATTACCTCAGGATTCTCCTGCAGCACTCGCTTTCCTTCTGCTGTGATAGAGAATACCGCCCGTCTGGAACTGCTGATCAAACCGGCTTTCTTCAGATAGGTCCCTGCCCAGCTGATACGGCTAGCGAACACCTTCTGCCTGCCGCTCGGCAACAGCACTGCCATATCCTCCTCTGTAAGTTCGAAAAGTTCAGCTACATATTTTTTAATTTCTTTCAGTTCATGGCATTCGCCGTCTTTCAAAACCTCCAGAAAAGGTTTATGCATTTCAAAATATCGCGGTATGTTATTCGGCATACTGTACGCCCTCCATGAATCTACATGAGTTCAAATTTCTTTTTTATTACTTCCTATAATTATTATAACGCAAACCAGCCGTTTTCTCTATAAAAAAAGAGTTGACATTTCAAAAACACGTTGCTAAAATTACAATATCGAGTAGCAGAAAGTGCGTAAATCCAGATGGGTTTACGTACTTTTTTTGTTTTTATAACGAGGAGGTCAATTATGGAACAAAAAATTTCACAAAGCAAAATGGGTACGTTACCGGTCGGAAAACTGATGTTAAATATGGGTATCCCCATGATTTTATCTATGGTACTGCAGGCAGTCTATAATATCGTAGACAGCTATTTTGTATCCAACATGGCGGATACCGCAGCCGCCTCGGGCATCGGTGAAGCAGCAGTCACTGCTTTGACGCTTGCGTTTCCAGTTCAAATGCTGATCGTAGCCATCGGTATTGGAACTGGTGTCGGGACAAATGCACTGCTCGCGCGAACACTGGGACAGGGAAACCGTGAGAAAGCAGGCACGATTGCAGGGAATGCAATAACCTTGGCAAGTATCATCTACGCAATATTTTTGATCTTTGGTATTTTCGGCACTGAGGCTTTTATTTCAACGCAGACAGAAGATCCACTTGTCAAAGAAATGGCTGACCAGTATCTGGGGATATGCTGCAAGATTTCTTTCGGTATTGTATTTTTCTCTGTTTTTGAAAAGGTATTACAGGCTACCGGTAAATCCCTGTTCTCCACCATTGCCCAGATTGCAGGCGCGGTAACCAACATTATTCTGGATCCAATTATGATCTACGGTCTGTTGGGCTGTCCTGCTTTTGGTATCAGCGGCGCGGCTTACGCAACCGTCATTGGACAGATCGTATCCCTTATTCTCGCCGCCTTGTTTCATTTCAAATTAAACAGAGAAATTCCATTTCACCTCAAGCATCTGAAACTGCGCGGACGAATTGTCGGAGAAATCTATGCCATTGGAATCCCCGCCATTATTGCCCAGGGCGTCATGTCTGTTATGAATTATGGTATTAATATTATTTTTGGAAGAATCGGAAGCTCCTACGTAACCGCATACGGCATCTTTTATAAAATACAACAGTTTGTGCTATTCGCTGCGTTTGGTCTCCGCGATGCCATTACTCCAGTCATCTCCTTTAATTATGGGCTGAAAGATCCCAAACGCATAAAGGACGGGATGAGGTTTGGTCTGCTGTATACATTCGTGATCATGATCGTATGTCTGGCTGCTCTTGAAGTATTTGCTGCACCGCTGACAGGTTTTTTCTCATTGTCTGATCAGACAAAGGACCTGTGCATAACGGCTATGCGCGTCGTCTCTGTCAGCTTTATATTTGCAGGCGCAAATATTGCATTCCAGGGGATTTTCCAGGCTCTTGGGGGCGGCATCGAATCATTGGTTTTATCTCTGCTCAGACAAT
Organism: Ruminococcus gauvreauii; assembly: GCF_025151995.1. Lineage (NCBI taxonomy): Bacteria > Bacillati > Bacillota > Clostridia > Eubacteriales > Oscillospiraceae > Ruminococcus > Ruminococcus gauvreauii. Next base: position 1,411,775 of record NZ_CP102290.1, read on the forward strand.
TGATCTTTGTGCTTCCGGTAGCATGGGCTTTAGCCGTCTGGGCTCCCGATATCGTATGGATTACATTTATCATTGCCGAAGCATTGACCGCGGGAATTGCCTGCATCTTTATGAAAAAAATATATGTAAGAAAAATCAAGACATCAGGTGTATAATAAAAACAAAATGACAGGGAGGAAAATGATATGGCAAACAGTATTATTACAATCAGCAGAGAGTTCGGAAGCGGCGGCCGTACAATTGCCAAAAAAGTCGCAGAGGAACTGGAATATGCTTATTATGACAAGGAGATCATTGAAGAGGTTGCGCAAAGCACCGGATACACTCCGGAATATATCGCCGAAGCCGGTGAATATTCACCTACCGGAAACATCTTTTCCTATGCATTCGTGGGCCGGGACCAGTCAGGCATCTCTGCCGCTGACTATCTGTGGATCGCACAGCAAAAACTGATCCTGGATATCGCAAAACGAGAGCCCTGCGTTATTGTGGGCCGCTGCGCAGACTATATTCTGAGAGATATGGAACATGTGTGGAATATTTTCATTCATGCGCCACTGGAAGACCGTGCCAGAAGAATTGTTGAGAAATACGGTGAACGCGATACGTCCCCGGAAAAACGCCTGCGCGACAAAGATAAAAAGCGCTCTGTTAATTATAAATATTACACTGATCAGGAATGGGGCAAATCCCAGAACTACCACCTGACTCTGGACAGCAGCAGACTGGGAATTGACAAGTGTACAGATATTATCACTGGACTCGTGCACTAAATGCTTTGAGAAAGGATATGCCTCCTCGTTCTGGCATATCCTTTTCTACTAATACCTATTGCCAAACCAATGGCTATAAATTTTCATATCCTTCAAGTTCCCGCATCAGTTCCTGATAGCGGCTGTCTTTTTTTAAAAATTGAATGCTGGTATCATTTTCAAATGCTTTTTTCAACATGAGTGCAATCCCATCCGTATCGTTTTTTGCAAACTTCATATGGCAGTAAAGTCCGGAGTCTTTATAGGCATCTATGCTTTTTACGCCGTATACCATTTCAGCGAGAATGTCAAGCGCCTTGTCTTTATCCTTGTTCGTCACAGCCAGATCCCATTCCGGTGAAGCTTCCATGTATAGCCCCATTTCCAGCAAGTGTGCCAGACTTTTTTGTTTTCCAACGATCCAGCGTGCCTTTTCGATATCTCCCTCTTCCATAGCCATCACATAGATTCCCTGTAACGCCCAGGATATATCTGCATATCCATTGAAGATTAATTTCTCGTGGCACTCGTATGCCTCCTGTATATTTCCCTGTTTTCTGTAAAGTGTCGCCTGAAACCTTTCCTCGTTAAAACTCCATCCTGGAATCTGATTAAGATATTCCTGCGCTTTGGCATAATCTTTTCTGTTTAAAAAAGTGTAAACAAAAAATTCAACGCTGCCTGTACAATGTCTAAATCCTGGCTTTTAACCAAACATTCATACATTCTCATAGTTTATCATCGTACTGCTTCGCCTCTTTTTTCCCAAAAAGTAACCGATACCATCTAATGTCTGTGCAACTGAAAGAATCATTTTTTCACAGTTCGGATGTTCCTGTACTTTATCCCTCCCCTAAAAAAATCAATTCATGCTCCACGCGGGAGCGACGTCCGTCAATAAGGTTCGACGCTGCACCTCATAATTTCAATCCACGCTCCACGCGGGAGCGACAGTGATTCATTTCCAGGGTTTTCATTACCTTTTTATTTCAATCCACGCTCCACGCGGGAGCGACGCTGGTCTGGACGGAGAGTGCATATGTATCCGGGATTTCAATCCACGCTCCACGCGGGAGCGACGGTTTAAAAAGGGGGATGCCATATGACAGCAACAATTTCAATCCACGCTCCACGCGGGAGCGACGCATCCGATCGGGCGCGGTAAAATAGTTATTGTCTATTTCAATCCACGCTCCACGCGGGAGCGACAGTCATCGGACATGCAGATAGTAACCAATAAACAAATTTCAATCCACGCTCCACGCGGGAGCGACTCATTGCCCAGACGCGTGCTGTAGAGCCTTCCGATTTCAATCCACGCTCCACGCGGGAGCGACAGCAATAATGCACAAAAAAATCATTTAAAATCAAAACATTTATACAACGCCAAGACATTTATCATAAAACCAGCATAAAAACTAAGCTATAATGCTGTATGTTTACAACAACCAGCTTATTTTTGCAGTGCGAATCCCCATGAAATTTCATGATTACTCACTGTTCGCACTCATAAAATCAACGGTACTTCCACATCGATTCCTTTATCAACACCAATATGCTCAACCTTTGTCTTATGTTTATTCCCTAAATTATAAAATCTCAGACTGTCTACATTTTTGTCTATAATCTCCGACAAAGCAGATTTAAGCATAACATATTGCGCATTATCAAGTATACATTCAAAAACCGAGTTCTGTACTCTTGTCCCATAGTTTACACATTGTTTTGCCACTTTTCGCAAACGACGTTTACCTGTTTCCGTTTCAGTACTGACATCATAAGTAATCAATATAAGCATATGGCCTCCTATTTGTATTGTTACATTTTATACCATTATGCAATAGTTGTTACTCAACTTATCTTCAAAGCTGGACAACTACTACACTGACCTTGCAATACATTCTTTTTCTATAACTATTTTACTTCCAGAAAAACGGTGGATAGGCATCCAAGTCTCCCCGCAAATGCCTGGCCAACAGCATGCTTTGGACAAACGGAACCATTCCCCATTCCACCTTTTCCTTGAGATAAGGGTGTGTTATAATCTCCTTTTTCTTATTCTGCCACTCTGAAAGGAACATTTTTCTGGTTTTGTCGTTCATGATAACCGCCCCATCCTCTTTTCTGGTAAAATCTTTGCCACTTACCATCTTACGATTAATCAAGGTTAAAACAAATCGGTCAGCGAAAACAGCTCGGAGTTCTTCAACCAAATCCAACGCCAGAGAAACCCTCCCTGGCCTGTCTGTGTGCATAAAACCCACATATGGATCCAATCCAACACTTTCCAACGCCGAAGCCACCATATTGGTCAGCAAAGTGTATGCAAAAGACAGCATCGCATTAACATTATCCATGGGTGGTCTTTTATTCCTCCCATTGAAAATAAACTCCTTCTTCTGCTGGAGAATTAATTCATTGAACACTCCAAAATAAACGCTGGCCGCTTCTCCCTCATAACCGCGTAACTGATCAATTGTTTGAGAACCCATTATATATTCAAGTGATTGTCTCAAAATGGCAGATGCATTTTTCATTTTATCCAAGTCGATCTGAAGTCCATGATCTCTGATGGCGCGTTCCAGTACCCATCGCGAATTATAGACCTTACCTAAAATACAATTCTCGGCAATTTTCAGACTGAAGTTCTTATCTTTTGATACCTCATACTGTCTTTTTCTAAGTAACACATTTCCTTTCACACTGCCTGTGACGTGTGCCAAAAATCTGCCCTGTGGTGACAAAAAGCAGAGCGCAATGTTTCTGTCGGCACATCCTCCCATTAAAGCAGGGCTTACTCCTCGGTAACCGAAGGATACCACTGCTTCTAAATTATGTAATGGTACCCTCCCGATTTCTATATCTCTGTCCAACACAACAATATTCTCTCCATCTAAAGATAGATAACTTTCCGGAGAAGTCACATATAATGTATTCAGTAACTTTTTCATTTTTCATCCTCCGTGATTATGTTATGGATATATGTATGAACCGAAACAGCTTTTCCAAGTTTGGGTATGCAGATGTCCTTCAAAGAACATGCACTGCAGCTTTTTGACCATTTTACCCGCGGAGTATATCCCTTTTGATAGAGCTGATGCATTTCTTCAAAACTATTTTTTACCTGTAACCTCAGGTCATCTGTAAACTCGATTTTTTCCCTGCGCTTTGTTTCCCCATAATAGAGTGCCCCTTCTGAAACCGCAGTAGAAAACATCTCTTCCAAACACATGGCCTGTGCCGTCAGCTGCAAAATATCAATGTCTGTATCTTTAGGCTTTCCTTTTTTATATTCTATCGGATAGACACGAAACAGGCCACGGTGCCCGTAGAGCTGTACACCATCATCTGCCCTATGAAATTCCACAATATCACACACTCCGCTGATTCCTAACACTCTGGAGTGAATTGGAACTCCACGACTGACAATGATGTCACTGCGTTTCTCGGTCAAATAAGAATCATGCGCCCGTCTGTGCAGCAATTCGCCCTCGACCGTATACTCATTCTCCTGCCACTGCTGTTCAATATGAATCAACGCCCACTGCCTCCTGCAAAAAGCGAAATGTTGAATTCCCGAAAGCATTAGAAAATCATCTTCCTTGTACTCTGCCATCAATCTCACATCTTTCTTGAAACTTCCACACTGTCCGGAATTTGCTCCTCATGGACAGCGACTGTATAATCTGAGTATTTTCTCGGATAAATCACATCTTCTTTTCTTTTCACTTCAATTGCATCGAATAATCTGTATGCCGGGCAATCGCCCAGTTCTTTACTGTGCTTAAATACGATTAACTCTCGAACAGACATCTTTCCTCTGGCAGCAGAATGGTCAATCTCAAACATATTGATGATAGCTTCCCACAGGAGCTCTAAATCCTCTTCCGAAAATCCGGTCACCTTGCGTGCAAGATTTGCAGAGATATATCCCTCTACACGATATAATGCATAAGGTACAATATTCTTTCTTCCCATCTCAGTTTTCTTATTTTCCGCGTCTTTCTCTGTCGTAATCGCCACACGGGTTATTGTTACTTCCTGACTGATAATCGGATCAATGCTCCGCGCAAAACCAAGCTGTACCGGGCCCCTCACCTGCCCACAGTTCAGCGCCGCTTTTACAAATGTGGTCATAACTGCACCAAAGGTCCGGATATCAAAGAAATTGCTGCACATGAAATCACGGATTTTACTATCAACCTGAGGGTCTTTTTTCTTTAGATCCTTTATTCCCTTTTCATCTGTTCCGAGGTATTCATATGCTGAACTATCGCTGCGATTCAACGGAACATCTTCTTTAATGTAAATTTTATATCCTTGTGCATCCTCTTTCACCGTTTCTACGTAATTTCTGATTTTTCTCTTTAAGCAAACATCAGTCACCAGGCCATATCCGCTCTCCGGATCAATTCTGGGCAAATTTCCCGCATCCGGATCCCCGTTGGGGTTTCCATTTTCCACATCAAATAATACTACAAATTCATACCTGTTTTTAATCGCTTCTGCCATATCTTAATCCTCCTTCGCTTTCTTTTCATAGCGTTTTCGTGTCTGGTGGTAGTATCCGAGAACAAACATTCCCTGTTCTTCCAAAGATAAACGTCTGGGATAAGCATCCCTTTGCTCATCACTGACATAAATTTTTTCCTGAAGTTCCCCCAGCATTTTTTCATAATGGATTTTTGTACCTGGACTGCTTATCTTTTTAATATGACTGTTTTCCAACTTAAATAGCACTGGAAAAATCGATGCCGGTGTAGCACATGCCGAATTAAAATACCGATCCTTAATCGTGGCATTAATTCCTGGATTTGCCTCCTCCTGGATTGCTTCCAGCACTGCAAACGTCCTGCCCAGCGTATAGGCTACATTTGTACTGTTTTCATTAAGTGCCATTGTAATTTCCTCCTTATTCTGATGCCCGTTTTTCAGCAGGTATGCCTTTATGATCGCTGCTCGCCCCCGTGTGATTTTATAAATACGACTGTCGCTGTCATCCTGTTCTGCACGAATTCTTCCCAAAACCGCCTGGTACAAGGACGCCGGATAACGACCGCCTGATATAACTGCCTGATAGACTGCTCCAGGCAGACTGAGAACAGGTTTTTTATCCCTAGACTTTTTATTTACCGTCTCCTGAAGCATCCGCCAAATACCCAGATACTCCAGTTGGTCCGCCTCCGGTCTCGCAATTTCCATCCTCCCATAGTGCGCTTTAATATTTTTCATAATATTTCCAAAACTATCCTGATAGAAAAAGCGAACCGCGATTCTGGCAGCATTGGGAGACACGCCTAAGATATAAAACCTCTGATTGGGAGATAATGCCTTTTCAACCTCGTCCACTACGATCGCACGGCCCATCGTCAGATTTTTAAATACGCCGTCGACAATTTCCTGATTATCCATTGTCGGCTCTGTGGCACAGGCAAATACATTTTGGTAAGCCTCCTCGCCGTCTTCCGACCAATACACGATCATCGTATCTCCTATGGCAGTGGCATGCTGCCGATCAGCCAGAAGATAATTTAATGCTGTTGTATACGCATAGACCGCATAATTTCCAACCGGGGCATTGTAACTCTGCTCTTTTCCATAAGACTCAAAGGCTGGCGCATTAAAAGATACCAGGGAGGCCCCGCTAGACTGTGCTCCCGGAACCCCTTTAATCAACCCATGAGTTCTGGCAATCTGTGTTTTCTCTCCTGTCACCAGACATGTCCCCGATCTCACATGTTCATCGTGATCTTCATATTCTTCCCACGCTCGTCTTACCCCTGGTTCCTCATGTGCAAACCGACCTTCAACAGAAAAAATCAGATTGGCGCCCGCCATAATATCTTCCAGTTCTTCTTTCAGCACATCACTCTCAGCTGCTTTTTCCGGCTGCCACTTTTCAAAATACTGTATTACCGCCTGCGCCGCTTTGCTGTCTGCCTGCCCCAGAACATCCTGATGTTTCTGCGCAGCACATAAGAAGCATTCCTTCGAACGATCTGGTTTTCCTTTGTTGTCAATCCCCAGAAAATAGCTGGAGTTGTCACATAGAAAGTTAGCCGCTACCCCTGACGATCGGGATATCATCTCCGGAACCACCATCTGTTGAGGTATCATAACCGTCTTTTTTCCACGCTCTTCTGAAACTCTTAACGGAAGAACTCCGGTCAAATCCCCTTCCGCCGAAAGATTCAGTGCAAAAGATACCTTTGCCCTGCACCATCCCGGCTTTGTCACCTCTCCTCTTTCTACTAAAGCTTCATAATACTGCACCAAAGATTGCAGGATCATCGTACCACCTCACAATCTCTCACATCGAGTACTCCATCTCTCAATACCGCTCTGAAAAACATTGGCTGAATATCTTCTGGATTGGAATAATCAAAATCATACAGCATGTATCCCAAATCTTTTTCCTGTCCTTCATATGCTGTAGTAACCGGATCTTCCTCAAAGAGTTCGAAATTAGCAGGAAATTCCCGGCACCCCAAATATGGTGTATGATAGCATTCTCCCCGCCGCAGTCTTCGCATAATAATATCTTTGAATTTTCCCGGATTATCGCTATCGTTAGCCTGAGCCGACATATCAAAATGTGCTTCGATCACATACTCCACATCTTTGAGCAATACTGCCGCCCGCTGCACGATGTCATCTTTGCTGCATATGTATAACTCCTTATTCCCTCCATTCATCACATTTAAAACGCTGCTTGCCTGAACCTTACTTTTCACTTCATTCCTGCGGACACTGGTAAACTGGATTGGCTTTCTGACATGAATCCGGTCAATTTTCCAAATCAAACCCGGATGCCAATAGATTGCTTCCAGTACCCCTCTCGCCGCAGACGGTGTGATCACGTCATAGCTGCACCGTTCCACTTTCATCTCCGGTCTGGAAAACAAAGCCATATCTCCCCAAACCCTAACTTTAACTCCTCGGCCCATACCTTCCTCCTTCCATATACTTGATGAGGTTAAAATATCACTGCCTCACCCCGGCTTACATTGATGGTCAAACCCTTTTCCCAAGTATACATCCCCCGATCTCTCAGCACATATAGTTCTAATGATTCTTTTTCTTCTATCTGTTCCAGCAGTCCAGCACCATTTAAAGATTGAAAATCCTGTTCATATATGTTGACACAATATTGCCCCGCATCCCGCATCAGCTGCCTGGAGCGTTCCCCCCATCGGATACGTTCCGCAATTTTTTCCGCTTCCGGCTCGACATCAATTAAAATAGTCTTTGTTTTCTTTTCAATTAAATGAAAACTTTTTGCAACGGTAGCGAAGGGATACATACAGGAGCGTGCCCCCTGCTCAAACTGATCGATAATTTTTTTCTGATCCAAAGACTCACCTTTATAATAATACAACCTTCTGAAATATTCAGAAATAGCTTCCAGCGAAGCAATATCCTCATACGCCCCGGCTATCTCATTACCCACAGCAATGGGCAGTTTCAACTCATTGGGAATATGAATATCTTCACTTTTTTCCATAGTAAACACCATGGTCCTGCATTTGTCTCTCTCTTTTTTGCCCTCCCTGTTACACCGACCAGCCGCCTGTATCACAGAATCCACGCCGGCCATTTCCCGATATACCATCGGGAAATCAAAATCCACCCCTGCCTCCACCAGACTGGTGGCGACCAGACGGCATGGTAATCCATCCCTAAGCCCTTCTTTTATTTCCCTTAAAATTTCTTTCCTATGGTTGGGATACATAAACGTGGATAGATGATACGTCCCCGGCTCTTTTATGATCTCATAAATCCGTTGTACCCGCTTCCTGCTGTTTAAAATACAAAGCACCTGTGTAAACTCTCGCAGTTGTCTGGTTAATTCCTCCTCTGATAGCTCTCCGACATTTTGAATCGTAGTGCGGCGAAAGAACTCATACTGCCCTTTTACGTCCGGACATATCTCGCGTATCGGAAGCTGTGCCGGAAAAAACGTCTGCAAACTTGGCTGAGTCGCTGTGCAGATCACAGCGCTGCTGTGATAGTTGTACAATAATTCACTAATTGCCTGCAGACATGGTTTTAAATACGGTACCGGAAGCATCTGTGCCTCATCAAATATAATTACGCTGTTTGCAATATTGTGCAGTTTCCGGCATTGCGATGTGCGATTGGCAAACAGGGATTCAAAAAACTGTACATTGGTTGTTACCACCACAGGGCTGTCCCAATTTTCCGTTGCCAGCTGCCATAACTGCAATTCCTCCGAACTCTCACAAACCACGTTGCTGTGATGCTCCAATACATTTTCTCTTCCTAAGATTTTTTTAAATACCTGTGCATTCTGTTCAATAATGCTGGTAAACGGAATGACATAAATAATACGGTCCAAATGATGTTCCATCGCGTGCCGCAATGCAAATGCCAAAGAAGATACTGTTTTTCCTCCGCCTGTTGGTACCGTCAGCTGAAAAAGTCCCTGCTTTTCTGCTCCCATTTCCAGGCATGCTTTTAAAATATCCGTCCGCCTTCCATTTACAGTTTCCTTATCTGCATTATTAAGCCATGGAGCTATGTATTTTTGTAATCTTTCAAACAAAATATCAATAGCATCGTACTGAATACAACGGGATTCCCCTTTCATAAATTCCTCTGTATTCAAAAAATCAGCATCTACCACACATGAAAACAACATTCGAATAAAAAAAGACATACTAAAACCGCCCTTCCCCAACGGACGCAACGATATCGCGGGAAAGGACGGCATAGAAATCTCCTCACTGTATATTTGGTATGCATCAACTTTTTTTCGTAGTCTTCCGCAAAGAGTCGCTTCACCTCCTGCATCACCAACTGTTCCACCGTCTAAAAGACCAGAATGATGCCCTGAGATACAGTACGCTCCTATCAAATTATGCGCTTTTTCATTTAGCTCCACGGCACCTGCAGTGGCATGGTCTGTGATTGGACCGCCGTGCAGCCGCTTTTGAAAACTGTCCGAATATTTTCCTACATCGTGAAACAGTCCGCATCCTTCTCCCCATTCTTTACATTCGAAAACTGACGCAAAATCTCCCGCCAATTTTGCAGTCTCTTCTAAATGATCTTTTAACGTTTGTTCTCTGGATCCATCTTCACTGATATGGGCTAAATACATCACTTCAATATTTTCTCCCCTAAATTTCGAATTGCATGTAAATTTGCACACTTTTTATTAACTAATTATAGCACATTTTGGCAAATAATTCCAAAAAATTCTCTTTTTCTAATAAATTTATGATATAATATTAGTATAAAATTTGTAATTAAAATTAATCTTACACAACTGGATAGATTCTCAGCTCTGTTACTAATATAATAAGAGCTAACACTTTTTAAATCATCTATTAGTATATCATTAAGTATAAAAACAGTTTAGTGCGAATATGAAGCAAACATAAATTACCCGGTTGATTCGCACCACAATAATGTCGAAAAACAAGTATAAAATCTGATACTTAATTAATTTTGTGATTAAATTTAAAGCTATTACTAAAGAACATGTTAAAAAGTAATAAACTTAACCGGAATTTTTGTGTAAAATTGCTGTCGCTCCTTTGCGGGAGCGTGGATTGAAATCCTTGTGCTGTGTTGATTTCTATTACATCACTCGGTCGCTCCTTTGCGGGAGCGTGGATTGAAATTTGGAGAAAAATTAAAAGAACTGAAAAAACTTCCGTCGCTCCTTTGCGGGAGCGTGGATTGAAATAAAGTAGTATCTGCCTATAAAGGAAAATCCATGAGTCGCTCCTTTGCGGGAGCGTGGATTGAAATTCTTGTCATATATCCCATAAACATGCTTAGTGCAGTCGCTCCTTTGCGGGAGCGTGGATTGAAATAGGTTTATGTCATTCACTTTTGCTGCAGAACAGATGTCGCTCCTTTGCGGGAGCGTGGATTGAAATTCTACTAACATGCCTGTTTTTGATAATGAAGCGGTCGCTCCTTTGCGGGAGCGTGGATTGAAATCTTTAGCTGTTGGACTTGCCATATCCGGGATTATGTCGCTCCTTTGCGGGAGCGTGGATTGAAATCTTTAGCTGTTGGACTTGCCATATCCGGGATTATGTCGCTCCTTTGCGGGAGCGTGGATTGAAATATATGGAACGTTATACCGAAGATATGAAATTGTGGTCGCTCCTTTGCGGGAGCGTGGATTGAAATTATAATAAGACCGCTTATGATAATTATATGAATCGTCGCTCCTTTGCGGGAGCGTGGATTGAAATTATCAGAAGCAGTTTGTTTTCCCATTCGGCAGTCGTCGCTCCTTTGCGGAAGCGTGAATCGAAATTAGCAACTTCTTAGGATTCTCCCATGCCTGAAATTGGCTATATAATACAAATAAGGGCAGAAACCAAAATCCGGATCTGCCCTAACGTATCTTTTACCTATCTTATATCAGTTTACACAAAACTTTGAACGCCTTAATCTATTCTTTCTCTAACGAAAATATATCCTTAACTAGCAAAATAATATTAAAATATTTCCACTTTGAGTCACGGCTATAATAACATAATAGGCTCACAATGTATTCATGCAATCAACTCCCTAAATCACCTGCCTCCACACACCCCATCAACCAATCCACCGCCTCCTGCCACGTCTGAAACACATATCCTCCCTTTTTGCGCATCAATTGAGAAAAAAATGTACTCACTACCGCGACGCCCCCTCTCGTCCCCTTTTCTGTCATCTCCGGTATCACGGGATATTTCAACAGAATCTTCTTATATACTTCAGTGCGGTATAATGGGTTCTTGCTGCTTCGAATGATCACCGGTTGTTCCGACTGTTCATGAGACTGAAACAAATTTTGAAGTGCTTTTCCGACCAGTTCCCCTGATCGGTAGACGCCAATGGAATAGGCCTCCAGCTTTTTCGTCACCGGATCCAGCAATACACACAGATATATCTCTCCATCCCTGACGGTCTTATACGTCCCGATTCCCACACATACTCTCTGAGGCATGTTTCTTTTAACTGATGTTTCCATATGCGGCAAATCAGCTGCCTGCAAATCCTCATCATTTTTCCACAACACAATATCCTGTGGTGCATATTGATGTTCATATAAATATAAAATTGGATGATACTCGTTCTCGTTCACAATATCCATGCTCCTGACATTACATTCCGTTTTCTGATGAATCGTTAATAAATCATGCGCAAGAAAAAGGGGGCAGTTCATCTGCCCCTGTGCTTCTCTTTCTTCTTTTGCTGTTTTAACGCAAACTTACGAAGCTGTTCGGCTTCTTTTCGCTCTCTTCCAGATACTTTTCTTTCCGTTCTGGACTGCTCCCGCTGCAATTTCAGCGCCTGCTGGGATTTCGTTCCCATCCCAACATCCTTCAATTGTTTCCGAACCTTACGCTGCATCCGCTTCGGGTTTACGTGAAAATCCTTTACAGCATTTTCCACAGCCGGACTGAATCGCAGCCTGTAGTAGTTTTCCTGCAAAAACCTGTTCACATCGTAGTCTCTGGGTTCTGCTCCGAATGTTACCTTGCAGACAGTCAACTTACCATCCGTGGTCCGTTCAACGATTCCTATCCAGAATGGTTCCTCAAAAAACACACTGACTGTTACCGATACTCTGTCCATAATGATTCCTCCTTAAATGTTTTCATAACGGACAAAGAATGGACGACCTAAGGAGGAAGGTTACTTATAAACAGCATCCGTGAGAATCTGTTTACGCCCGGACTACCTACCGGGTCTGTATGGTAACACCATACGTTGTGTTTTTATCTTTGCCTGACCGTTTTTCCTGCTGGCTGCGCACAGCTCACAGGCTTACGGTGCCTGTAATGATTATACCGCAATTTGCTGTTTAACACCACTTTAAAATTCTCTCAGCATTCTCCTTTTAGCAGTGAATACATGCAATAATCACACAGCTCTCCATTTTTAAACACACCCTTTCTCATAATCCCTTCCAGCGTGAATCCTGCCTTCTCAAGCACTCCCCGAGAACCGGCATTGTGTGCAAAAGGCTCGGCATAAATCCGCACAATGTCAAATGCAGCAAACGCTTCCCGGCAGATTCTCCTTACCGCCTCAGTCATGATCCCTTTACCCCAGAAATCTTCCGCCAGCCAGTATCCCAGTTCTGCGCTTTTCTCATACACATCGCTGCCGCAGAAGATCCCTATACTTCCAATTGTGTGGCCCTCTGCCACGATCGCCCGGCACAGCTGCCTCTCTTCAGTATTTTCCGCACAGGAACGCACATAATTCTCTGCGTCCTGCCGTGTATAGGGATACGGAAATACATTTCGAAGATTAGCCGCAATTTTCTCATTGTCCGCATACCGCGCCACATCGGCGATGTATTCCAGTTTCCATTTTCGCAGTTCAAAATTCATAAACCTTTCCCTTCCAGATCTGTTCTGATCTTATCTACAATATTTTGTGCTGTCTTTTCCTCCAGCCTTACCATCCGGCTCCACATACGGACGCCCTGATACGCATAAAGAATCATATCTGTGATCTGTTCCACATTCACAGGGGCAAACTCACCTCTTTGGATTCCGTATTCGATAAGTTTTTGCCATCTCTGCTTTGCCCTGCGGTTTTGTTCGGTCATAAAACGGTTGTCACATTTAACGGAATACTCATAGAGCGCATAACTCAGTGAATGCTTCTCATCCAGCATCTCCTGCCTCATACGTTCCAGCAGACCTTCCAGTATTTCTCCCGCAGATATCCCTTCTTTCATGGACTCCTGCACCATTCCCTCATCCGCCTTTAAAGTCTCCTCCAAAATATCCTCGAATACCTGCTGCGTGCTGCCGTAATGCCGGTATAACCCTCCCCTGCTCAGGCCGCACGCGTCGCAGAGGTCCTTCATCGAAATCGCAGAAAATCCCTTCTCTGCAAATAGCCGATACGCCTGTTGTCTGATCACTTCTTTCGTTTTAAGTCCCTTGTTTCCCATGCCTCCTCCTTTTGCGACATATGTGTCTCTTTTATTATGCGGCATTTCTGTCGCAGAGTCAAGAAAAACCGATGGCGGCAATGTTTTTCTGTAAAATCAGCAAACCCCATGAAGGCGAAAATCCTTCACAGGGTTTTATATCAATTAATCTCTCTTTTTTTGTTCCAGTTTCCAGATATGAGGATCCCTTCTGAATACAAGACACGTTACCACGCCGAGGACTCCAAGCGCAAAAAACAGCATCGCCGCACCGGCTCCCTTTCCCCGGCCAAACGCCTCTGCCCAAAATGAATCCGCCGGTTGTCCTATCATAAACGGCTCAAATACCCGGTCTACTAAAAAACCGCCCAGAGCATATCCCACAGGAATTGAAAAAAACTGAAACGTGTTCCTTGCCGCATACACCCTTCCCTGCATCGTCAATGGAATGTAGTTTCGGAACAGCACATCCATATTGGCATTCATTACCGGAATACTGATCCACCCAAGGACAGCACCCACACACCAGACGGGAAGACTCTTGCCGAAAGACAGAAAAAAATTCTCTGTGCTCATAGCCAGCAGCAGTGTATTGCAGATGACTCTGACGCGGCTCTTAGGTATCGGAAGTATTGTTGCCACAATACTCCCTGCCAACATGGCAAGACCTGAGACCATATTTACCATGCCATAGGCATTTTCACCTCCTCCATCTACCGATAACAGCATCGCAGGAAGCGCCGCGTTATACATGGAGGCAGTGAGGTTGATCGCCGCCAGAAATAGAATCAGATCCAGAATACCCCGGTTATGTTTTAAATACCGCAGTCCGGACTTTGCCGCCTGCAGCACCTTCTCTTTTCCCTCTTCCGCAGGTTTCATATCCGGAACCTTTATTCCAAACAGCAGTGTACCGAAGGCCAGGCCAAAAGTGGTCAAATCAACCGCGATCACCGTCTGAATATTCGTAAATGCCAGCAGCCCGGTTGCAATGACCGGAGTTAAAATGCTGGTCAGCGAACTGGAAAACGTCCGCATTCCGCTTACCTTCTGATAGTGCTTCTTAGGCGTCAGCAGGCTGACTGTCACATCAGCTGCCGGCTGCTGGAAAGTATTCATCAGACCATTCAACGCATTCAGAACGTATAAATGCCAGATTTCCAGATTGCCGGTCTGCAGCAGTACCAGTACTGCCACTGTACATCCTGCTGCAAAAGTATCGCTTGCCAGCATGATGACTTTTTTGTTCCAGCGGTCACTGAAAGCGCCTGCAAAAATACTCATCAGCACATAGGGCGCATAAGAGCAGACGGACAGCAGAGCGGTCGTAAGCGCCGACCCCTTATCCTGATAAGACCAGATGACCAGTGCGAAATTCGTCATTGAGCTTCCCAGAGTTGATAATGACTGCGTTGACCATAGCAGCAGAAAACTTTTCAGTTCATGAAATGTAGATTTAAAATTTTTCATTTTGACTTTGCTCCTTTGTTTCATTAAATCAGCAGGAAACAGCAAAGTCTTATGGGCGAAATTTATCGGATCACTCTATGCAAAATGCCCACTTCAGACTTTGCACAGAGCTGCAGCAATGCATAATTTCATTTTCACACATTCCTCCTGTCATTTTGCCCCATTATAACATGTACAACACATTTTTAAAACCTTATCACAACCTTCATACTGTCTTTCGACATGCTCGTCAACACTGCCTCTTCCGCCTTCTCAACCGGAAACTGATGACTCACAAATCTGGCCCACGGGAACAGCTCCATCGTGCGTTCCATCATCTCCATGTGTGCCTTGTAGGCGACATGATTGTGGTTACACATGCCGACGATCCTTAAATTCTTAGAACAGATTTCATGAATGTTGACGGGCACAGAACCGCAGTCCACGAAATTCCCCACTTCCAGATACATGGCTGCCTTGCGCAGCATTCTCAGTCCCTCATTTACCACATACGGATTCCCCACACATTCAACGCCGATATCAGCGCCTCTGCCATGCGTCTCCTGCATTACAATATCGACGCGCTCCTCCTCTGTCGTTTGCTCCACGTTCAACCCGATGTCTGCACCAAATTCTTTTGCGAGGTTTAGTTTATAATCGGAGATATCCGTGACAATAATCTTACCCGCCCCCATCATCCGCGCCTTGATAACATGTGCCAGACCGATTGGGCCTACGCCCTGGATCACAACCGTATCATTGTAGTTGAAACCTTCCAGCGAAAATGAGTTAAATTCCTTAGCCTTGTCAAGGGCCGACGTCACACACATGACCTCAGAGAGAACCGCCATATTATCCGGCAGTCCGTCCGGCACTTTGTATAACCGGGTACCCGGTTCGATATAGATGTATTCGGAGCATCCCCCGTACAAATGCTGTCCGTAGTTACAGGAACGCATATTTCCGTAGCTGAACAGCATATGTTCACACCATGGATATGTGGGGAAATTTTTACAGTACCAGCATGTCCCGCACACAACATCCGGGCACATCGTGACTCTGTCTCCCGGCTTTAAAATATTGCCGTCAAAATCAAGGGTTCTGGAACCCAGTTCGTCAATCTCCTCGATGACAAATACATTCTCATGTCCCTGAATAATCGGGTACGGAATATCAATTTCATTTTTGGTCCCTTTATACTGGACACTCTCACCCTTGTAGCTGTGTTTGTCCGTGCCGCAGATTCCCGCCATGACCATTCTGCCTATGGCAGCGCCCTTTCCCAGCTTCGGATAAGGAAATTCTCGTATATTCATTTTCCCCGGTTCTTCAAGGACCGCTGCTTTTACTGTTCTTTCCATATTTGCCTCTCTTTCCGTCAAGTTAATAGGCCGCTTCGGCGCCTCCTTTGGAGGACACCCGGAATTCACTGGGCGAAATGCCCTTGGCCTTTTTAAACTGAATATAAAAGTTATTGATATTGGTATACCCTACTTTCCTCGCAATGGCACTGACCGGCATATCCGTCTGAAGCAGGAGTGCATGTGCCTCTCCGATTCTCCTGGAAATCAGATACTGTATGGGCGCCATCCCGAAGAAGTTTTTAAACTCATGAGAGATGTAATGCGTACTGAAATACAGATCGGCTGCAATCGTCTCCAGTCTTATATTTTCCGCATAGTGCTGGTCAATGTAATCCTTTACCATATACGGCACAAGGTTCTCACTGCTCTCTCCAGCCTTGTTTTCATCGGTGTACTTTTGCAGATTCAGGGGATAGATATAGTTCAGGATCACGCGCAGGACAAACATGATGGTGTCAAAACAGCGCATGCCTGATTCAAAATCGCCCTTTACCGCCTCCGCTCCGATCAGCTCAAAGCACTTCCGCAGCATCTCGCTGTAATCAAAACAGTTAAATACCGGTGTGATCGGAGTGGGCAATATAATATCCCTGTCAAACGGCGACAGGCATATGTCGGTAAGACCGATCGACACCTCCGAAAAGGGAATTTTGCTCTGCCGCTCGGCCCTCACGATCTTAGGGTTGAACACCGTCAGATGATTCCTGCCGGCCCGGAAGTTTTTATTTTCAATCTTGATCTGGTTCTCTCCCTCCAGGATAAAAGACAACACTCCAATATTTTCATACATATGGAATGTATGCTCCCAGTCATGCTCCTGATCTGCGATAAATATCCATGCAACCTTCGGCACTTCAACATTTTTAAACATTGAATAGGATCTGAAATCATACTGGTACTTTTCGTATTGATTCATCGGGATATGTATCATTTGCGTCCCTCCAACATTTTGGCAGCAGCCGAAGACACAGCCCAAAATATATGGTGCCATGCCTTCGGCAGCTCTCACACAGATGATTATTTATTTCCGCATACTACTACTTTCATAGAATCAGGTGCCATAGATTTCACGATCGCTTCCTCTGTCTGTTCCAGCCCGTAGTGATGGCTGACCATCCGCTCAAACGGAATCCTGTCTGCAAAGTTTACCATCATATCCATCGCCGGTGTAAATGCATTGTACACCAGGCTGCTCTGTCCGATGATCCTGATGTTTTTAGCACAGATCAGGTGCGGGCTGATGGAAATGTCTCCCGCATCCACAAAGTTTCCGGGCTCCAGTACCATACCGCCCTTGCGGACGTATTTCAGGCAGTCAGCAAACATCTGCGGCCTTCCCACACATTCGATCACGACATCGGCGCCTCTGCCCTTTGTGATCTGCTCGATAAATTCCACGCGTTCTTCGACCGTCGTTCCAGACACATTGTATGTATGCGTGGCGCCGAATTCCTTCGCCAGATTAAGTTTCCAGTCCGAAGTATCCATGGCAATGAGTTTTCCTGCACCCAGGATGTGAGCCTTGATCAGGTGTGACATGCCTAAGGGACCAACACCGATGACAACGACGGTATCATTTACCTGGAATCCCTCACCGCTGAATGAATAGAATTCTTTTGCCTTGTCGACATTCCATGAGCAGGACATAATCTCCGCCAGCATCGCACACTCATCAGACAGCTCTTCCGGTACCTTGAACACGTGTGCCCCCGGCATAATATAGCAGTATTCCGAAAATCCCCCAAACAGATGCGGGTAGGCTTCGCAGGAAAGTCCGTTCCCATAGAGTCCCTGCATATGCTGGCACCAGGAATAGCCGGATACATACCTGCACTCATAGCATTTGCCGCAGATCACATCGGGCGACCAGGTGACTCTATCTCCGACCTTTAAGATTTCACCGTTAAACTCGAGGTTTTTCGCTCCTTCTTCATCGATTTCTTCGATGATGCCCACATTTTCATGCCCCTGGATAATCGGATACGGTACGTGAACCTCATTCTTCGTTCCTCCGTACTGGGTGTCCTCCCCCTTGTACGAGTGTTTGTCTGTCCCGCAGATACCGGACATGATCATCTTCACAACAGCTGCACCCTTTTGTGGTTTTGGATACGGAAAGCTGCGCAGTTCGTACTTTCCAGGCTCCTTCAAAACCATCGCTCTTACATTTTCAGGCATATTCATTCCTCCTAATTATAATGTTAAATTTTTATCGTGATGCCTGTTTTAAGAAGCCTCACGGTAATTTCTCAATTAATCCGCAAGCTCAGGACTGATCGCCATTGTACACGGTGTGTAGATGGTCTTTTCCACTTCCTCGCCATTCAAAACCGCAATCGCCGTGTCGAGCGCTGTCGTTGCCATTCCCGCCGGGTCCTGAACGATCGTTGCCGATAATCTTCCTGCCTCTACCGCCTCTACCGCATCATCGTTACCATCGAGTCCGACGACAATGATCTCGCCGCTCTTTCCTGCTTCCTCAATTGCCTCTACCGCTCCGAGCGCCATCTCGTCGCACGCTGCAAACACGAACTTCAGGTCCGGATATGCCGTGAGGAAATCCTGCGTCACGTTATAGGCCTTGGACCGCTCCGCATCTGCGGGCTGATGAGATACATACTCAAAGGTGTCCGGCAGCTGATCCATAAATCCGTTGACACGGTCGACGCCGGCAGAAACTCCTTCCACCAGTCCGAGTGTCGCGATCTGGCCGCCTTCCGGAAATTTTTTCGCCAGCCATTCTCCGCCCAGTTTACCGGCATCATACTGTGCCGTTCCGACATAAGAATAGTAGGAGCCTCCCTGGGCCTCAAGGTCCTCGTCATTGAGCGTATCATTCGTCAGCACCACCGGAATCCCGGCATCGTTTGCCTTTTTGATCGTAGAATTCAGCATAATGTCGTCACACGGTGCAAATACGATCGCATCCACACCGGAAACGATGAAGTTCTCCAGAATCTCAATCTGGCGTGTCACGTTCGTCTCAACATCCGGTGCCTGGAATACCAGCTCTATCCCCTTCTCCTGACAGTACTCTTTCGCCGCAACTTCCATCTTGCCAAAGAATGGGCTGAACATACCCTTTGTCGCAAACCCAATTGTCAGCTTTTCGCCGGATGCCGCATCCACTCCGGAATCACCGCCGTCGGCTTTCTTCTGTTCGTCCGCATTCTTATCATCCTCTGTCTTTGGAGTTTCCTCGGGCTGGTCTGTCTTTGCAGCATCGTCCCCCGCAGGAGCCTTCTCCGCCGAACATGCCATGCAGCTAAATCCCAGTAACAGCGCAAGTAACAGTGCAATCATTTTCTTCATTTTCATTTCTCCTTTTCTTTGGATTTTTAAATTTAAGCCTTCCCGGCCGGTTACCTTGTTTTTCTGTTTTTCTGAACGTCGATGAGAACCGATATGACGATCACGAGCCCTATCACAAACTCCTGGAAATACGAGGATACGTTCAGCAGCGTCATCCCATTGTTGATGACCCCGACGATAATGGCTCCGATGAGGGTTCCCCAGACAGAGCCGACGCCTCCCTCCTGGCTGACACCTCCGATTACGCACGCAGCGATCGCATCCAGTTCATATCCGTCTCCGGATATCGGCTGGGCTGCATTCAGTTTCGCCGTCAGGACATAGCCCGCGATCGCAGCCGTCAGTCCGCTTATCGCGTAGGCAATGATTTTATAGCGATATACATTGATCCCGGTAAGCCTGGTGACCTCCTCATTGCCTCCAATCGCATAGATATAACGGCCCAGTTTCCGGTAACGGAGTATGTAAAATGCAGCCGCCATCAAGATCAGCATGAATATAACCTGAACGGGAAATCCCGCGCCGGTGATGGTTTTGGTCCCGATCCAGCGGAATGTTCCGTTAAAACCGTTGATGGTTTTTCCTGCTGTCAGAGTCAGCGCAATTCCTCTTGCCATATTCATCATGCCGAGTGTACTGATAAACGGAGGCAGTCCGCCCTTGGTGATAATAATCCCATTGATGATCCCGCAGATGATGCCGACCAGCAGACAGGTAAGAATACTCAGAAACACACTTCCGGTTGACACATACACGACCCCCATCGTCGTGGAGGACAGTGCTAGCACAGATCCCACCGACAGATCGATACCCGCCGTTATGATAACGAATGTCATACCGATTGCAATGATAGCATTGATACTGATCTGCTGCAGTACGTTGACGACATTGCCAACCGTCAGAAATACTTTCGATGTGAACGCCAGTATCACGCACATTCCGATCAAAACAAACAGGGTTGACAGACGGCTCCAGTCAAATTTCTTATTAAATGCTGCTTTCTTCATATGTTCACTCCTATCTTCCGCTGGCATACTTTAAAATTTCCTCATCGGTACGATCCGGTACGTTGTCAAGACACGCCGTCAGCTCCCCCTCGTACATCACATACAGCCTGTCGCTGACGCCCATACACTCCGTAAGCTCCGAAGATACCATGATGATCGCCTTACCCTGCCTTTTCAATTCATTCATAATCTTATAAATCTCAACTTTCGCCCCCACATCGATCCCCCTGGTCGGCTCATCAAAAATAATAATATCCGCATTCTTGTTCAGCCACTTTGCGATGACAACTTTCTGCTGGTTCCCTCCGGAAAGATTCTTCGCCTTCTGTTCGATGGACGGTGTTTTAACATGCATACTGTCAGCCAGCTCCTTCGCATTCTGCTTTTCTTTTTTATAGTCAATTCCAAACCAGCTCATCGTTTTATCGAGGTTTACCAGCGCAATATTGTCCCTGAGACCAAACCACTGAATTAACCCCTGACTCTTCCTGTCCTCCGTCAGAAATGCGATGCCTGCATCACACGCACGCTTGCAGTTCCCAAGACGTACTTTCTTCCCCTTTACATAGATCTCCCCGGAATCATAAGGATCGGCGCCAAAAACGGCACGCATCAGCTCCGTCCTTCCGGCCCCCATCAACCCGTACATTCCCGTAATCTCCCCGCTTCTGGCGAAAAAGGAGATATGTTTTAGCCGGCTGCCCTGACAGAGATTCTTTACTTCAAGAAATTTTTCTCCCGGTTCGGCCTGTACTCTCGGATAATATTCCGGCAGGTCACGGCCTACCATCAGTTTGATGATCTCATCGATGCTGGTATCCCTGATCTCCCGCGTTGTGACATTCTCACCGTCGCGCAGGATCGTGATCCGGTCTCCGATGCGCATGATCTCCTCCAGCCTGTGTGAAATATAGATGATCGCCATCCCGCGGCTCTTCAGTTCCCCGATCAGGCGAAACAGGCTGTCAACCTCCCTTTTGGTCAGGGCTGAGGTGGGTTCATCCAATATCAGTATGTCTGAGTCGAATGAGACAGCCTTTGCAATCTCGACCATCTGCATCTCACCCACGCTGAGCGCGGAGACTTCCGCCTTTTCTGAAATCGTGGAGTTGATGGAATCAAGCAGCCGCCTCGCCTCCTTGTTCATCCTGTTCCAGTCAACAGTCCCTCCTCTTTTTCTCGGCTGGCGGCCGAGAAAGATGTTTTCAGCAACAGAGATGTTGCCGAGCAGGTTCATCTCCTGAAACACGATGCTCACACCCCTGCGCCGCTGTTCCTCGATGTCTGCGCAAACGATCTCCTCCCCTTTCAGTACCACACGGCCGGTATAATTCGTGTTCACGCCGACCAATACCTTCATAATCGTCGATTTACCGGCGCCGTTTTCTCCCAGCAGCACATGCACCTCCCCGCTGTTCGCAGAAAAGGAAACCTTGTTCAGCGCCAACACCCCCGGAAATTCTACCGTGATGTTCTCCATCGTTAAAATGCATTCTTTTTCTGTCACCTGGCCCTCACTTCCTTTCTATTTTTCACAGCTGTCAGCACAGACGCTCTCAGCTGTCTCCCTCATAAGTCCACCCATGCCTGAAAATCACCTTGATCCCCTCCCGGTTCCGGCAGACCTCAAAAGCTTTCTCAAACTCCTCCAGACGGAATTCATGGGTGATCATTTCATCCAGACTTAATGCTCCGAGTGATGCGATCCTCAGGGCATTTCTGTAGGAAACAGCTCCCCCGTACGGCCGCAGATCCGGGTCACTGTACTCATGAAATCCCCAGAGCCCTTTGATGTTCAGACATTTTAAAGTCACCTCACTGAGGTTCACACTCACTTTCTCCTGATTGTATACCGCAAAATTTCCGATCTGACCGCTCTTCTTAACCATGGCTATCGCCTGGTTGATCCCTTCCTCCGAGCCTGTACATTCAATCACCACATCCGCTCCGATTCCGTTCGTCAGTTCCATCACCCTGCCGGTCACCTCCTCATCGTTATAAAAGAAGTATGTCGGCCCGATTTTTTTTGCCATTTCCACCCTGACACCGTCGTCTTTAAGTCCCGTGATCACTGTCGCCCCCGGGGATCTCAACTTCACTCCCTGCAGGAGCATCAGGCCGATCGGACCGCTTCCCAGAATGACCACAAAGTCCCCGGGCTGAATGTCCAGCGTCTCCGTCAGTCCCTGATAGATGACACCCGCAACGATCTCTATCATAATGGCTTCCTTCATGGAAATATTATCCGGTATCCTGAAAACCTGATTTTCGGGCATCACCACGTATTCTGCATGACACCCGTTCACGTGGTCATTTCCCATCGTCCCCTCCCTCGTCTCAAGGCAGCTCACCACCCGGTCTCCGGGCTTTACTCTCCTTACATTTTTGCCGACCGCTTCGACTACCGCAGAAAATTCATGTCCGATGATCAGTCCCTCTTCATATGCCCTGTAGTCATCCTGATAAATATGTACATCCGTTCCGCAGATGCCAGATCCCCATACACGCATCAAAACATCGTCATCCCCTGTCTTTGGAACCGGAACATCCCAAACCTCCATATTCCCATACCCTTTCCGGGCTTTTACCAACGCTTTCATCGTTTTCTGCATGTCCGACATCCTCCATGAATCATCTTATTTTTCGTCATTTTATACAACTTTCATTTCAATGTATTCAGTTTACATATTTAATTTCCATAAATCCACTATAATTCTTGTTTAATTCCCTATATATTTTGTTTTTAGAGTATTTTTTCAATATCAATGGTAATATTGCTATTATTTTCCTTTTATTTTTAGATTTTTATTTATTTATCAACCATTAAAGATTTGTTTCATGTACAATTAATTATTTTCTAGAAAACATATATTTTCATGTTTCTTTTATTGGTTTTCAAAATATTTCAAATACCCTCCGGTTTTAACCATAAATTAACGCATTTTCAGAGACTTTCTGTTTTGAAAATCCCTCTTTTTTCTGCTGACACAAAGCAAAATATTAATGATGCCGTGCAGGTTTTTCTGTTTTTTGTACGGTAAGACGGCGTTATGCTTTTAAGTGTAACTGCTGTTTATCCACATTTATGGAGGAATACATATGGAACGGTATTTAATGACAGGTGCAACCGGATTTGTGGGGCAGGAATTGCTGAAGCAGCTTACTGCCATGGGCGCGGACATAACCGTACTCGGAAGACATTCACCGGACATGCCGGGCGTCAGATTCCTGAAAGCCGATATCACAGACGCAGACGCCCTTGCCGGTGTGACCGCAGGGCTGGAATTTGATTATATTCTTCATATCGCTTCACTCCCCGGTGATACCGGAATTCCCGCGGAAATGATGAACGTCAACGTCACAGGCGCCCTGAACATGCTGGAAACGGCCCGAACCATGAAGATACAGCGCATGGTTCTGGTCAGCAGCACCTCTGCGTATGGATGGTATCCGGCGACCCCCTTTTGTCCGCCCGATTACATGCCTGTAGATGAAGAGCATCCGTGCCGCCCCAAAGATATGTATGCGGCCACAAAACGGATGCAGGAGCTTCTGGCGTCCGTATACTATCATGAATATCACGTACCGGTGACCTGCCTGCGTCTCTGTGCAGTCATCGGACCGGACGGCAGGGGCGGCGGACGCGGATGGCGGACGATCGCAGAACAGCTGGCGACTTCGGAGTATGTGCAGATCCCTCATTTTTCTTTTGAAGAACAATGTCATTATGTCGATATTCGTGACGTATCAAGAATGATCATTCACGCCAGCCACTGCAAAAACGCAGAGGGGGAGATTTTTAACTGCTGTGCGCTAAATTCCACAACCGGGTATGAATTTGAGGAAATTATCCACAGGCACTTCCCATGGATCGAAGTCCGATGTGGATTTCCCTGGAGTATGGCGCAGGGAGACAAAATAGAATTCAGCATGAAAAAGGCCCGGGAAATCCTGGACTTTACACCGGTCTACACCCTGGACGACTCTGTCTGCTACATTAAAGACTGGATCAATGCAGGCGGACTGCGAAAAGAAAACATACCGTCTGAAACATTTACCGACGGCATCAAATCTAAGGAGGAATCGTTATGACATTAAAAGTTGGAGTAATCGGATGTGGTTATATCTCATATGCACATATCAGAGGCTGGAAAGCCAATGGATGTGAAGTCGCCGCGCTTTGCGACCTGTCGGCCGGCCGCCTGAACGCAAGGGCGGAAGAATTTGGTGTACAGAACAAATATACCGACTACAAAGAAATGCTGGAACGTGAAAACCTGGATATCGTAGATATCGCCACCCCCGTCTCCACTCATCGCGCGCTGATCAGTTACTGCTGTTCGAGAGTTTCAAATATCCTGTGCGAAAAACCTTTTGTAGACAATATGGAGAATGGAGAATATCTGGTACGTGAATGTAAAAAATACGGCTGCCGTACCATGGTTTGCCAGTCTTACCGATGGCATCCATGGTACGAGCAGATAAAGAAGGAATTAAAAAACGATGTAATCGGGTCTCCTTACTATGTCAATATCATGCAGCGCATCAGTTTTGACATACCTTACGGCAAAGAAAACCGTATTCCGCTCACGGAAGATCAGCCATTTTATGAACATGCTGAGCGTCTGATGCTTTTAGAGCAGGGCTGTCATTATTTTGATGTGTTCCGAAGTCTTTTCGGCGAACCGCAGGCTGTCACCGGCACCGTCGGACGTATCAGTCCGTTTGTCAAAGGAGATGACCTGGCTGTCGTCACCGTCGTGTTTCCCGGACTCACGGCAGTCCTGGAAGACGTCTGGTGTTCCTGCGGCCAGCAGAAAACCAGTGTCACCTATATCCAGGGTGAAAAAGGCAGTATTTATTTCGGAGGAACGGATGGTATCGCTCCCCATCGCACGGAAGAATGCGGATCTCTTACGATCACCTTTTTCGACGGCAGTTCCCGGCAGATAGAGATGGAAGCCGCTGATTACTATAATCAAAGCTTCGCAAAGCTTCAGGCACATTTTCTTCACTGTATAGACCAGGGTCTGACGCCTGACACCTGTTTCGAGGACAACTTAAAAACCGTCAGCATTGCGCTGAGAGCCTATGAATCCGCCGCAAAAAAGCGCACAATTTTTATGGGGGAATAAAAGAATGGAAAACAAGATCAGTTACTGTACCCTGATTTATGACGGATGTGACATAGAAACGGCAGTCCGTGATATCGCGAGTGCCGGATACGACGGCATCGAGCTCTATCCGAAGGACTGGGAATGGGGGATAGAACACTTGGGCCGGGAAACATTTTCCCGCCTGTTCAAGGACGCAGGCCTTGTTGTAAGCGCTGTTTTCGGAGATGTGCTCTCTGCTTCTGAACAGCAAATAACGTCTGCCATCAGCGCAGCCAAACTCCTCGGCGCAAAATATGTCTTTGCCGTTCCCCCGGTAAAAAACAGCGTGGACAGAGATCAGTGCCTCCGTATCATCAGCCGTACCTGCGGCCTGCTGGAAAATCATGGCCTGACCCTCGTACTTCACAATCATGCCGGCACATGTATGGAGTCTATAGCCGAGGCAGTGGACATCTGTTCTGCAATCGTCCGGAAAAATTTTGGCCTATGTCTGGATTCCGTACATTTTGCCCTGTACGATGACGATATCCACCTTCATCTGGAGCCCTTACTGCCCTTTATCAGGTACGTACATTTAAAGGATATGACGAAACCGCGCAGGGTACAGTATGAGACACTGCCGCCCGACATGTGGCGCTGGGGAGACCTGGCGCATCTCGCTTCGACCTATACAGACCTGGAACACGGTGTGATTGACAATCGCGCGATCGCTGAATATCTCATAAGATCCGGCTATTCTGGATGGTGGGTACCGGAGATTGAACGGCAGCAGGCCGACCGGCTCGAACATGCCAGTTTCAACCATACTGTTCTTAAAAGTTATTTGTAACGTTCGCCTTACAGGAAAAAGACAGGCAGCCGAATGTATAAACATTTCGTTTGCCTGTCTTTCATCCTGGCTTATGCCGCCTGGCTTACAATACTCTGTGCAATCTCCTTCGCCCTGACACCGGAAACCCGTTCCCTGTTCTGCGCATCATTCAGATAGACTGCAAAATATACATTTCGATCACCCCGCTCTTCAAACCCCACAAACCAGGCTTGCTGCAGAGTCAGATGACCGTTCCAGTCCGCTGACGGATACTGTGTGCCGTCATGTCATAGTTCATTGTTGAATTTTCATCTTCTATCACATGATTTTTCAGCCCCATCAGTGCTGAAATGATCTTAAACGTAGAGCAGGGGGACACTTGCTTCTCACACATTTCCCGATTATACACTTCAAATTCATCCTGTTCTCCCACACTATCATGTTCCATATAAACCTTCATTACCGTTAACATAAACAGTATACCAGAAAGCCTCCGGATGTCCTATCACTTTTCCGTCCTGTCCGGACGAATATTCAGCAGATAATTCTTAGCCGCAGCGGCATCCGCAAATTGTATGTTTTTTCCTGACAAATAATATACCGTATCATTCCACTCTCTGAGAGGATACACCGTCTCCTCCAGGTCTGCAATATATTTCTGTGCCGCCTGCCTCCACGGGCTGTATTTGAGATCGGATAAATATGGGCTTCCAACCGAAGCCCACAGATCATCCAGCAGCTTTTTCTCCTTCATCATATTATCCCCCACAGTCAAAATCCTGTTTTCCCCGTATTAAGCCATCAATAATATGCAGTAATTCGAGAGCACTGCGGTAATAAATTCTGTCCTTATATTTTCTTGCCAGTATAAAACCCTGCCAGCTGTAATTCTGCCAGTATAATGTGTGTATATAGATAACAGGATCACCGCTCACCTGAAGATCATGGGAATACTGCCATACATCCACGCCCTTTTTCCGATCTTCCGCCGATTTCAAAACACTTTTCTGCCATTTTTGTGCTGTGACATTTCCGCGCAGCTTATTCGAATCCGTCCTCATTCCAAGCAAATCATAGATTTGTTCTATCTTCAACAGCATATCCCCATAGTTTGAAAAAGAAATTTCGTCCGGAATATGTATATTTGAGATTATTCCTTCAATATTAGTTCCATCCGGCTTACGAAATCTAACAACTACCATAGCATCTGCTGCACTGTACATGTCACACTTGTCCGGTACTATATTTTCTCTTAACATTCATTGCCTCCCACACATATTTTTGAGGGTATTTGCGATATACTATGTTTACTAACAGCTGCAGAAGATTTTCGCAATATGATTTATATTGCGCAAAACACCCGAAATGTAATAATTTTAATAAAAATGTACCATCAAAAAGGCAGTTTGTCAACTTAAGCAACTGGCCTTAAGGTCCTTCCGAACCTCAGAAGTCGAATATCAGAGGACTGCGGAGGAAGGATTTTTAAGCCGTCAGATAAGCCGTCATAAAAAAGGAGGAATTTGAAATGCCGAGAAAAGGTGAAAACATTTATCTGAGAAAAGATGGGCGATGGGAAGGGCGTTATATCAAAGGGCGCAGACCGGACGGAAAGCCGGTGTTTGGCTCTATCTATGGGAAACAGTATGGACAGGTAAAAAAACGCCTTGTCTTAATTAAATCGGAGATTTATCAGGATCACTCTTCTCTGTCGGTCTACGGCAACGGCAGTTTTTCTGACTGGGCAGAATTCTGGCTGGAAGTATACGTTCGTCCTCATATCAAGCCGGGGACATACGCAGGATACAGGCGCAGTCTTGACAATCACATCAATCCCGCGATTGGTAAGCTGAAAATTTCCGGGATTACACCAGAGCAAATACAGGATGCAGTCTTACGTCTGAAGGAGCAGCTGGCGCCGAGTACGCTGCATGGCGTCTGCAGGCTGATGAAAGCGGTTTTAGCTGCGGCATGCCAGAAAGGTCTGATCTCCGGCAGTCCGTATCAGAATATCAAAATACCGAAGACCGGTATTCGTTCGCCGCGTGTCCTGAACCGCAAAGAGCAGAAACGACTGGAAAAAAAGCTTCTTGAGACGGGGGAGCTGGAATATCTGCTGGGGCTCTACACGGGACTTCGGGTGGGGGAGATCTGTGCGCTCAGGTGGGAGGATATCGATCTGGAAAATGGCTGCCTCTGTGTAAAACATTCGATACAGAGGATTCCGACTGAATACGGCAGACGCAGGACGAGGCTTGTTCTGGGCAGTCCAAAATCTGAACATTCTGTCCGGGAGATTCCGCTTCCGCGTTTTCTGATTGCCATACTCGGGGAAAGACGGCAGGAGGAAGACGCAAAAGCCTGTGATTTTTTGTTCACGGGATTGCATGGGAGTTACCGGGATACCCGTACCATGCAGCTCAGGCTCGCAAGGATCTGCGAGGAACTGAAGATCCGGGGTGTTCATATGCATACACTCCGGCATACTTTCGCAACCCGCTGCCTGGAAAATAATATTGGACATGAGGTTCTCTGCGAAGTGCTCGGACACTCGTCACCCCAGATTACCCTGAGACATTATTCACATTGTACGCCTGAGCGGATAAGACAGAGCATGGAGCGCATGGAACCTGCTCTTTAAAAATAAGCCGTCAATAGTGGTCCGGTCATATTTGGAAAAAGGCTTAATATATGGGTGAATCTGTGTTTTGCGCAATATAAATCATATTGTGAAATAAATTTTTAATATGCCAAGATATCCGAGAACCAAAAGGACCCGGTGGGATATCACGTTCCCACCGAGTCCTTATTATGTTTACCATCTGTTTTTACAATCACCCATTCACCCAGATATATGTTCCGCCCACCATTCAATCTTATCTCCCAGATCATCCCCCCACTGTTCCCATTTCTGCTCAATTTTCTGTTCATACTCGTCTTCAAGCTCGCACAGACGTTTTTCCACATCCTCAGAGAAGTGTTCAGAGTCGAAATTACCCATAAACGCATTGGTAAAGGAATCGCTGATATGCACCTTCCATCCGCCATCTTCCTGGTAAGCCCTGACCGTCACCTCTGCAAAACAGGTTTCCTCAGTCTGGTCCATATACGAAAGGACACCTTCTTTATCATAATCGATGTTGGACAAATCCCCGATCATCTGTTTCAGGCCGCTCCCTTCTGCTTTGATCATCCGTTCCAGGATACCGATCATGTAGTAGCCCATGACATCGGACATATCCGTGTTCGTGATCTTCATCTTAATTTCCGCCTGATCTCCATCTTTCTGAACATCGCCGATTTCCCAGCTGAGATTCTCCACGATTTTTTCTGCAAACTTTTTATTAGCCCTATATTTCCTGCCTTTAAACAGCATGGGCTGCTGCAGCTCATGAAACACCCGGTATTCTCTCTCCGTTGGTATGCCGATCCAGTTTGTACAGGTACGAACATAGTTGTCACTCACCGCATTAAATGTGTCCAGATCTATTGTTTTCAACGCATACATTGCAGTTTCAGCTGCACTTTCCGGTGTCTCAGGCATTTCACCTTTTGTCCTGTCAGCACACGCGGTCAGACAGAGGCAAACAGACACTATTGCCAGAACTGTTTTGAGAAATCTCCCCATAAATATCATCTCCTTTGAACTTTTATATGTTTCATCCCTTATTCTACTTTAGCCCCATATACCGGGGCAACCAGCGCGGCATAAATCAACGGCCCGGGATCAAAAAAAGACGCCTCCAGGCGTCTCATTTTGCGGCAGGTATCACAGCAGAAAAATAGAACCAGCCGTCCTCACACTGCAGAACACTGCTGCCCCTATGTCTGCTGATAACAGCATCTACATTCTGAAGTCCGATTCCATGCTCCGCTGATTCTCTTTTCGTGGTCAGAACCTTATTATTTTTAATATCCACCGGCTCTTTCACAGGATTGCGAATCGAGAGAATCAGCTGCTCTGTCTCCAGCGTCATCTTAAACTGTATCACTCTGCGGCTGTCCAGTTTCTCACAGGCTTCGATGGCATTATCCAGCAGATTCACAAGTATGATCACGATGTCCTCTTCACTGAATGCAAGCCCCGACAGGTCGTTGACAAGCAACGTCATCATAATATCCTTTTCCAGTGCATGCTGATACTTCTGATTCAGCACCACATTGACAACCGTATTGTTTGTGTTTACATAATCTCCACTCTTATGCAGTCCCCCTGTCAGCTGTGCAATATAGTCAATGCTCTCCTTTGTCTTGCCTTCGGCCAGAAGCCCCTGGATACAGTTCAGCTGGTTCTTGTAATCATGCAGATACCGCCTCTGCTGTTCGTAGCTCTTCTGCATACTCTGATACATGCTCATTTGATTCTGCGTGCGCTCCTGCATCAGCCTCATATTCTGCATCTCAGCCTCTTTTTCCAGCAGATTTCCTGTAAAAACCAGTACGGCCGCATTGATTGCTGCGAATGCCAGCACAACGAGCACACGCATCTTCTGATTAAAAGGATCCTCCTGCCATGTTGCCATCGTCAAAGCCATAATAACAACCATACTGAAAACAGGGACATACCAATAACGAAGCCATCTGCTCCCATTCAGCCTGTCAAGATTATGACTTCTGTACCAGCCCCTAAAAAACAACAGGAGGCACAGCAGTATCAGATCCGTTATCCCTTCAACCATGTCTGCATATTCTGAATACCCGGCTGGCAGCGCATAGAAAACCGCAGCAACCACGGCAGAAAGCACCCAGAATGCCGAACATAACGATACTGACAGCACCAGATTCTGCAGCACGCTGATCTGATAGTATATCTGAGCCACGGTAAAGAACACGACGATCAGGCGGACCGGCTGAAATACATACGGCGGAATTTCCGTAAAGGCAATGGCCATGATGCCGAGTGTAAAAGCAGGTAAGGCGGTATATTTCATCCATCCGTGTCTCCATATCCGTACTGGTACCAGGGTCTCAAAGAACAGCCTGCAGCCTGCAGCCAGTATTACTGATAATATAAGACTCTTTATTACCTGTTCGATCATAATAATCCCCTGTATGCTACATACGCTTCCTTCACTTCCCGGTATCTGAGTCGCGGAACGGGCAGTTCTTCTCCGATATCCAGTGCTATTGTATAGTTGCTGATCTTCCGTATATGTTTCATATTCACCAGATAGCTCTTATGTATGCGCAGAAACCCGTACCCGGACAGCTGCTGTTCGATGTGGTCGAGTTTATCATATATCCGGTAGTTCACAATCTCAGATTCCAGATAAAAGAACACTGACTTATGCCTGTTGCTCTCCACGTAGATTATATTATCCGTGTACAGTTTCTGCACACCTTCCACGAAGGCAAACGAGACCTGCTGAACCTTCATTTTCTGCAGTATGGCGTCCATACACTCCGGCATTCCCGACTCCAGGGTATCCTTCATGATATAGCGGACCGCATTTACTTTGTAACCCTCCAGCACGTAATTGATAAATGCCGTCACAAAGACAATATACGTCTCTGAATGAAACTCTCGGATCTGCATCGCAGTTTTAATTCCGTCCATCTCATCCATGTTGATATCCATAAAGACAATGTCATATTTGACCAGATTCCCGCTTTGGCGCAGAAACTCTTCTCCCGAAGTAAACAGGGTAACGGCAAATTCTATTCTTCTGCCTCCAAGATACTGTTCGAGCAGTTCCCTGATCCGGTCTCTGTAAAATTTTTCGTCATCACAAACGGCGATCTGCATCATAAGTCCGGTTCCTTTTACACGTAATTCTGGATTTATTATAGCTCACGGACTTCCTGACCGCAATACGTTTCATTTCAGCGTTTTAATCTTTCATGAAGGTTCCCTATGGTCTCCAGATAGACCAATCTATTTCAAAAAAAGACACCAAAATGCAAAAATAGTCATGAATGTCCTTGAAAATAGGAAGTCCCGACTATATAATTCAGATAGTTTATCGAGAAAAAAAGGAGAAGATACATGAAGTGTAAGGTAATCAACGCGTTTCGGGAGGCTCATCACCTTTCCATAGAAGAATTTGCAGAACTGATCGGCTGCTCCCCAAAATCCGTCTGGAGGTGGGAAAATGGTATATGCACCATCGGTCCCAGGTATCAGCGCAAAGTGGCCAAAATACTTGGGATTTCAATTGATGATTTATACGACGAAGAGGAGGACTAAATGCTGATGGAAAACTGGACGGTGTTTAACGCAGTTGAAATGCAGGATAAGTTAGTGCTGCTAAATACGGCAAATGAAAACTTCAGTTTAAACTATACACTGGAAAAAAATGTAGCGAAGCTGGAGCTGGAGGACTGGATAAAAAAACGATTGTTGAATCTTAAGGCTAAAATCGCACTTCCTAAACACAACAATAAGCCAAGAAACCGCATGAACCTTCACATTCCCTCAGCTGAAAATATCGGCGGACTACACAGGATCTGTTATCTCAAGATTGAAAACGGCAATATCGGGCTTGATGAATACCGCGGCCCGAGAGGCGACCGATTCAGCGGATATTACCGTCTGCTCCTGGACTGTCTGATCAAACAGGAGATCGTTTCAGATGAGAAACAGGATATCTCGATTGATATCCAACATCTGGACCAGTTTATCGACTGTGTAAACCAGATCTGTGAGGCGTCAGAAAAAGAGTCCTTTCAGCTCATGGACTCCGGCAGTACATATCCCCGTATCATACAGCGGGTAAACTATGATTTTCCTGTTTTATATTATGCAGAAAAAGACCTTCCCGCAGCCCCTCCTTCGCAAAAGCCGGAACCCTCTCCGCTTGAACGAATGCAGGAAGATATTCATAGCATTTATGCCGCCTGCGTGAAAGGTGACTGGGATGAATTTTCTTATAACATAAAAGAACTGCAGGATATCAGAAAGCAAATTGATGAAGTGCTGGAAATATGCGAGATCCGGAAGCAGTGGATGGATAAGCTTTGATCGCCCGCAGGCGTTTCAGTCTTTCACGATTTTTACACTCAACCAGTGTCTTTTAACTTTCACACTATACTTTAACTCATACGTGGGCAGCCCTTTGACTATCGCATCATGGATCTCGCTGATTTCTTCTGCAATCTGTTTTTCGTCAGCATACCAGCTTAAAAAAGTCGTGGGCTCCCCCCAGAAAGAGCCCTCTCCCCTGCTGGCACCAAACAGTGCATATTTGGGCGAACCTTTGCCTGTTCTCATTTTTTGTGAGGCTATCACCCTGCAGCAATTGGCAATTACGTTTTCATGCGGGGAGGTTATCACTATAGTTCCAGTCACACCAGCATTACCGACACGGTTATCTGCGACGATTTCTGTACCCATCAGGATATCCAGAGAAACATTCAATCTATTAGACAGCAACAGCAGTTTTTCAGTCTCCGGATACCCCGCACCCTGCTCCCATTTAGAAACTGCCTGTCTGCTGACCTCCAGCAATTCTGCCAGTTCTTCCTGAGATAACCCCTTTTCTTTTCTGATCTGTTTCAAATTATCTGCAAAACTCATATGCATACCTCTCTTTCTGTTATCTTATATGCTAATATAAGTCTTTTATCCATTTCCACCAACCTGTGGTTGCATTTATGCAACTCTGGGTATCATTCAATTGCTTTTCTGAGGACGGATCGTCTTTACAAAGCAGCCCGGAAAACTGAGACACCCTTCCATACATTCCTGAACCCCGCTGTAACCAATTATCCGGGGATTGCCAGTTTATAACAACAGCCACAGTAGTCAATAACTACAAGCCGTTTTAATATTCCAATTTGATTGGCAGCTATTGCCGCCCCGTTTTCAGTGTTGCGCAGTGTATCCAGCATATCATCAAGGATCGTATGGATCCTGTCGTCAACTGCTTTTACCTCTCTGCATTTTTTTCTTAAAACAGCACTGTCATGATAACAAAGATTTCTTATTGCCATTGCCGCTCCCCCTGCTGCAGTCTGCACGCGATCTTCTCTGACTCTCATCAAATAGAAAAATTTCCTCAATAGAACATCCAAACACCTGCGATAAATCATAGGCAATCCAGATAGACGGTTCAAATTTCTCTGTCTCAATCGCGTTAATGGCCTGTCTTGACGTGCCGATCATTTCTCCCAGCTGCTCCTGGGTCATGCCTCTTTCTTCTCTTAACTCTCGAATCCGGTTTTTCATGCTTTCTCCTCCCTGTAATGTTGACCTTACATTCAGTATATATCGTCGGCCTTGTAATGTCAACCTTACATTTTAATCCGCGATTATTTTCAAAAATTTTTTCACCGCCCTTTTTGTAACTGTCCTGCGTTTCCAGACGTTTTACGAAACACACTTGACTTCTTTAATCTGCGGTAGTATGCTTTTATATAGTTTACAAAGTATACTATTTACAAAACAGCTGCCTTATACTTTTGTTAAGATGTTCTTATATTAACTTAAAATTGAGAGGATATTCGTTATGAAAGATAAAAACTGGATTGATTCCATGAAAAATCTCGGCGCCATCCGGCTGTTTTGCAGCCTGTATCTGAGAAAATCCAGAAAAGGAGCCGTTACGTCTGCACAGGAAGTAGATCTGCTGTTTCGCACCGCACTTGCAGCAGGCTCAATCACACCGCTGGAATTGAGCTTGCAGATGGGAATCAGCAAAACCATCGTCAGCAGACTCATTGAACATCTGACCGGAAAACATCTGGTCAAAAAAATCTACAGCGCAGATGATAAACGAAGTTATTATCTGAAG
This sequence comes from Ruminococcus gauvreauii, assembly GCF_025151995.1. Lineage (NCBI taxonomy): Bacteria > Bacillati > Bacillota > Clostridia > Eubacteriales > Oscillospiraceae > Ruminococcus > Ruminococcus gauvreauii. The sequence continues at coordinate 1,447,244 of NZ_CP102290.1, forward strand.
ATCACCGAAACAGGAAAACAGGAATTAGACACCATGTATTACTATTATCTCGGACCACTGTATGACCTGCAGGAACATCTGGGAAATGAAGATTATGAAGAACTGATACGTTTGATTCAAAAAGCCAATGAATCCATGGTTTCCAAACTTCAGAATGGCAGCGGAAATACCGGACATATCGATAAAGCATCATTTTAAATTGAAAAAGGAGGAGTTTTTTTGACATTTTATCAAGAGCTTCAATTAAATTCAGCCGGTTCAAAAGAGTTAATCCGGCAAGCACAGGATAAGAAAGAAAAGTGGAGGCACATACTGATCTATAATTTCAAAGTATACCTCGTGGTGGCATTTTGCTTTGCGGTAGTTTCCATCTACAGTATGATCTTCGGCTCCGACAACAGTGTGGCCGGAGTTGTGGTACTGCTCGCGCTTATGGTACTGCGGCAGGTGGATTTCGGAATCAAGACCTCTCACGGTGTTGGGGTGATATTCCTGATTTTCGGAATTCTGGCGGCAGGCCCCCGGCTTTCCAATATGCTGAGTCCTGTCCCTGCGTTTTGTGTTAATGTTATCTGCATTTTGGGTATCATGGTGCTCGGCTGTCACAATGTGCTGATGTCCAATCAATCGACCTTTGTGCTGGCCTACCTGCTGCTTCAGGGGTACGATGTAACCGGTCATTCTTATATGACGAGAATTACCGGGCTTGCCCTGGGTGCTGCCGTCTGCGCTCTGGTCTTTCACATCCGGCACCGCGGCCGGGTCTATAAAAGAAGTTTCTCACATCTGTTCAGGGAATTTTCCTTATGCTCGGCAAGAACACAGTGGTATATCCGCCTGACGCTCGGCGTATCTTCCGCAATGCTGATCGCCTCGCTGCTTCATATCCCTCGTGTCATGTGGGTGGGAATTGCCTCTATGTCAGTCCTGCTTCCATTTGCAGAGGACCTGAAATACCGTGTCAGGCGCCGCGCACCCTTTAATATACTGGGCTGTGCCATCTTTTTGCTGCTTTACACACTCCTGCCCAAAAGCATGTATGCCTTTATCGGACTGATAGGCGGTATCGGCGTCGGCTATTCCGCAGGCTATTCGTGGCAGACAGTGTTTAATACATTCGGTGCACTTGCGATTGCCTCCGATGTATTCGGCTTAGGCGCGGCGATCCTGCTGAGAATTTCCGCAAACGTATTCGCTTCGCTGTATTCTCTGATTTTCAACAGCATGATACAGCGTGTACAGTCCTGGATCAGCGGTGTTTCCCAGGGGCGCGGCGCGGTGAATGATGTGGGATAAATATTATTTCCACACCCTAATCGGTACCGCCTCCGTTTTTTCAACACATATGCTGCTCAGGTTAAACCAGCTCTTACACCGATCCAGTATTACAGAATCTGAAGTCATCACACATTCCTGATTCTGAAGTAACCGGTCCACATCATGAACCACCTGAATATCGAGCTCTGCCCTGTAATCTTCCCAGACTTCAGCGATGAGACTTTTCAGCCGGCCGGAATTGGATACCGGTGCATCCAGATAGAACACTGCTTTCCTGATCCCTAAATCATCCAGCGTATCAGCGATCAGCCTTATAGCTTTCGGAGTCTCTTCGATCAGCCGGTAAGTTCCGCGCAGCCCTGCCAGATCCCGGATCGTTCCATCCATGCAGTGCAAAAGCAGTGACTCACACAATGCGATCTCAAGTGTGATAACGCTGTTAAACCCATCAATATGAACTGTCCTGCCCGCCATAGATTCTTTCACGCATTCTTTATCTCTGCGCCGCCTGAGCTGATCATCGGATGCAGTACTGCGTACGACAGCCAGGCGCTGACGCTCTGACAGCAGAAAATGATTTCCCACAAAAACTGATGCATTTTTCATCCGATATCCTTCATTTAGCAGGTAGCATACGTGTTTTGATGCTTTATTTAATGTCTCGATTGATTGCGGACTAAATTCCCGGGTATCGTGTGGACTGCCGCCTCTTTTTATTGTACTCATATATGTATTTTAACACAGTACATCATAGATATACCCTATTCAATTATAATGGGCGAACCACAGTATTCGCACTCACTTATCGTTCCAACTGTAACCAGATTATTCGCCCCACAATTTTTACAAACTACAACTTCTTGCTGTAACGTCTGACTAGTCTCAGCATATACAACATCCTTATTCTTCCGTTCGTTATGCGGCAAAACAATTTCACTATTTCCATGATCAATATAAGCGTTGCTAAAATACCCTCTATCGATCATTGCCTCAAGATCTTTGACAACTTGTTTCTGGTTCATACTCATCGCTGAAGCTATATTTTCAATGGAGGTCTGCTGATTATTAATCACAATATTAATATACTTTTTATATTTTTCACCGGACATTTTAACTTTCTTAGCAGAGTATAGCATTAAAATACCCCCACCGACAAAGAAAACCAAACCAATTGCAAGATCCCCTGCTGTTACGGTTTTATCCGATATGCTTCCCATCGAACCAATAATACCAATAGCGACAAAGATCCAGCCAATAACACTCAGAACCTTACTATTTTTCATCGCAGCCGCTTTATCTGTACTGATTTTTTTATATAGAAAGTACAATCCAACTGGCCAAAACACAATTAATAACAGTATAACCACTAACCATGATACCGATTTCTTTTTCACCATAAAGCCTCCCCCCTTTTATTGTATTGGTGAGCCACAGTACTCACATTCACAAACCTGTCCCTTGGGAATTTTATTGATCCCTCCGCAATTTTTACAGGTAACTGTAGTATATTCGATATTCTTATTAACTAAAGGTTTATCATACTGACCGGATCTCTTTGAGCAAATCACAATCCGATTTTTCTGTTTATCGATATAGGCATCCGCAAAGTATTTTTTCTTAATCATATAATTCAAATTTTTATATACTTCATCCTGCGATGATCCAGATGCAGACGCTAAATTTTCAATAGACCCTGTCGGGTCCGTAGATAACTGTGCTGCATACCGTTTATACTCTTTTAGAATTTTTTTTCTCTTTAATCCGAAAAAAATAATGGCAGCGCCGATCAACGTCAGTATCCACATAATAATAATTGTACCAGCCCCGTCTTTTTCCATATCAAACATACTATATATCGCTGTCAGACCAAACAGAAATGTAATAAAGCATCCACATATCAGCTGTATTATTTGTATGCTTTTACTTATCATAATAGCCATTTGTGATTTATTCATTTCCTAAGTTTTCCCTTCTTCTATTGCTTCTTCAATTCTTTTTCATTATTTCTTTCGCAATATGAACAAATAATATTTCCAGTATCAATGCAACAGCGAACAAAATAATCTGAATTATTAAAAAGCCTTTTAATCCTGCATTAGAAAAATTCATATATATTAGTGAAATTACAATAACGACTGCTGAATAAGCAGCAATTACACTTCCCCCGCCGGCTCTTAAGATAATTTGCTCTGATTTATCTGCCAACCTTTCAATCATTATCATACCTGAAAAAAATATAATTTCAGCAAATAATACAAATGTAAAACTAATCCATTTTTTAGTATTCATTGACTCTTTCCCAATCAGCAAAAAGCTCAGAACTGTAGCAATAACAAGCACACTCCCCAGGCTCAGCAATAGTTTTGATCGTTTATTATAGTCCATAAACGCCCTCCCTTCTTACAATTTTATTCCACAATCAGGGCAGAATTTTGGTTTTCCTTCTATTATCGTATTACATTCTGGACAATGTTCAACCAGTGCTTCACCGCACTCCGGACAAAATTTAACATTGCCCGGTATTTCAGCTTCACATTTAGGGCAGCGCTTTGGAAGATGATAACCACATATCCCACAAACTTCAGCGTTATCTTCAAGATCGGCACCACATTCCGGACAAGGATTATAACGCTTGCCACATTCCGGGCAAAATTTAGATTTTCCGTTAAGCTTATTTCCACACTTAAAACATACAATATTTCCTGATGCAGGCGACTCTTTCACGTTCGCTCGTAGATCAAAACCACACATTCCGCAAAATCTATACTGTTTATCCACATTCGTATGGCATTTAGGGCACTCTATCATATCATCTACAGTTTTTATTTCCTGCGCCACAGATCCAAATACATTTCCAACGGCTCCTCCTAATCCAACTCCCATGCCAAGTCCCATACCAGCTCCCATAAAAGACGCAGAATTCGATCCGGGATTGACAGCCGCACCTTCTAATGTATCAAAGGATCTTTCCTGCTGATAACTGTAACCAATAATATTCATCTCGGCCTTTTTTGCAAGGGCATCTTTCAGTGTCATAACTGCAGGATCATCCTCGGGTACGCTGATATCATTTACATAAAAGTTGGCCAGTTTGATACCATACTCATCCATTGTCGGTTCAATTCGTTCCTTCAGATATATTGATAATTGATCAATATACGCATTTATTTCGAGAACAGAAATTTGTTCGTGTATTACATAAGAAGAGATAGCATCTTTAACTTTTGTTATATATAATCCCCTGAAATATTTTATAAGATTTTGCTTGTCAAACACTGGAAGAGTACCAACTAATTTTACCAAAAATTTTTGTGAATCATCAATCTGTATCCCGAATATTCCGTTGGAACGTATCGGTACAAAAACCCCATATTTCTGATCTTGAATTTGAATCGGGCTTGCGGTTCCCCATTTAACATCAAGTGAAAAAGCTTTGTTTATGTACCATATTTCAGCCGTGAACGGCGAACGGCCTCCAAACGGCAGATTAACAATTTTATTTAGAAACGGTATATTGGCCGTCTCAAGTGTATGACGACCACTCCCAAATATATCCAATGCTTTTCCGCCCTTAAACAGCACTGCTTCCTGCGACTCATTTACAATCAGCTGTGTCCAGGTTCCCAATTCCTCGCTGGGATATTTCCACGCAAATACATCGGATCCACCATTATACTTTACCACCTCTACTATAGCCATTTTCAACCTCCAGTTATTTCTATTTTTCTGCAAAAGCAGTATTTTCTGCATGCCCTGTCCGCGAATCATACACAAATTATATCATATCGCTTCTATTATTTATAGTACAACTAATTCATATACGCGGTTTTTCTATAGCCACAGCAATTGGCATACTAGACGTAAAGATGGCAAGCAATCTAAAAAGTCACCTCCCATCTCAACATTTATTCTATATTCTCTTCTCTGCGCGCTCTCGTCCTGATTTCATCTTTCACATCATCAATAAAGCTATTCAGCTCTTTCTGTCCTTCATCCCCTTCAAACCTGCTTCTCACCGAAATAAGACCGTTCTCTTCCTCCTTCTGCCCGACAACAAGCATATAAGGCACCCTTTCATTGCGGGCTTCACGGATCTTATATCCGATTTTCTCAGCACGTTCATCAATTTCGCAGCGGATCCCCGCCTCTTTCAGACGATTCAGTACATGATAACCATACTCCGAGTATTTGTCAGAGATAGGCAGAACCTTAACCTGCACCGGTGCCAGCCATGTGGGAAATTTCCCCGCAAAGTGTTCTGTCAGTATACCGATAAACCGCTCAATGGAGCCGAAGCATACGCGGTGGATCATAATCGGCCGATGCATCTCTCCGTCGGCTCCGATGTATTCCGCCTCAAACCGCTGCGGTAGCTGAAAATCCAGCTGAATCGTGCCGCACTGCCACGTTCTTCCGATGGCATCCACCAGATGGAAATCTATCTTCGGACCGTAGAAAGCGCCGTCCCCTTCATTGACAATATATTCAAGATTCATCTCCTCCAGCGCCTCACGCAGACCATTTGTCGCCATGTCCCAGTCCTCGTCACTCCCCATGGAGTCTTCCGGACGTGTGGACAATTCAATCAGGTATCTGAAGCCAAACAGCTGATATACTTCAGAAATCAGCCGGACAACCCCTTTAATCTCATCACGTATCTGCTCCGGTGTCATGAATATATGGGCATCATCCTGATTAAAACATCTGACACGCATCAATCCGTGAAGCGCGCCGGATTTCTCATGGCGGTGCACCAGTCCAACCTCAGCCAGCCGGAGGGGCAGTTCCCGGTAGGAATGCGGCTGTGATTTGTAAACAAGCATACCCCCTGGACAGTTCATGGGTTTAATGGCGAAATCCTCATCATCGATCACCGTTGTATACATATTTTCTTTATAATGGTCCCAATGTCCGGACGTTTCCCATAAATGACGGTTCAGCATTACCGGGGTTGAAATCTCCACATACCCTTCACGTTCATGAATCTCGCGCCAATACTGCATCAAGGTGTTCTTTAGTACCATTCCCTTCGGCAAAAAGAACGGAAAACCAGGTCCTTCTTCCGAAAACATGAACAGGTTAAGCTCCTTACCCAGTTTTCTGTGATCCCTTTTCTTTGCCTCCTCAAGCATAGTCACATATGCCTCCAGATCAGCATTCTTCGTGTATGCGGTTCCATAGATCCTGGTCAGCATCTTATTTTTCTCATTGCCCCGCCAATATGCCCCGGCAATCTTCATGAGCCTGAACGCTTTCACCGATTTCGTCGACATCAGATGCGGGCCCGCACAGAGATCTGTAAAATCACCCTGGCGGTACAGACTGATCACAGCGTCCTCCGGCAGGTCACGGATCAGTTCTACTTTGTATGGTTCATCCTTTTTTTCAAAAAAACAAATGGCTTCTTCCCTTGAGAGTTCAAATCGTTCAAGCGCAAGGTTCTCCTTCACAATCTTTTTCATCTCCGCTTCGATCGCCGGAAAATCTTCCGAAGTTAACGTCTTGTCACTGTCAATATCATAATAAAATCCATCATCAATGGACGGACCGATCGCCAGCTTTGCATTCGGGTAAAGCCGTTTGACCGCCTGTGCCATGATATGTGCCGCGGTATGACGAAACGCATCTTTTCCTCCTTTATCCGCAAAGGTAAGAACACTGACGCAGCAATCCCTGTCAACAACCGTGCGCAGATCCACCCGCTCTCCATCTACCTCTCCTGCACATGCTGCCCGTGCAAGACCTTCACTCAAGTCCTTTGCGATGTCTAAAATGCTCTTTGCCTCCGTATATTCCCTGACGGAACCATCTTTTAACGTTACTTTCATGTCTATTTTCTCCTTTCAGAAATTTTTCCAATAGAAAACGCCCCCTGCGCTTTCTATCTGGCGCAAGGGGCGAATAGTATCATTCGCGGTTCCACCCTCATTATTTCATGCAAAAAACATGGAATATCTCATCTTTGATGATAACGGAATCACCGGACCGGATTAGGGCCACTCCGAGATGGTCTTCCTGGTATGTTCCGCCAAGATACTCACAGCCCCTGGTAATACGCCATCTGGTATCTCTCTCTGAGAACTTTGCATACCGTACTCTTCTCTTCTACGTTTGACATAAATTATAGTTTATCGCGGAGTGAGTGTCAAGCCACGGCTTGAAAAACAAATATCCCTGCGGGCTGCTTGTTTTTCTGCGCACGTGGTATAATATTCATAAAAACCAGCGAGAGTCTGTGAAAGGAGTTTCCATGTATACCTGGGAAGAATTAAATACCTTCGTCAATTCCTGCAGCCGCTGCGGTCTGTCCCGCTCCAGAATCTGTCCCGTTATGGGAAGAGGCAATCTTCAGTCCGATCTTATGTTTATCGCAGAGGCACCGGGCGCCGAAGAGGACAAAGCAGGCATCCCATTCATCGGTCCTGCCGGGCAGCTGTTTGACCAGCTTCTCGGCGACTGCGGCATCAGCCGGGAAGAGATTTATATCACCAACATACTAAAGTGCCATCCGCCGCGCAACCGTGACCCGCAGGACAGCGAAAAAGAAAGCTGTATCCCTTATCTTAAATATGAAATACTTCTGGTACGGCCGAAGATCATCGTCTGTCTCGGCAGGGTTGCCGCCCAGCGCATCCTGTCTTCCGATTATCGGATCACAAGACAGCATGGACAGTGGATTCAACGGAAAAATTATGACCTCACCGCAGTCTATCACCCGTCTGCCATCCTGCGTGACCCCGGAAAACGTGAAGAGACCCGCCAGGATTTTCTGAGCATCGCAGATAAACTGAGAGCATGCAGGCACCAGTGAACACATTGGACTAACAGCCGTTGTCATCAATGGAACTGGTATTCTAAGATTCGGTCGAAATTATTATTCAGTACATAGTAAACTTTCTGTTCTTTCACCGAGTACACAAAAGTAACACGGGTAGCCCATACGCCCTCCTGCCTCACAGATTCGAGTACTGACATTGCATCGGCAGCAGAAAAACTGCTGCCGAACGATTCCAGCAGTTCTGCTGCCCGTTCATACCTGTCATCTCCGGTAACAATATATGGCCGCGTTTCCTCCGGCATAAGCAGAGAATAGTTCGTTACGAGAGAATACCTTTCTTTTTCCAGCCTGTAGCCGATACCCGGCTCAATCATCAGTACGCGCCCGCTTTTATCCGAAAGCATAGACTGCATGGTGGCATCCGGGGCATAGACGATGTTTCTGCTCCTCACAATGTCGAGTGCATCATCCAGGGAAATCTCCGCTCTTACAAAAGCCTCCGTAAGATCTGCGATCGAACAGCATTGGTCACCGCCACAATACTGTCCTTTCTCATTTCCATGCACATAGAGCAGTGTTCCCGCATTTCCATTAGCATTCACCCCATGAAACGAATGGTACCTGTGATCAGGCATCCGAATGCCGATATAGAACCGTTCCCTCTCTGTTATCACTTTATGATCCCACACTGCAAGATCAATGTCAAAATTAAAACCCGTGATCATATCATCGCCGTTGTAAACAAACCGTGTGCACATCTCTTTTTTCCTTTTCTCTACTGTAATTCATTCAGGCTTCCGGACTGAATGGCGCCGATATTTTTCCTGATCCGCTCAGCCGGCCAGTCCCACCAGCGGATATCCTGTAATCTGGCGATTGTATCCTCCGTAAAGCGTTTCCTGATCGGTTTGGCGGGAATGCCTCCGACAATCGTGTACGGCGCCACATCGCGTGTGACGACAGCGCGTGTTCCAATAATCGCTCCGTCACCCACAGTCACACCCGCCATTATCACCGCCTCATATCCGATCCAGACATCATTCCCGATCACAATATCCCCCCGGTTATCCCACGCATCCGCGACGTCCCTGCGGTCCAGTCCCCATTCCTCATAGAAAAGCGGAAAAGGGTATGCAGCCAACGAACGCATCGAGTGGTTGCCGCTGTTCATCAGGAACTTTGCCCCGCAGGCAATAGAACAGAATTTCCCGATCACAAGCTTATCGCGGTTCACCGGATAATGATACAATACATTCTGCTTTTCGAACAGTACCGGATCATGGACAAAGTCATTGTACATCGTGAAATCGCCAACCGATATATTGGGGCTTGTCACCACATTTTTCAGATAAACAGTATCCTTATCCCCGGTGCGGGGATAAATTCGTTTGTAGCACATGGCAGTCACCTCTTTTTTCTTATAGCTTTGACTTTATTGTACGCACTTATTCTTATCGGCTCAAGATAAAGAATGGTTCGGTAATGTTTTGTATCAATATTACTGATGCACAGTAATGATAAATTTTTATGTAAACGCGGCAAACCAGTTTTCTGACTCTTACGATGGAATTTCTCTTTTTATTCGATAAACAGATTGACAGGATACATTGTGCATTGTATTGCACTAATCAGGAGGATGGGGAGGCAGGCAGGACAGATTCACGCCAATAATTTTTGTGGTGCCGGTATTGCCACTGACGGTATAAGAGGCGATGCAACTAAAAAAGCTGGCATTAAAAAACCTGCTTATAACAAAAAATTAATTGTAAGCAGGTTTTCGCTTAAGATTCCGCCTGCAGCCGTTTCAGCAGCAAGCCGCATATCACTGCCGCAGCCAGAAAGATCACCAGCAGAGGCCACAGATTTGTGAAAACAAAGCCCCCGTCTGCCATCAGTCGATATCCCCATGCCGCAGGGCATATATCTCCCACAACCGCAAAAGCATGCGGAAGTAAATCTGCAGGAAACATGATTCCCGACAGCATAATAGACGGGAGAAAAATCATCTGTGAGATCATGGTGAGTTTTGCCTGATTTTTGATCAGCAGCCCCAACACGCTTCCTATACTTAAGGTCACCGCAGTAAATATTAAGAGTGAGACAAAATATAATGGCGGGCTTTCGGGCAGCTTTGCATCAAAAGCGATGGGGGCAGCCATGTATATGACAGCGCTCATCAGCATCAGATGGAGCAGCGCTGATAAGAACATGGAAACCAGCCCGAGATACATCGGGACCCCATTCGCCTTGTATACCTTCCTGATGTCATTTCCATAGACTTCCAAAAGAGAGGGAGGCAGGCCGATCAGCGCACCCGTTGATACCCCCAGCACAGTCATAGACTGAATCAGCGTGTTTCTGGTATCGGGGGTTATGGATGTAAATATTCCGCCCATGACAGCAAAGAACAAGAGCGGAACCACATAACAGGTGATCAAGAGTGTCCTGCTTCTCATATCCAGTTTCCACTGCAGTGCCAGTCCGTATAAAAATGCGCTCATTCCCCATTCCTCCCCGCTAAGTCGATAAAATGCTGTTCCAGTGTTCCTCTGTCTATTTTGATATCTGATATCTCAATCCCGCGCCGTTTAAAATCTTCCAGCAGCGTCAGCATGGTTTCCCCGATATCGTCAGCCTCAAAACGTTGATCCCCTTCTCCTGTTTTAATGTCGATGATATAGCGGCTGCCTGTTTTAGCTGACAGTTCTTCAACAGTCCCCAGGAATGCAATATCACCGTCATTCAAAATCGCGATACGGTCACACAGATTTTCAACCTCCGCCATATCATGGCTCGCAAGGATAATGGTCTTCCCCTGTGCTTTCAGCCTGCGTATCTGACTATGAAGTTTGACTCTTCCCTCAACGTCCAGTCCGGCGGTCGGCTCGTCAAGAAACACGATATCCGGATCGCCGATCAGGGCAAGTGCCAGGTGCAGACGCCGCTTTTGCCCGGTGGACAGTTCTGCATATTGATTCTTCGCCAGTTCCTGTATCCCCAGATCGGTTATCATCGAATGATCTATCTGAGTCTTATTCCATTTCGCAAACAGCCGCACTGCCTCCATCGGTCTGATACATGCCGGGAGCGACGCCGACTGCAGCTGAATGCCCATTCTCCCGTTCACCGCAATCTTTCCGCTGTCATACCTGCGCAATCCTTCGATACATTCAAGGGCTGTGGTCTTCCCTGCACCATTTACTCCAAGCACGGCAAATATCTCGCCTTCCCTGACGCCAAACGTCAGGTCTTTCAGCACCGTATGATCACCATAACTTTTCTTCAGCCTGTCAATCTCAATCGCGTATCTCATTTTGTCACCCCCTGAAAAGGGTCCAGCCCTTTTTTATCAAAATACTCCTCCAACGCCGGTATGATAAACTCATTGGCGATCGCCTGTTTTTGTTTCCATCCCATGTCCCCGGTCATGACATGATCCGTTTCCATAGATTCGTTCATCTCCATAAGCTTTGACAGCATGGCAGCATCACCGCCTGTGAATTTCATGATCATATCCCAGTATTCCCCCGCAAAGCGCTGCCCCTTTTCACTCCCGGGAGGCACCCCGTCTTTTTGAAACTGTACTGCTTCATCGAACAGGCGGGTAAGTGTCTCCAGCATCGCAAGGCCGCTGTCCATATTGAAAAGCCCGTGAAAATGATCAAGTACCTGGTCGTCTAAATGCTTGATCATCCAGTAGTACTCATTTTTCATCCGAAGATTCGTGATGATATCCGCATATTTCTTAAAATCCACCGACTGCATCTGCAGGGCTTCCTCCCTCAGTATCTCGATCTCTTTTAAGGATTCTGACAGAGTTTCGATCTTTTTCCGTATGGCGGCCGCCTGATCAGCCAGTGCCCCCGCAACATCTTCAGGCGTCTCGAGAGAAATCAGATGGTTTTTAATATCATCCAATGAGAATCCCAGAGACTTCAGAGATAAAATCTGGTGAAGCCTGACCAGATCTTTATCCGTATAAAGCCTGCGTCCTCCCGCGCTCTCCGCCGACGGTGAAAGTACGCCTTCCCTGTCGTAATACTGCAGGGTGCGCACGGTAACATCCATCTTTTTTGCGAGTTCTCCCACGGTCATATATCCCTCGGGGATCGCTTTATATTTGCTCATAGCAGCTCTCCTTCCCTTTGATTAAATCCATTATAATATATGACGCCGCGTCACGAGCAAGCCTTTTTCTGGAACTTCTGCTGACAGCAAAGCAGCGCATTGCCGCGATTGGCATTGCGCTGCTTTGCTTATGCTGTCGGATACTCATTACATAACAGCCGATAAGGTGGTTCGTCCTCTTCGATCTTGGGAAAACGCCCCATCTCCTCATAAAACCGGTTGTCGGTGTTGTCATCATTACACATGGACACTTCCCCGATCAAAACGGCTCCTGTGCCCGGTTTCACATCAAAATCATGGTATTGGCGCGGCCACAGGGTAATACTTTCCCCGGGTTTTAGCTCCACGCCTGTGCCTGCCGGAACGTAATAAGAGCGTCCGTCTGCGTTGATCAGAACGTCCGTGGTGTCGAAAGAGTCGTCTTCCCTGCTGTTATACAGATGGATAATCAGCGTGCCGCCGCCGCGGTTGATAATATCCTCACTCTTTTGCCAGTGGTAATGCATCGGCGAATGCTGCCCTTCCTTTAACATCAGCAGCTTTTCCGCGTACACCTTTTCGTATTTGGGATTGTTCTGATTGCCGTTGCGCAGTGTGATCAGTGCAAATCCCACCTTATCCCAGTCGCCAAGACCGTAGTCTGTAATATCCCACCCCATCATGTTATCTCTGATCTCATCATACTCCTCATTTTTACAAGCCCAGTCTTCCGGTGTCCAGTGGCAAAAAGGCGGGAGTTCAAATTTATGTTCTCTGATCAAGTCTTCCATTTCCCTGATACATTGGTTAATTTTTGATCGTTTCATGGCAGTCCTTCCTTTCACTCATTTCTTCCTGACCTTTGAATCATTGTCTTGTATCCTTCGATCTCCGAAGGATTTTCCAGAACTCTGAACCTTATAGTGATCTTCTCCTTTTCAAAAGGCTTCAGGATACGAAAATCCCGTTTTTTGGCATGATGCTCCCTGCCGTACACGCTGGCATTAGCGGGCTCAAATCCGACCACATAATCACCGGGTGCCGTCGACTTCCATTCCATAAAGTATGGAAGCACCTTCTGATCATATTCACAGCAGACCGCGATCTGCCGTCCTTCATTTACCAGCATCGCCATGGTCTTTTGTTCCTGATCGCCATACAGCGCATGGATGTATACGCGTTCCTCCTGATGATCCCGGGGCGCCTCCATTTGATCCCAGTCATCCATGTGACAGGCGGCTATCCCGTCGCGGGGAGTGGTGTTTTTCACCGGCAGGTAAATTCGTGCCGATTCATCCACCAGCGGATACCCCATGTTAAAATGGTACAGGATCATCATCGGTTCATCCCGGAACGACTGGTTCTCGATCTCATCTTCAATCGTCACACAATTCTCCCCCAGGCAGGTGCTGATCTTCCTGCGAAGAACCAGATTTTCCCCGAAAAGCTCTGCCTGTCTCATCTCGGCGCTGATCCGCTGCACGTACCGACCGCCTTCCCACCCGGCATCTGCTGCCAGATGCTCGGCAGGGGTCGTGCGGATCCTCCCATGCATGGGGTATTCTTTGCCGTCCACGCAGGCGGGCGCACAGATATTGTCCAGACCGCTGGTGAAAAGCATTCCTCCCATGATGCTTCGCAGCGCCTCCGCGCCGTTGGTGTCATAATGCCCCCTGCCTTGCAGCCCCGGCTTTGAGAGAAAGTTAAGGTTCATTCCTTTATAAGAAAATTCCGCAATGTCCAGGCATTTGTCCGCCAGAAGGGTAAATCGCAGATCGCCGCTTTTTACATCATAAGCCTTCATCCCGGCGGCACGTCCTTCTTCATACGTGACCGGCCGCACAAATGCCATCTGCTGCATGCTTCCGACATATCTCATGGTATCATATTTTTCCATCGCCCGCACACTCCCTTCTGGATATTAAAACCATAACTTCACGGTACACAGCTCGAATGGCTTCAGCGATACCGGGACGGTGTCATCTGCCACCGGCTCTGCCAGATTTTCTTCCAGCAGATTACAGAGGGCATACTTCCGGATGCCGTAGTCTGAGGTGAGAGAAAGCCTGGTGCTTCCGCCCCTGCACTCATGCATCCGAACCACGATGCAGTTCTCCTGCTCAGCCTTCTTCACGGCGTCGATGCAGATGGAATCCGAGTCAAAGTTAAGAATATTTCCGAGACCTTCCGCCTTTCTGCCCACAGCCACTTCCACCGGCTGGTTCAGTCTGACGCTCTCCTCGATCGTATCTCCTTCGGAAACCGTACCGCTGTGCGGCAGCAAAGCGTAGGTAAACTCATGAGATCCCATGTCGCACTCGGTATCCGGAAATTTTGTGCTCTTTAACATCGTCAGCTTCAGCGTGCTGTCTTTGGCGCTGTAGCCATATTTACAGTCATTTAAAATGCTGACGCCGTAATTTGCTTCTGAGATATCGCCCCATTTATGCCCAACCACTTCAAACCGTGCCCAATCCCAGCTTGTGTTAAAGTGTGTCGGCCGCTCCACATGTCCGAACTGGATGTCATAAGACGCCTTCTGGCTTCTGACATTCAGCGGAAATGAAACCTTGAGCAGACGGTCCTTCTCATGCCAGTCTGCTTTCGTCCAAAAATCAATCCTGCGGCTGTCACGGTAGACGATCATCTCCCGGACGAATACCGACTTGTTGTACGTATGCACAAAGCGGATCACACAGCGCAGCGCCCCGCATTCCACCAGTTTCGGTTCCTCCGCCAGTACCGCTGTCTCCCTTTTTTGCATGTAATAAATATCAATATCCCAGTTGTCATGATTCATCGGCTTGTCTTCATATAGCTCCAGGACATTTCCTGTCCCGGCAAGGACCTCACGTTCGTTCTCTTTGTCATAGACGTAGGACAGGTATCCTTCCTCATTCCACGCAACCTGATAGAACGGTGTTTCCACACGCCCCTGTTTCAGGTCAACCGCAAAGGTCTCCGGCTCCAAATCTGCCTCCCCATCCGGACAAAAAGTAATCGTCCGTGCCGACAGCGGCGCAAGCTTGGTCTCGATCAGCCACCCGCCTTCTGTCCTCTGAGCCGGAAGCTTTTGTCCGTCACTGTCATAGAAGCTTCCTTCTTCGGACACCGGCAGCGGTGTGAGATCCCTGCGCCAAAAGCTGCAGGGATTCAAGCAGGTGAAGGCTCCGTCTTCTCCGTTCACCAGCATGTCAAGTGCCGGGGCATTGATTTCCCGAAGACTTGCCGCCGCTTTTTCGTACGCCGCGATCGAATCTTCATAGACTTCCCTGATGGAAGAACCGGGAATAATATCATGAAACTGATGCAGCAGCACACATCGCCATATCTGTTTCAGCTCCCGCTGCGGATATTCCCCTCCCTTTAAAAAGGCAAGCGCCGAAAGCCATTCGCTGTTAAATAATCCAAATTCCAGTTTTCGGTTGAACTTCTTATTCGCCGCCTGAGAGGTATAGGTTCCTCTGTGATATTCAAAATACAGCTCCCCGTCCCAGGTATGTACATACTGGTCGGCCGTATCCACCTTCTCGTGGAGACGGTCGAAAAAAGCTCCCGCCGTGGAATTCTTTACATTCGGCAATCCCGGCAGCTTATCCATAACCCGCCGCATTTTCAGCATATTGCGGTTAACTCCGCCGCCGCCGTCGCCGTAACCATAGCTGATCAGCGTCTCGTTGCTGAGCGCTTTATCCTTGAATTTATACCAGCTGCCGATCACTGTCCGCGGAGACAGCAGACCGTTGTATGTGGAATACAACCGGTCAAATGAATGTCCTTCATTCGGCGTCGTGATAAAATACGTCAGGATTTCGCTGCCGTCCAGTCCGCGCCATTTGAACAAATCATGCGGAATTGCATTATATTGGTTCCAGCTGATCTTGGTGGTCATAAATGTTTTGATATTGCACTGCTTTAAAATCTGCGGCAGCGCGCTACTGTACCCAAAGACATCCGGCAGCCATAAATGCCGGCAGGAAACACCGAATTCTTCTTTGAAAAATAAAATCCCTTCGGTCAGCTGACGCACAAGCGCCTCTCCCGAGGAAATATTGCAGTCGGCCTCCACCCACATCGCGCCGTCTACTTCCCATTTCTTTTCCTTCACCCGCTCTTTAATGCTCTCGTAAAGCTCCGGTGCATCATTTTTTATGTATTGATATAACTGCGCCTGCGTCTGCAGAAACAGAAAATCGTCAAATTCTTCCATCAGACGCAGCACCGTGGCAAAGGAACGCTGTGCCTTCTCGCGGGTATGCTTTAGCCGCCACAGCCATGCCACATCGATATGCGTATGTCCCACTGCATTTACGGTCACATCGCTGTGCTTCTCCATTTTTTCAAGAGATTCCATAAGCTGTGAGAGTGCTGTCCCGATGGTGTCGTAGAATTTATCGTCGTCCCAGTTGATAAACCGGTACGCATGGTCGAGCGCCGCCATCAGCTGATGCTTTTCCGTATCTGTATCAGGAAGCAGCTTCAGCGTCTTGTAGATCGCCTTGGAATAATAATAAAATTCGTCGGTGGGCAGATGAAGGTAGCCGATCTCGGCGCGCCTGACCTTGTGGAACTGCTCCTTTTTCGGGCCTCCGCCTTCAAGCCCGGTCCACAGTAAGAAGGTAAGCTTTGCCTCCTGTCCCGCCAGGGAATCGAAAATCACATCCTTGTGGTTGGAATCAACGCCCTGGTACCGCTCACCATTCACATACAACAGTGATTCGAACCCGCTGTTGTGCCCCTCGCCGGTGATTCCAAAGTCAAATACACCTGCAACCTGACAGTCTGCCTTCGCCCGCGGAAGCCGAACCACCTTCTGCATCCACAGATAACGGTCGCGGCCGATAAAATCATCGCCGATATGAAGTTCAAATCCCCGGATCTCTTCCGGCGGTGTTTTGTATACATCATCTTTATCCAGATGGCCTTCCATCGCCGACATGGTGTCTAACGAAACCATGTCCCGATACCGGAACGCCTCCAGCTGCCGGGTCCTTGCCTCCAGCTTTTCAACAGTAAAAAACATCCTTTTCTCCTCCAGTCACGCCTGAACCTTTCGTTACGTCAGACTCTTATAACGGCCGGCAAACTTTTCATCCCAGTTACGCTCCAGATTCTCCCGCCATGAAATGGCTGCGTTTTTCAGCCTTTCTGTGATTTCCGGATACTGCCCGGCAATGTTGTGTGTCTCTCCCGGATCACCGGCCAGATCTGACAGGAAGATTTCATCCTGCGGCGCTTCCGATTCCACCAGCTGCCCGTTTAATACCAGTTTATAGTTCCCTTCCCGGACGGCAGTCTGTCCCTCCATCTCCCAGAAGATCTGGTCATGGACGTGGTCTGCACCGGTCGTGAGAAGCGTTGTCAGGTCCGACCCGTCCAGCGTATACTCCGCCGCATCGCCGCCTGCCAGATTCAGCAGCGTCGGGAACAGATCCATCGCCGCCACCGGCTCCTCGATAATCTGGTTTCTTTTGATTCCTGCCGGATACGAGATAAGCGCCGGAACCCTGATGCCGCCCTCAAAGAGGCTGAATTTGTGTCCCTTGAAGCCTCCTGTCTGCCCGCCGTAGTAGGGATCGCCGCAGCCGTCCATGAAGTTTCTCGATTCTCTCGACGGACCGTTGTCACTTTGGAAATAAATGATCGTATCTTCATAGATGCCCTGGCGCTTCAATTCATTTACAATATCACCGATGCCGTCGTCGACTGCCGCGATCATCGCCGCCATCACCTGCCTGTCCCACGGAAGATGGGCAAATCTGTCCATGTACTCCTGCGGCGCATGCATCGGATAATGCGGGGCATTGTAGCCAAGATAGATCATAAACGGGTCGGTGTCGGATGCGTGCTCCCGAATATATTTTACGGTTTTCCTGGTTGCCATCTCCGTAAAATATTCGCCGTTTTGATACACTTCCCGGTCATTTTCCCAGAGATCATGTGTAGGATCACACCCCCCGTCACTCATGCCATAGTAAAAAATGTGTGAATAATAGTCGATGCACCCCGCCATAAAGCCGTAAAAATAGTCGAATCCGTTATCCCACGGACGGCAACCTTCTTTTAATCCCAGATGCCACTTTCCGATCAGAGCCGTGCTGTATCCGGATTCTTTCAGTGCCGCTGCGATCGTCGGTGTCTCCTTCGTCAGCCCGGTAGCTTTCCGGTGTCCGGCGAGGATCGCCCTTACGCCTGCATTTCCCGGATATCTTCCCGTCAGCAGGGACGCTCTGGACGGAGAGCACACCGGACTGCCCGCATACATGCTTTTAAATAATGCCCCTTCCGATGCGAGGCTGTCGATATTCGGAGTGACAAAATCCGTGCTTCCCATGCAGGATAAATCACCGTATCCCTGGTCATCCGTCATGATCATGATCACATTGGGACGTTTCTTTACAGACTGATTCATTACTCTTCTCCTCCTTCTGCCTGATACATCTTGATATCACAAAGGGCTTTTGCCCGGTCATGTTCTCCCTCGTAGAGGAAGCATTTGACCTGCCGTCCCCCTATCTGAATGTTATCCGGCTGCTGTGTTCTGCATTTTTCAGTTGCCTTTGGGCATCTTCCTGCGAACATGCAGCATTCTTTGGTCGATGTCAGATCCGGCAGCTCCTCTTTCGCATAGATATCCACGATCTCCTCCCGGAATGGTTCCGGTGTACTGCCGAGCAAAAGCACCGTATACGGATGGTACGGTTCTCTGATAATCTCGTCGATCGCGCCGTACTCCACACAGTTTCCGGCGTACATGACCGCGATGTGATCCGCCATATACCTGGCGGAGGCAAGGTTATGCGTGATATACAGCATGGTCAGCGCCTTCTTTTCCTTCAGCTCAAGAAGCAGGTTCATAATGTCGATACCGATGGATACATCCAGCATCGATGTCGGTTCATCGGCGACGATAATGGACGGATCGACCGCCAGCGCTCTGGCAATAACAATTCTCTGGCGCTGTCCGCCTGAGAGCTGGGAAGGATGTTTTTCCATGAAGTCCCTGGCGGGCGTCAGTCCGACAAGCTCCATCAGCTCCACTACTTTATCCGTGACCTGCTCGCCGGACAGGCTGCTGTTGTGCAGAGTGATCGAGCGCCCGATGATGTTCTTGATCGTGTGCGCCGGATTCAGGGAACCAAACGGATCCTGGAAGATCATCTGTATCTTGCTTCGCAGCTTCTTTTTGTCCTGTACACTTTTATAAGAGGATAAATTAACGCCGTCAATGAGCACCTCACCGTCCGTCAGGTCGTAAAGTCCCATCAGAAGCTTTGCCAGCGTCGTCTTGCCGCACCCGGATTCGCCCACAACCGCCAGGGTCGTCCCCTGTTCGATGGTAAAGCTGACGTCATTGACCGCTTTTAAATATTTTTTCTCAAACATTTTTCCCGGCAGCAAAAAATGCTTTTTTACATTTTTAAATTCTATCATGCTTTTTGGGCCCCTTTCCCGCTGACTTCTTTTTCGGCATTGTGGCAGGCACAAAACCAGTGCGCGCCGATTTCCTTAAATTCCGGCTGTTCCTGCCGGCACTTATCACACTTTTCGGCACACCGCTCATAAAAAAGACACCCTTCTGGCGGTGTAATCAGATCCGGAACACTGCCCGGAATCCCGGTAAGCCGCACTTTTTCACCCAGCAGTGACGGGAATGCTTTCAGCAGCCCTCTTGTGTAGGGATGTGCCGCATGGTGCAGCAGGTTTTCGACCGGAGATACCTCCATCATCCTGCCGGCATACATGATACCGATCCGGTCGCACATTTCCAGCATCAGAGGCAAGTCATGTGTGATAAACATAATGGAAAATCCCATCTTTTCTTTCAGTTCTGTGATCTTTCGGATAATATTGTACTGCACTACGACGTCAAGGGCAGTCGTCGGCTCATCAAAGATGATCAGGTCCGGACGCAGCGCCAGCGCCATCGCAATCACGACCCTTTGCCTCATCCCGCCGGAAAGTTCGTGAGGATATGCATTCAGCCGGTCCGCGTTGATGTTTACCATCGCCACAAGCTCTTTCAGCCTCGCCTCCAGCTCTGGTTTTGTTACTTTCTCGTGAGCCAGGATTGCATCGGCGAGCTGGCTTTTTATGGTTACCACCGGATTCAGGTTGTTCATCGCACTCTGGAGTACCATCGATGTCTTTTCCCAGCGAAACAGCCGCAGCTCCTCCGGCTGGAACATCAGCACATTTTTTCCGTTAAAATTAATCTCGCCCTGAGGAATCGTCGCGGCGCCTTTTAAAAGCTGCATAATCGAGAATGCCACCGTGGATTTTCCGCAGCCGCTTTCCCCCGCCAGTCCAAAAAACTCACCTCTTCTTATGTGAAAGCTGACGTCAGTCACCGCGTGGACCTGTCCCCTGTCCGCCTTATATTCGATACTCAGATTTTTGACTGAAAGTACATGTTCGTTACTCATAGCATTAACTCCTTTACAGTTTTACGGAACCGCCTCTGTCCCCGGCATAGATATCAAGGAATGAATTTCCGATCAGCATAAAGCTATATCCCAGAGTGCCGATGCAGAGTCCCGGCGGTATCATCCACCACCAGGCGTTATAGATCATTGCCGCATTGTCAAAGGCCACTGACAGCATACGCCCCCAGCTGATCACATCCGGTGCGCCGATTCCCAGGAAGCTCAAAGAGGCCTCCGTCAGCATTGACGTTGTGATAACCATAACCATATTTGCCGTGACTACCGGCAGGATATTTGGCAGGATTTCCCGTATCATAATCTCGAAATCTCCCATCCCCAGGGATTTCGCTGCATCCACATAGTCTCTTTTAGCCTCTGAGAGGGTCTGGCTTCTGATGCTTCGGGCCATCCACAGCCAGCTGAGCCCTCCGATCACGACGATCGTACTCCACACCGTCATTCCGTCAAGCAGTGAAGCGATGACAATCATCAATGCAAGAGTCGGGATAACCAGCAGCACGTCGACAAACCGCATCAGCACTTCGCTGACTCCGCCGCCCTTGTACCCGGACAACAGTCCGACAAAGATACCGACCAGACTGGTCAGAAGTCCCGCCAGGATACCTACCATCATGGTGATCCTGGTACCATATACCACCTGGGAAAAGATGTCCTGCCCGTAGCTGTTTACGCCCAGCAGGTGCTTCATCGACGGCGCCTCCCACGGTATGAACTCGATGGAGTTCGGATCATAAGGTGCGATCACCGGCGCAAAAATCGCTACAAGAGCGAAGAAAATCAGTATTCCGATGCCGATCTTTGCCTTGGTATTTCTCAGAATATACTTTTGCAGCACAGCATACGTTTCCGAATGTTTTCTTTTCATTGTGCTTCCTCCTATTTCAGTGCTACCCGTGGGTCAAGGAACGGATAGATCAGATCCGCAGCCAGATTGACGACCACGATGCTGATCGCGATGATCGCAAAGCAGCCCTGGATCAGCGGATAATCCTGACTCATAATCGCATTCATGATCGTCAGTCCGATTCCCGGATACGAAAAAACAATTTCTGTCGTGATCGCTCCGCCCACGGCCGCTCCCAGGCTTAACATCAGCCCGGTAAAGGAAGGCAGCAGCGCATTGCGAAAAGCATATTTAGTCAGAATTGTCCGTTTCTTTAAGCCCTTCGCCTGGGCAAGGGTGATATAATCTTCAGAAAATATCTGCAGAATATTGCTCCGCATCATGATCATCCTGCCGGCCAGATTGACGATTACCAGTGAGAGAACCGGTAAAAATGCATGATAGATAATCGAACCGATCATCTGATACCATTTCGTTCCTTCCGCCACGCCCACCGGCAGCGCATGCCCCAGCGGGAACCAGTCCAGATAATATCCCAGTCCCATCAGTATCAGCATACCGATGAAAAAATACGGCATTGACTGAATGTAAAATGAAAGGCCGACCGCCACATTGTCGAAGGCACTTCCCTTTTTGAGTGCTGACAAAACGCCTAACAGCCATGCCAGTGCAAAAGAGATCAAAATAGAAGAGACAACGATCAGCAGCGTCCACGGGATAGCCCGAGTGATAATATCATTGACAGGAACGGGGAACGTACTGAAAGAAATCCCCATATTCCCCCGGAAAAGCTGAGTAAGATAATGCCAATACTGCTCAAAGATTCCTTTATCCAGCCCGAACTGCTGTGTCAGCAGTGCTGTATACTCCGCAGATGCCACGCCGCTTTTGCTTGCCATCAGTTCTACCGGATTTCCGCCCATTAAACGCGGCAGCAAAAAATTGATCGTCAGCGCAACCCACAGAGTAAACGCCGCACTGAGAATACGCTTTAAAAGATATTTCAACGTGAAATTTCGCATATTTCATACCACCTTTATACAAATTGTAACAGTTCAGACAGTGCATCTTCTTGCCCGGCATATGCCGTGCAAGAAGCATCGGATGAACTGTTACTACAAATTGGGCTGACTAATTGCTTAGCCAGCCGCTGTGCAACAACATAAGTTACCGCTTTTATTTTACTGATACGTTGATGAGGCTCTTTGCGCTTATGATCGGTCTGTCGGTAAGCCACCCTTCATACTGGATTCCATCGTAGTATGGAATGTGTGCACCAAGATTGTACATCGGCAGGAATACCACATCTTCAGCCAGGATGTCCTGAATCTTGATATAGAGTTCTTTTGCTTTTTCTTCATCTGTCTCTTCTGCAACCTGAGCAAGAAGTTCATCTACTTCAGGATTCTCATAGCGGAAGTAGTTGGTTCCCGGTGTTGCAGTTCCGACCGGCGCTGTCATCGCCGAGTTAAAGGAAGTATTCAGCAGCGCATATGGATCAGGCGGGAAGTCGATGCCGAACTGCAGCAGATCGAATTCTCCTGTCTGCAGGATCTGGATCAGCTCTGCTCTGGTCGCCAGTTTCGGCACGATCTCAACACCGATGTTTAAGAGCCACTGCTGGATCATTCCTGCTTCCATCTGCTGTGCCGGGGCGCCGGACTGATTGTAGTAAGTAAAGGATAGACGCTGTCCGTCTTTTTCATAAATTCCGTCTTTGCCTTTTGTATATCCGGCATCTTCTAAAATCTTCGTAGCCGCTTCCACGTCAAACACGTGAGAGCTCTTCGCATTTTCACTCACCATCTCACCGAAGATATCCGGCAGCCATCCCGGGCTTAACGGGAATACACCGTTGTACTCTCCTCTGGTGATCAGGTCATCCTGGTTGATCGCCATGGAAAGTGCTTTTCTGATGTTCTTATCTGATAACAGTTCATTCGTATGGTTCACTACGACAGAGTAGTTGCTGGTTCCGGCGTACACCTGCATCTCGGCGCCTTCTTTTGTCAAAAATTCAGGAACATTTGCCATCGCGATCGTGTTGAATGTCGCGGCAATCTCGCCTTTTAACAGTGCCAGCGTCAGGTTCGGTGACGAATTGTAGATATGTACGATCAGGTTGTCCACCTTCGGAGCGCCCATCCAGTAATCTTTGTTTGCATCAAACTGGATATCGGTTCCTGTGTTGTACGTTTTGTAGATAAACGGACCGGTTCCGACCGGCTGTTCGTTCAGGTTCTGATCCGGAGCCCCTGCTGCCGACCAGATATGCTCCGGAACGATGAAGATCTCCGCTGCATAACGTACAAATGCGGTAAACGGCGCTTTAAACTTAAAGGTTACCTTCTCCTCAGCCTCCGTGATACTGTCAAGCTTCTCCCACAGACTGTACGTATCCAGTGTCGGATAATCTTTTAATGCCGTGTAGGTATACACAACGTCTTTCGCTGTAAAGTCTGTGCCGTCCTGCCATTTGGCATCCGTGTTCATCGTGAAGGTCAGTTCCGTAAAGTCTTCGTTCCACTCATATTCAGACGCCAGTGCCGGTTCCAGTTCTGTCGATACCGGGTTAAAATACAGCAGTCTGTCATACATCAGCGGCAGCAGTTCCTTTTTGGTATTCTGCGGTAAAAATGGATTCTTAGAAGCCAGGTCTGTGTCCATCGCCGTCTCGCCAAGGTGCAGTGTGCCTCCGCTCTTGCCGGATGTATCATCAGCTGTTTCTCCTGATTCACCGGCTGCTTCCGGATTGGCTTCTTTTGTCTCCTGCTGGTCCGCGGTCCCCGGGGACGCGTTTGGTGTCGGCTGATCGCTTTTGCCACATGCCATGATGGACATTCCCATCGCACATACCAAAAGCAGGCTTAGAAACTTTTTCATGTAAAAAACCTCCCTGTTTTTATATGCTTTGTTGAAAAGTAAAGGCCCTTCTCTCAACTGTTGCTTAGTAAGCTTATTATATAAAAACAAAGAGGTTATTCAAATGTAAGATGTTCGAGTATTTTTGTAAAATGTTCAGATGCTGAAGTTTTTATGATTCCATCGGGAAAGAAATCGTAACGATCGTCAGATCATTCTCCCGTTTAAATACAAGACCGTACTCATTCCCGTATTTCAGTTTCAGACGGCGGTGAATATTATATACGCCATATCCGCCCTGCTTTTTCGTCGCTATCGAAGTCTCAAAATCCTGGTTAAGCACCGTTTCTATCTCCTTCTGCCTCTCTTCTGTCATCCCCAGACCGTTATCACTTACCGATACGTATATGACTTTCTGCTCCTCCCGAATCCGGACAGCAATCACGCCTCCTTCCTCCAGCTGCGAGACTCCGTGGTAGACCGCATTTTCCACCAGCGGCTGAATCAGCATCTTGATACACCTGCACGGCAGCAGCCTGTCGTCATAGTCGACCCGAAATTCCACCCGTCCCATAAATCGGATCTTCATGATGGTAATATAGCGGTTTAAAATATTGATCTCCTCCTGCAGCAGTGCAAATTCCCCTCCGCCAATGGAATAGCGGAACAACTCCGACATCGCCAGAGAGATATCGGCAATCTCATCGACCCCCTTCATGATCGCAATACTTCTGACGCACTGCAGCGTATTAAATAAAAAGTGAGGATTGATCTGGCTTTGAAGGGCATACAGCTCCGCTTCGTTCGTGCGGATCTCATTTTCATAGAGCTGCTCCTGTGTTTTAAAAGCGTTTCTGGTCATCGTCTCCAGCTGACCCAGCATACTGTTAAAGCTGAAGACGATACTGTTGATCTCATCGATTTCCCCATAACTCAAACGCTTTCTCAGACCATCCCGCGGAAAATTCTGCGTTTCGCCGACCAGTATGGAGATGGGTTTGGCAACCGTCTGCTGCAGCAGTCTCCAGGTCAAAAGAAGCGTGATGATCAGGCCTGCGATTGACAAGAGGTAAAACTGTATGATAAACTGCGTTTCGCTTGCGCCTTCGGTTGGATTTCCGTATAGTCTGACCTCAAGTCCCATGACATTAGAGAATGCGACGGATTCATACGCCCCCTTCACCGTACTGACGGTTTCCGTGAACAGCCGACCATGCTGATCGAAAAGACTGACCTTTAAGTCATCGATTCCCATAAGATTGCGGACATAATTCACATCACAGAAGATCACTGCTGTGGCGATCTTCTCATAATCCTTTGTGGTGGCATAGATTCCGGCGATGGGAACCGTGTAGGCAAAGCAAGGCATATCATCAAAATAAAAAAAGTTTTTTTCTATGTACGTCGGATCCTCTATTTTTAAATCATCCTTTATCCGCTCGATAATTTCCACACTGGTGCTTTCCCCGTACAGGAAACTTGAAGTGATCCCGGAACGTTCAACAACCATCACATCCTTGATAATGGGATAGTTCAATTCAATCAGACGTATTGAGTTAAATGCATTGACCACCGCATCACTTCTGCGGTCATTATAGCCAACGCTGTACAGATCATTAAATGCACTGAATACGCTCAGGTAGCTGCCGATGCTCTCAAGACTTTCTCCCAGATTATCCAGAGACGCCGCCTGCGTCTGGCACAGCTTATCCAGATATTCCTGTTTCTTCCTCTCATTTTGATCTAAATAATACAAAATCGGAATAGACTGAAGGATCAGCAAAGCGATCATCGAACCGATGACAACCGTTGTCATTCTTTTGCGCAGTCTGATCTTCTTCTTCAAAACCGCTCTCCTTCCCTGCGGGACCGCCGGTAAACACTGGGGGTTATTCCCATTTCCTTTTTAAAAACCTTGTTAAAGTAAAAATAATCACCAAATCCAGCCATCGCAGAGATTTCTTCCAGATTATAGTTCGTATCGGCAAGCAGTATCTTTGCCCTTTCTATCCGTCGTTCCGTCAGGTAGGCGACAAAGGTTTTTCCGATATTTTTGTTGAACAGGTCACAGATGTAGTTGCGGTTAAAGGAGAATTCTTTTGCGACCTCATTAAGAGTAAGTTTTTTATCGATATTTTTTTCAATAAAGTTCAAAATTTTTTCAAAACTGTAGGGGCTTTCCTGCTCTTTCAGGTCCAGATGTACAATGGCACGGCGGTTTCTCTTCTTATCCAGATATTCGACCGCATACTGAATCGTCTTCTCCAGCGCTTCCGGATTCACAGGCTTTACACAATAATCTAAAACCGACGCCTGGATCGCCTTTTTCGCCAGCTCAAAGTCCGAATACCCACTTAGTATGATAAATGCGGCGTCGCTGCCAGATGCCTTGCATTTTTTAATAAACTCAAAACCATCCATCCCGGGCATCTTGATGTCTGTTATAATAAGGTCGGGATTCACATGTTCCAGATCCGCCAGGGCAGCTCTGGGAGACTGGTAACTCCCCGCCAGTGTAAAACCATTGGCGCCCCAGCCGACATTATTTGAAATATCGATCATGGTCCATGGTTCATCATCAACTATGATTGCTTTGTACATACTATCCCCCCTAAAATCTGTCCTGCTGTTTTTGGAGACCGCCTGGCCTGCCTGTTCATTTGGACACAATTATAACCTTATCCTTCAAATTTTGTCCAGCGGTTTCCATTTAATTGTACTGATGCCAGGGTCATAAGGTAAAATTCCGTTCATGCTTGCATGATAAGGCATTTTACCTTGGGACCCACCAAACATGAGAAAGCGGCGCATGAAAAACATGCTCGACTATATCCATCAGAATTATTCGCAGCCGATAACGATACAGGACGTATCTGCATCTGCAAATATCAGTAAGAGCGAATGTTTCCGCTGCTTTTCCGAACTGTCAAAGATAACTCCCGTGGAATACATCAACAAATTTCGCCTGCTGCAGGCATCCCAGCTGCTGCTCACCACCGATAAAAGCATGGTGGATATCTGTTATACCACCGGATTTAATAATACGAGTTATTTTTCAAAGAAATTTAAAGAACAGTATGGAGTGACACCGAAGGCGTACCGCTCCAAACACCATTAGAAGAGAAAAGCACCTGCTGTCCGGCAGTTTATGCCGGCGCGCAAGTGCTTGTGATCTGCAGGCGGTTTATTTTCCCACCATCATATTCAATATTTCCATATCCGTATTCTGCATGCCTTCCCGGCCCAGCCGCCCAATGTTGTGGATGGTGCCCTCGATATCGTCTGTGAGAATTCCTTCTCCTCCTTTGAAATAATCATTGTTAAATGCCATTTTGTCGGCAAGTATCGCCGCATCAAGCGCCGCCGCAATCTTGGCCGCACAGGATGGTTTCGCGCCGTCACACACAATACCGGAAACAATTCCCAGGGTATTGCTGATCGTAAACATGATCTGCTCCCGGCTGCCGCCCCGCAGATAGGTGATGCCCGCCCCGCTTCCGGTGGCTGCACTCACCGCACCGCAGAATGCAGAGAGCGAACCGATACCCGTCTTCAGATGGGCGGCAATCAGGTTACTGATCACCAGTGCGCGATACATCTTTTCATCTGATACCTTTAATTCCCTGGCATACTGATACACCGGTACGCTGGCGGTGATTCCCTGGTTCCCGCTGCCGGAGTTTGCCACAACAGCCAGGTCGCATCCGCTCATACGCGCATCTGACCCTGCCGCCGCATAGGCCTTTGCCCTCACCTCCACATTTTGACTGCCGTACAGGTTCAGGATATTCTTGCCGATATTAGCCCCATAGGGGTTCTTCATGCCCTCCCTGGCGATCGTCATATTGCAAGCGATCTGATGATCCAGCAATTGCCTGACCTCAGCGGTCTGCACCGTTTCGGCAAAGTCAAGGATACCGTTGACACTCATAAAATCTCTTTTGCGGTCTGCATTTCCCCGGTCCAGTAAGTATTCTTTATCCAGAAGATTTTCACCGTTTTTAGAAATTCTTACAATATTCGTGTGTTTATCCACAATTTCAACAACCACGGTATCGTCTCCGCAGAAAGCCTCCAGGCGAATATAAAGATTGGCGACTCCTTCTACCAGTTCCACCTCACATAATCCCTCGCCTGCCAGAACCTTTGACTGGTCAATATCTGCCTGCGTGACTGTGGACAGCACCTCCAGCTGTCTTTCGGCATTTCCTCCCAGCGCCCCGAGAATCGCTGCAGCCTCCACGCCTTTCTGTCCGCCGGAATTCGGTACCGTCACACCTTTTACGTTTTTAATGATGTTACCGCTGCAGTGAGCGATCATGCGCTGCGGCATACATCCCAGATATTTTCGTGCCGTCGCACTCGCATAGGCGATCGCAATCGGTTCCGTACAGCCGAGCGCCGTGATCAGCTCCTCATTTAATACCTGGATATATCCGTCATAAATGCTCTTTTTCATACTTTCATCCTCTCATCTGCCAAAACCTTCGGCGTCCTGATACAGTGCCGGCTGTTCCATATAACAAATCTCCTGTCTTTTACCGCTCTTCTGTGCCAGCAGGCATGCCTCACCCGCTGCCGCCGCCATATAACCGTCCCAGGCTGTCGGCCCCTCCAGGGCCCCCGCCCGAGCGCCGTCGATAAAGTGCTGCAGCTCCATGTCAAATGCCGCCTGGTAGCGTTCTTTCCAGAAATCATACTCCCGTACCCGCCGATAAGATCCCTGCCTGACGATATTCGAGACGGATGCCGGGAGTGAAACCGTCCCCTGTTCACATACCACCTCACAGCTTATATCATACCCATAATCACAGTGTGTAAAAACCTCCAGATCGATCAACACTCCGGAAACTGTCTCCAGTATCATAAGCTGCGGATCGTACAGTTTTCCTTCAGCACAGGAAGCCGTTCTTCCATGAAGCACCCGGCAGGCAGCCAGGGGATCCCCTCCGAGCAGCCACGGAACCACATCGATCTCATGAATCGCGGCATCCATGATCTCCATCCGGTCGTCAAAATCCTCGCCAGCCCGCGGATTCCGGTGAACCGCGTGTACCATCAGCGGATGTCCCATGCTCCCGGAACAGACCAGTTCCCGCAGCTCCCTGTGATGCCGGTCAAACCGCCGCATGAACCCCAGCTGGATCAGCCGTCTGCCCGCATCCGCTTCAGCCTCCAGTATTATCCTGCTGCTCTCTCCCGTATCAGCCAGCGGTTTTTCACAGAATACCGGCTTTTCACATTCCAGACAGGCCAGCAGATACTGTTCATGCACAGAGCCGGGCGCCGCGATCAGGACGGCATCAATGCCGGGATCTCTGATCAGTTTCTCCGCCGTCATGACCTCCGGGATGCCGTATAACTCAGCCGCTTTTTCCGCCCGCTTTGGTGACGAGGAAGCCACCGCGGCAACACCTGCGCCGGACAGATGTCTCTGTATCCGGCGTATATGCTCTGCCCCGATTCTCCCTGTTCCTATCACGCCAATTTTTAATTCCCGCATCATTTACCGCCGAATCTTTGCCCACGTTCCGGACGCATTTGACTCCTCGATCGCATCCAGAGTCAGGACCACTTCCAGACCGTCTTCCCCCGTCACAAACGGCTCCGTATTTTCTTCGATACAGCGAATAAACAACTCGTCGATGTCTGTCAGCAGGGTGACGCTCTGATCCGGATTCTCCGGAAAATCATAATACGCCGTCGTTCCATCCTTATACTCAACCACCACCGGATGGTCTTCGCGGTACAGCGTGATCACACCTTCTGTTCCGAAGAACTGTGTCATGCGGTCATTTCCGCTCATACTGGTCCAGCTGTTTACAATCAGCCCGACCACACCATTTTCCATCTCAACAATCGACATGGAATTGTCATCCACATCGATCGTCGTCCCGTCAGGCTTCACTTTTGCAAGTGTCGGTGTATAGGACAGCACCCGTTGATAGCGCGAGCCCACAATATAATGCATAAGATCAATTCTGTGTGAGCCGACGTCGCTCATAACCCCGCGTCCGCTCATTGCACGGCTGAAATACGCATTGTTGATACCGTCCACAGATGCATACTCCGGTCCCTGTATGCCAAGGAAGGTGCGGTAAGTCAGCAGCCGTCCGATCTCTCCCCTGTCGAGAAGCTCTTTTGCCTTTATATGCGGATGATACCGGCGCTGGTTGTGGGAAATCATCAGTTTTTTATTTGCTTTTTCAGATGCGGCAATCATCTTTCTCGCGTCATCGGCACTGACTGCCATCGGTTTTTCACATAGGACATGTTTGCCCGCCGCAAGTGCCCGGACAGCCAGGTCACAGTGTGAACGTGTGGGCGTGCAGATAACAGCTGCATCAATCCCAGGATCTGCGAGAGCCTCATCCAAAGTGTCGAAAGCCTTTCCGCCAAACTCGGCTGCTTTCTGAGCCGCCCTCCCCGGCGTCCCGTCAAAAAATCCAGATAACACCGCGTCGGGATTCTGTCTCAGAGCCGGTATGTGACGGAACCCGGCGATGCCGCCGCATCCGATAATCAAAACATTTACCATCTTATTTCCTCCTGATCAGATACCGAGGTATGCCTTCTGAACCTCCTCCGAATGGAGAAGTTCCTCCGCCATACCACTCAGTACGATTTTTCCTGTCTCCAGCACATAAGCGCGGTCCGAAATCTTCAGCGCCACCCTGGCATTCTGTTCAACCAGCAGAACCGTTGTACCCATATCACGGATCCGCCGGATCAGTGAAAAGATTTCTTTCACCACCAGCGGGGCAAGTCCCATAGAGGGCTCATCCAGCATCAAAAGCCGGGGTTTGCCCATCAGGGCACGGCCGACGGCCAGCATCTGCTGTTCGCCTCCGGACAAGGTCCCTGCAGCCTGCGCTTCCCGCTCTTTGAGACGCGGGAACAACTCATACACGGTCTTCAGCGTCTCCTCATTCGTCTCACTGTTCTGAAGATATCCGCCCATCAGCAGGTTATCAAGCACCGTAAAATCCGGAAATACCTGACGTCCCTCCGGTGAGAGCACGATTCCGTTTTTTACTTTAGTCTGCGCCTCCCATTTGGAAATATCCTTGTCCTCATAATAAATCTTTCCGCCGTTGATATTTTTAAGACCTGCAATGCTGTGCATCGTCGTGGTCTTTCCTGCGCCGTTCGCGCCTATCAGCGTTACGATCTCGCCTTCATTGACTTCAAAGGAGATATTCCGCAGGGCGTTGATGCTGCCATAATTTGACCTGACATGTTCCAGTCGCAGCATTGCCATATGTCAGTCATCCTCCTTTCCGAGATATGCCTCAATCACCATCGGATTATTGCGCACCGCAGTGGGGTCCCCCTCCGCGAGCAGTTCGCCGTAGTTCAGAACATAGATCCGCTCACATACGTTCATGACAAATTTCATGTCATGCTCAATCAGAAGGATCGTATAGCCCAGATCACGCAGTTCCCTCACCATATGCAGCAGTTCCTCCGTCTCCTGCTCGTTCATGCCTGCCGCAGGCTCATCCAGCAGCAGCAGCTTGGGATTCGTGGCAAGGGCGCGGGCGATCTCCAGCCGGCGCTGTTTGCCGTACGGAAGCGAGGACGCGAGTGCGAAACGGTCATCCCACAGATTCATCAGTTTCAGGTATTCCTCTGCACGTCTGCTGCACGCTTCTTCTTCCCTGCGCTTCTTCGGCGTATGAAAGATCGCATCGGCGAGATTGACCTTCGTATGGCCGTGCATCCCGAGAATCACATTATCCATCGCACTCAGTTTTGCGAACAGCCGGATGTTCTGAAAGGTGCGCGCAAAACCCCGGCGGGCGATCAGATACGGCTTTACCCCTGTGATGTCCTCGCCGTCCAGCTCGACTCTTCCCTCCGTCGGCGTATAAATTCCGGTGACAATATTGAAAAGCGTCGTCTTTCCGGCACCGTTTGGTCCGATGATGCCGACAATCTCTCCGGGTTCGATCTGCATATTGATATTGGAAAGCGCTTTCAGTCCTCCGAACTTCTGAGTGACGCCGGTTACTTTCAATACACTACTCATCTGCACCTTCACCCGCCTTTTTCTCAGTGTGATTCAGCGTCAAACGCTGTTTGATATATTTAAAGTTTACATTTCCCAGAATGCCATCCGGCTTTATCATCATCAGCACGACAATGATGATTCCATAGACCAGGTTTCGGTACTGCGCCATCGCACGGATCGTCTCCGGCAGGATCGTCAGCACGGACGCCCCCAGGATCGTGCCCGGAATCGAGCCCAATCCTCCGAAGATTGCCATGATCAGCATGTCCATGGATGCCGCCGTCGTAAAGCTTGACGGGTCGATAAAGTTGATATAATGCGCATAAAACGCGCCAGCCACGCCTACGATCATGGACGATATGATAAATACCATGATCTTATAGCGAAACACATTGACACCCATGGCAGACGCCGCCAGATCATCCTCGCGAATCGACATGACCGCAAGTCCGATTCGTGAATGGACGATGCGGTACACGATCACTGCCGCGATCACGACCAGAACCAGCATCACATAAAAAATTGAACGGTTGCTGGTAAACTGGATGCCGAACAGGTTGGGCGACGGGATACCCGCAATGCCGAGCGGGCCTCTCGTCAGGTTCATGGAATTCATCTCCACAAGTCTCACGATCTCACAGAATCCCAGTGTCACGACCGTCAGATAATACCCCTTCAGCCGCAGCGTCGGCAGTCCAAGCAGAAGACTGAACAGCCCGGCGACAACCGCCGAGACAATCATACAGGTTCCCATGCCGAGTCCGGCACGCGTTGAGAGGATCGCTGCCGCATAAGCACCGATTCCCCAGAAAGCCGCATGTCCCATCGTCATCAGTCCCAGAAAGCCGGTTAAAAGATTAAGGCTCAGCGCGATCATGACATACATCATACAGATGGTCACGATACGCAGCATGTAGGAGGAATCAGTCATCAGCGGGAAGACAGCCAGTACCGCCACCAGCAGCACAGCCAGCTTATTCATATGTTTTGCAAAAAAGTTAAGTATTTGATTCATGTCAGCCGCCCCCTCCTTATACTTTATTGATTTTTTTCCGCCCAAATAAACCGGCAGGTTTGATCAGGATCACAAGAATC
This sequence comes from Ruminococcus gauvreauii, assembly GCF_025151995.1. Lineage (NCBI taxonomy): Bacteria > Bacillati > Bacillota > Clostridia > Eubacteriales > Oscillospiraceae > Ruminococcus > Ruminococcus gauvreauii. The sequence continues at coordinate 1,480,669 of NZ_CP102290.1, forward strand.
AAAATCGCAAACGCAATGGCATCCCGGTAACCCGAGCTGATATAACTTGCACCCAGCGTTTCGAACAGGCCGACCAGAAGGCCGCCCACCATCGCCCCCGGGAGAATCCCGACACCGCCCAGAACAGCGGATGCCATTGTTTTCATTCCCACGGCAAATCCCGTATTGATATCAATGGACTGGTAATACATGCCTACCAGAGTACCGGCAATGGACGCCAGCATCGAAGCGATGACAAATGTCAGGGAGATGATAAGATTCACATTAATCCCCATCAGTTTTGCCGCATCCGCATTCTGTGCCGTGCACCTCATCGCTTTTCCAAACTTTGTTTTATAGGTGACTGCTGAAAGCAGCACCATCAATACCAGCGCAACAGCCAGGATAATCAGCTGACTGGAGTTGACCGTGGTATTTCCGATTTTGATTTTGCCAAAGTCAATAATGTTGGGATATGGTTTCGTCTGGCTTCCGAAAAATAGTAAGATTACATTGTCTATGACCGTCGCTATCCCCATCGTCGTAATCAGACCGGTCAGTTTTGGTGCCTTCTTAATACGAAGGCGCCGAAGGCCAAAGCGGTCCAGGCAAAATCCCACTGCGCCTGTCGCTATGATACTGATCGTAAACGCCAGCAGGAAATGACCTTCCAGGCCAAGATAGACCATCAGGGTGATATAGCCGCCCAGCATATATACCGATCCATTTGCAAAATTCACCAGCTCCAACACGCCAAACACCATCGAGAATCCGATCGCTACCAACGCATAAGTGCTGCCAATGGTCAATCCGTTTAATATCTGTTCCAACAGCATCTTTGTGCACCATCCTTAGTAGATAAATATGAACAGTTACTTTACAAGTCCTTCCTCCTGTACTACCTCCTGCATCAGAGTGAACACATACCGGTCCACATCCAGCGGCAGCGCACAGCCTGGAGCGAAAATAAAACGATAATCCCCGCATTCTTCCAGAGCCGTCAGGAGCCTTCGGCGCAGTACGTCTTTGATGGCCTCTCTGTCGTTGTCTGCATTCACAAAGTCATTATGCTGATCAATGCCTCCGATCAGCACCTTATCCGGATACATATCACGAACCGTTTTAATGGATGTCAGCCTGGACATATCTGCAATCTTAGTACAGTTCTCCCAGTTAAATGCCTGAATACCCTCGTAGTCCAGGAATTCTTCAAACTGAAGCTTCTCACAGTAATGCAGGTGCATCATATTAAACCAGGTACGGTCCTTGATATATCTCAATAACTCTTTATCATACGGCCGGCAGAATTCCGCGATCTGTTCGTCTGTGACAAGCGCCCTGCTCGCCCACTGTGTTGAGAGGAAAATTCCGTCCACACCTGCCGCGATCATACGGTCCAGCAGCTTTTTATTGGTTTCCAGCAGCGCTTCCAGCGCCCTGTGCACTTCTTTTGGATGTTCCGCCATCATCTGCATAGCCGGCGCAGGGTTGCATGAGTGCATCATCTCCTGCATCCACGTCAATGGTGTAAAGATCGTCGCCAATACGGGGACCTCGCCTCTGTAGTGTTCACAGACACCCTTTGCAATCTCGATTTCTCTTTGGAACACCGGGTTTTCATCCGGATCAAGGACCGGAAGAGCAGCCAGATCCTCCGGTGTTTTCACCGGATATTCCAGGAATTCCCCGGACCACTCCCCGGGATCGTTTCTCCAGCGGATCTTCGCACCGTATGCCTCGGCAAAATAATGTCCGTTGCTCATCAGCTTTACAAAGTCCCAGCCATTATTGTCCGTAAAATCGATCGTCGCTTTTACAAAGTCTTTTACATGACGGTCTACCATCGGCATGTGCAGCCAGCCTGACACGCCAATCCTGTCGGCAGGCCTGTTGTCAATCATTGCCCGAATTCGTTCTTTCTTAGTCATCAATCTATTTATATTCCTTTCATCAGTAATCATATGGAGCAAATTCTCCGTCAATCACGGTATATACAAATACGTCTTTCACCACGTTGTTTCCGTTTTCAAACGACATATTTTTTCCCGATGTAATCTCGATCGGAACAGTGAGCATCTCTTCAACCAGCGCCTTCGGATCATCAGTTCCGACATTCTTTGCTGCCGTCATGGCAAGCATTGCCGAATCGTATGCAGAGGCGGCAAACCCGTCGCAGGGGGTGTCCGGATATTTCTCGTTGTAGCGTGTTGTGAAATCCTTCAGATAATCGGTGTAATCCGCAACCTGCATGATAGAGTCCAGGTATACCGGTGTCGTGCCCGCCAGCACGATGCCGTTTGCCTTTTCACCCGCAATATCCAGAAATTCCTGCTTGAATACGTTGCCCGGACCCGCGATCTGTACGCCGTCGAGACCGATATTGTCAATCTGGATCAGGATGTTAGCCACATCATTATACTCACCGTCTATATAAAGGATCCCCGGTTTTGCTTCCTTGATCTTGGAGATCAGCGGCGTAAAGTCCTTAGTCTGCTGGGGTACAAAGTTATCCGTCATAACAACCTTGCCGCCAAGCTCCTCGTATACCTCTGTCAGAATCTGGGCGCCTGTCACACCAAGGTCTGTATTCTGGTGCAGGATCGCAAGATCTTTTCCGTCAAACTGATCGTAAAGCATTTTAGCGGTAGCTGTTCTCTCGATATCCGCAATCGGCGAGACGGGAATCAGCATATCCCCCATCCCCGGGAAGTCCGGATGAGAAGTATTCGGGGAGATCATCGGCATGGAAGCCTTCTGGTATACCGGAGCTGCCGCCATGGAAACGGATGATCCAAATGAACCGACGACTGCAAATACATCATCTTCTTCAATAATCTTGTTTGCCAGGTTAATCGCTTCTTTTTGATCGCCCTTATCATCATTGATCTCAAGAATCACATCTTCTCCGTTCAGTCCTCCTGCCGCATTAAAATCCTCCACTGCCATTTTCAGAGCATTCTGATAGCTGATACCGTACTGCATCAGGTTGCCGGTCAGCGGAATAGACGCAGCAATCGTGTGTTTACCGGATGAACCGCCGCTCTTACTCTCCGAGCCGTCACCGGAATTCTCATCGCTTCCGCTTTCGTTTGCACTGCTCCCGGAATCTTTTTCAGATCCGCTTTGGCCGCATCCGGTCAGCAGGGAAACCGCCAGGGTACCAATCAAGGCAAATGCTACAAGTTTTTTCATTATTCGTCCTCCTTTTTTTCATAACACCGTGCTTCCAGAGGCTGACGCCTCTTAATTGGCTTTATTCTAGCATTAATAAAAATAAAAATCATGCCGACTTACCGTGATAATTCACAATTCTTGTTGTCATATTCGCGAAGTAATTGACATTACTCACTATTTCATTTAATCTCTTAGATAATACAGTCCTTATTTTTTATTTGCAAATATTACATAAAGAAGGGGGTAGTACAAGTGTATTCGTCAGAAAATAAAATCGATGCGTGGATCTCAGACCACAAAGAGGAAATTGTGGTTCATATCAAACAGCTGATCCATCTGCAAAGTATTTCAACGCCTTGTACTTTTCAGGAATATCCTTTTGGATCCGGATGCGCCAGCGCCCTGGATTACATGCTTCAGCTTGCCGGTGATCTCGGGCTTGCAACGAGAAATTATGATTATTACTGCGGAAGCGCAGTTTTGCAGGGCCGCACAGACCGGACGATCGGTATCTTCGTACACCTGGATACCACGCCTGTTTCGGATATGTGGCTTCAGGATCCCTTTGAGGCGGTGGAAAGAAATGGTTACATCATTGGCATCGGCTCAGAAGATAATAAGGGCGCAGCCGTATCCATGCTGTATCTGCTGCGCTGCCTGAAAGATCTGGAGATTACACTTGACCACACGATACTGGTAGTTTTCGGCTGCGGCAAAAAAGCCAAGATGGAGGATATGGACCATTTTCTCAGGCATGAAAAAGCACCGGATCTCTCTCTGGTCGCAGATGCAAGTTTTCCCGTGTGCATCGGTGAGAAGGGAAGTGCAAACTTCGAACTGACCTGCCCGATCCACGATGAGCATCTGGTTGATTTCCGCTCCGGCCTCGCCGCCAACATGATACCGGGCTGTGCCTTCGCGCTGCTGAAAGATTTTACCTTCGAGGAGGTGATGGAACGCTTAGATCAAGACACCCGATGTGTCGTCATCCCGGTGGATTCCTATGTGAAAATCGATATCGGCGGATTGGGCGGCCATGCGGCCTTCCCTGAAGGAAGCCGTTCCCCCATTCCGCTGCTGGCGGATATCCTGCTCTCCCATCAGCCTGTCGGTACATCTGCACCTTATATCCGCTTTTTAAGAGACACATACCAGACATACGACGGTGTCCCTTTTGGTCTGAATGAGCGCGATGAGACGTTCGGCTATACAACCCATATCTGCGGCACGATCGGCATTCAGCACGGCAGTATGCGGCAGGTCATCAATGTCCGGTATATTTCACAGCTGACGGGAGCAGAAGTATCAAGGAGAGTGCAGGAGACTGCCGGCAGGGCGGGCATCAGCTGCCGGCTTCTCTCCGACACGCCCCCCCATACGCCGGAACCCTGTCTGAAGCCATTGACGCCCGTACTGACTTCCATTGTCAATCACGTTCTCGGAACCAGTCTTCATGAATATACGATGGGCGGCGTTACCTATGCGCAGAAGCTTCCCAACGCCATATCGTTCGGGCCAAACAGGGACGACCTGCCGACACCCCTCGGATGGGGACGCGGCCATATGGCAAATGAAGCAGTACGTATTCAGGATCTTCTGAACGCATTGAAAATATATGCGTTATCATTGCACCGCATTGACCCGATGTTTTAACCGGCATTCGGAAATCACAACGACAGTAGGTGAAAGACTATGCAGGAAATCAGAGAACAAAACTTTCAGACTTACAACGACACTTCATCTGTAAATATATGCAAATTTCATCATGAATTTCAGGCTAAGGAGGTCCCGCTCCATTCCCATGAAGAATACTGTGAATTAGTTTACCTGCAGAAGGGCAGGGCTGCTCTGAACATAGGCGGTCAGTCCATTCAGGCACAAAGCGGCGCACTTATCTTCCTGGAGAAGGCTGTCGCTCATGAGGGATCTTATCAGGCGCTGGAACGATGTGGCAAAACGGAGCGATATGTATTAAAATTAAGAAATACTGACCGGCTGCTGCCGCCGGAATATCATCCGGTGATCAGCCTCGATACTCCCCGCATCCTGACCTCCCTGTTCCAGCTGATCGAACGCGAGTACCTGTCACGCGAAGCGGGCTGGGAACTCATCTGTACAAACACGTTGGAAACACTGTTTCAGCTCATCCGCCGAAATGCCCAGCCCGTACAGAACATCCCTGAATCCAGCACGCGGGTCCAGCAGCTGGCGGATGATATTATCGCCTATATACATACGCATTACTGTGAGAAAATCAGTCTGCAGTCCGTGGCTGACAATTTTTATATCAGTCCCTACTACCTCTCTCATCTTTTAAAAGACCAGAGGAATATTTCCATGATGCAGTACGTGATCCAGCTGCGTATCAGCGAAGCCCAGATGCTGCTCCGCGATACGGATTATTCCGTAAGGCAGGTCGCGAAAATGACGGGCTATCAGAATTTCAATTATTTTCTGAATGTCTTTAAGAAAAAAACAGGAACGACGCCGAATGCGTACCGTTCCAGACATTTTTAAAAGGAGTACAAGTTATGAAACCGACGCAAAAAAAATTTAACGCCGGGATATTTTTCCCGGCGCTTCTGTGTACCTTACTGTGGGGAAGCGCATTTCCCTGCGTCAAGATGGGGTATCAGCTGTTTCAGATCAGCAGTGATGCCACCTTTCAGAAACTGGTTTTTGCCGGATGGCGTTTTAGCCTCGCCGGGCTCCTGGTTCTGATCACTGCCCGCGTGATCGGGCGGCAGAATATCATTCCCCGCAGGGAACAGTGGGGCGGCGTGATTGTCATGGCGCTCCTGCAGACCGGCGTACAGTATGCGTTATTTTATATCGCCATGTCTCACACCACAGGCACGAGAGGCTCTGTCATCACCGGATCCGCAGTCTTTTTTTCTGTGATCGGCGCTCACTTCTTATTTAAAAATGATAAGATGACAAAGTTAAAAGGCATCGGCTGCTTCATCGGTTTCGCCGGCGTCATCCTGATCAACTTAAACGGCGCGGGTACCACGGAAGCGGGTGTGCACTTTATGGGCGAGGGCCTGATGCTGCTGTCTGCGATCTGCACAGGCCTCGCAGCTCCCGTATGCAAACGCCTGACGGACAACGGCCTCGCCCCCATGATGATCACCGGATGGCAGATGCTGCTCGGCGGGTTCATGCTGCTGGCGCTCGGATACTGCGGCGGCGGCTCTCTCACCACTATCACCCCTCAGGGAATCGGTCTCTTAACTTATATGATACTGCTGTCTGCCGCCGCCTTCTCCGTATGGAGTATCCTGCTCAAAAAATATTCCACCAGCAGCGTGGCCGTTTACAACTTCTTGGTCCCTGTCTTCGGAACGCTGCTGAGCGGAATCATCCTGGGTGAGAAGGTCGTATCCCTGCGGAACTTTGCCTCTCTTGTCCTCGTATGCGCCGGTATCTATTTTGTAAACTGCAGGCCGAAAACGGCTGCGGTGAAATGATAGCTTCGGCATGGCGCTTATATTATGAAACCTTCAAACAAAAAGGACAGCGCACTGTCATATCCGACATTGCGCTGTCCTCCGGTTTATCAAACACAGACCATTCCCGGTCTCTTATTTTTATGCCCCGTAGATAATTTTACGAATGGCATGAACAGACAGATTATATTCTTCCGCCAGTTCTTCCGCGGACCATCCGCCGCGATAAGCTTCTGTAATCCTTTGATTTCTCTGCTGCAGTTCCCTCCGGTAACCGGTCAGCTCGCCCCAGCCCTTCTTCTGCCGGCCAGGGTCTGCGGGCACATAGAGATATCCGCCCTGTATGTAACCCTGCAGTTCCTTAACCAGTTTCTCTGGAAGCACAGCTTTTGCATTTACATATTTCATGCGGGCTCCTCCCTGATCAATTTTGGTCAAGCAGCAAAGCCAGCATAATTACGCAGCGACTTTCAGGCTACTCCATGCAAATGTCGCTGCCCGCCGGCTTTGCATGGAGAAAAACCTGATTTCTCTTCTTCATCCGATCCCTTCTTTCTTGCCACATTCCATAGAATGTTATTATACTGCCGATAATGCTCCCGTCACAGAATCCATGATAAATCCACGGACCGTGATATCCTGCGGCATCAGCGGATGCTGCTTTAAGTTCAGCACAGTCTCTTTTACAGAATCTTCGACACTGCCGAAGCCGCTGAGCCATTCCTCCAGTTTTATCCCGCTGTGGCAGATAACATCCATGCGATCCTTTGGTATCCCGCGCTCCTCCAGCTTTTTCAGAAGTTCACCGCCGTCCATGCCCTGCACTCCGCAGTCCGTATGTCCGATCACCATGCCTCTTCCACTCCCAGTTCCAATATTGCCACCAGAAGGCTCCTCATCACACTCCCGTATGGGTGGGTGATCACGCCCCCCGCATTCTTGATGATTTTGGCATCCCCGTTGCGGATCCCCAGTGCCGCCGGAAGAAGCTCAATCAGCCTGGTATCCATACAGGTGAGAACCGCCAGTTTCTTGTCCGGATATTTATTAGTCACATAAGGCTCGTACGCCCTGGACTTTACGAATTCTTTGTTGTACCTGAGTATTTCTTCTATCATGTTATTCAACCTCACTGTGTGTTCTGTACTTTATGTCAGCATATTATCAGACGTTTAACACGAGTCCATCAGCACCATCACTGACTGTCAGAAACCTCATCAATCAGCTTAGATAAGGAACAGAAAAAATTCTCATCGTCCTCTTCTGTTCTTTTTGCCGGGCCTTTGAGATGATGTTTCGCCCCGGTGCGTCTCGCCTTTTTCGCCAGATGCCGCTCCATCAGCATCTGATCGATGTTCTCTTCGGTATACCATCTGCCGCTCTGATGGATGCCGCAGGCGCCTTTCCCCAGAGCCATCGCCGCCACGCCGTAATCCTGCGTCACGACGATATCCCCTTTTCTGCAGGCAGAGACCAGTGCAAAATCCACGGCGTCAGCACCGGCGCCGATGACCTTGATCTCGCTGTAGTCAGAGTGTAAGATGTGATTGGTATCGCAGAAAAGAATGACCTCAATCTCATTTTTTTGAGCTGCCTCTTCTACGATATGTGTCACGGGACATGCATCCGCATCTACTAATATTCTCATACGCTTTCCCTTTGCCTCTCGGATAATATTAATTATTCAGCATATTATCTCTTTTTTCGGTGTATGCTTCAAGAAATATTTGTTCACGTGCGTCAAACATTTTCTGATAATTATTGACATTGGAATATTCCAGAAACATCTCTTCCGGTATGAATTCATACTTTACGATCTGGTCTTTCAGCCATTGGCTGTCGATGAGAATCAGCTTTTTATTGCCTTTCGCAATATTCTCATTTTTAGGCAGCAGGCCCAAATTAAGCAGATTGTTTTGTATGACATCTTTGCGCTCAATAGAAGATTCATTAAACAACGTCTGTGGAATGATATGATCCACCTCTAACCCATAATCCGTATCGGGACCCTGTATGCATTTGAGGCAGTAAAAATGATAAAGCAGCGGTTTCATAAGCGCCAGCGTAATATCCACTGACTCAATGACACTCTCTGCAAAAATCTGATCCCGCAGCAAACCTTCCCATTTATAAGCCGGAACGGGTTCATATAAATCAGGTTCCCTTTCCAGATTCAAAATATTACCGGCTATTTTAGAATCACTGGACCCCCTCCATTGTCTGTTAATATATTCAAATATCAATTTGTCCCATAAAATAAAGCAATTCTTCTGAAATTGTTTTGCCCTGGAGTCACCCACCGGCTTCCCTTTTCTGATCCAGTCTTTGTATGTAAGAATCATGAAGTTTAATGCAATCGAATCACTTGTCAGCTCCATAACAGAAGCATTCCATGACTTAAAGTATTTGAAATACTCAAAGGAAGAAATGAGTTTCAGCATAGACTCAAGCTCATAAATCAGCTTCTCAATATCGGAACTCCAGTCAATGTCTTCTCTTTTACTCAATTTTTCAATATCTTCTTTTTTCACACCGCCGGCATAAATGCCCGCAAGTATCTTAAATCCACACGTAAGCTCCTTTTCAAAATCCGTTTTTGAGTCCGTAAACTGTTTTATCACAATATTTCTGCCGAGCCTGTCCAACAGCGTCGCCGGCAGATCCCAGCGCACAACATCTGTCTGAACTGTTCCGATCTTTGTATACAGCTTTTTTATGGCATTTACAGTCGCCTGAGACGGATGATCCACAGATATATTCCAATGGGGCTTTGCAGACAAAATTTCTACTGCAGTCAATTTTTCGCCCTCTGAATTAATAATGTTAAAAATCTTCTGCGAATCTGAGGGAGACAGATTCTTAACTTCTATCATGCCAATTTTGCTGTTGGCAAGCTGAAAATCCATTTTATCAACGATCAGCATTCGCTCTGTTATCATATCCCACTTCTCATGAATCAGTGCCTTTAGCTGTCTGGCATCTTTTATATCACACCTTAATTCAATAAACTGGTAGAATGAAGATTCCTCCCGGCTCTCGATATCCTCGTCATCACAGTACTTTGTATACTCATCAATAAATGTTTTCACCTTGCGTGATGAGAGTTTCACATCTCCGTTTTCGGTCTCTACGTACGGTAATCTGTTTACATACTTTGTAAAGTCAAAAGGTTTCGTAAAACCGGTGTTCTTTTTTTGTTTGTTGTGAATAATCTTTATGATCTCCAGCAAAAGCTCTAACCCATAGGTAGATTCATCGATATTCTCTTCTGCATTTATCTCGTTTACTTCACTGTCGTCATCACCATTCTCCCGTGTAACCGCCTCGAATTCCTCATCCGCATCCGCTTCAATGTATTCATTTATTTTCTCCCAGTACTTTTCCTCCAGCTCATTCGGCTGATCGGAATTTTTAAATCGGATAAACTTTTTTGCCCAGTTATAAATGTTTTCCGGGTCATCGTGAATCATCGTAAGTGCATTTTTTCTCTGCCGTCCGTCAAGCAGCCATCTTACCGTCTTTCCCTTGCTTTCATCAACACTGAGTATACATACACCGATCGGGTATTCCTTGAACAGGCTGATACATAGCTGAAAATTCTTTTTTTCGTCCCAGGTTTGCTTTCTCTGGAACCTCGGCAGCTTGACATTCCGATCCGTTATAAACGTTTTTACCGTCTCCGGTCTGATTTCGTACATCTCACATCTCTCTCTTTCGTAGCATTATGCCAGGCCCATCCGATAGTCCTCAAGCCTTCGCAATTCCTCCTGCGCCTCATATCCGTGTTCCGCCAGGAAATATAACATCTTCGGGAGAATCCGAAAGGAAACATTGTCCGTTCCCACATCCCATATTCCTGCCTCCCGCCTTTGCAGCGCTGTAAAGAATATTTCATCCAGAAATGCGCCCTCGATCGCAGCGCCAAAGAATCCCGGCACTATCTTTTCTTTATCTTCCCCGTCATAAAACAGTTCAACAGAGACCGGAGTGACAGTCCCTTCTTCCTCCCCTGAAGGCTGGACTACGGCCTTCACAATCCGGCACAAATTTTCTGCCGTTTTGTATCCCATATATTGAACAAATTCCCTGTGTGAGAAAAATATCTCCAGGGCTTTTTCTTTGTTCCTGAGGCTCGCTTCCTCGCGCTTAATCTGCGCATTAAGTGCAGCAAACCACTGCTCTTCTTCCTTACTAAGCCGTTCTCCCAGAACAGCCCTTCCCTGCAGCTTCTCCCGCTGAGCTTTTTTCTCCTCTATATCACAATCCCTGATCTTCACTTTGAAAGACATGGTCTCATCCACAAGCCATTCATATATAAGATGAAGATCATCCCTGGACACAGAAGCATCATCGCTCTGTTTGTAAACAGTGAGCGTCTTCACGTGGCCGAGGGAAAACTTCGGCAGCTCTCTCGGCTGCAGATCAGGCGTTTTTTCTTTTACCTCTCCAAATTCGATCTGCAAAACTTCATTTAAGCAGGAATATAATTCCCGAAAACCTTTCTTTTCATCTTCCGCCAGATCTATCAGCTTAATACCGGTGAACATTATCGGCACAATGCTGTCCAGCCTCTCCTGACTGCATCCCTCGAATGAGACGAAAATAAATTTCCTGTTGTTCTCAGGCTTCCGCCATTCGGAGGCTATGATCTCATATTCCCTGCTGACACCTGTCATTGGCTCATCCGCTTTGTGCTTATATGCCGCCGACAGGATAACAATGACTTTATCAGACTGTAATCCCCGGGACATCATCTGTGTAAATGAAGGTGCTGTGCTCTCCTGCATCTCCTTTTGGTCACAGGTTGCATCATAACCATTCTCGCGAAGCATTTTCACAAAAGAATAAACTCTCTCATTTTCTTCTTGTGTCCCCCAGGCATACGTAACAAATACCTTTTTCATCTGTCCTTGGTACCTTTCACATGACCCTTCCGTTTTTCTTTTCAAACCGCAGACTGTCCTGTATCATCCGCTGCGCAGCAGCGACGCGCAGCGGCACAGTAACTTTTGTTGCTGTGGATGACATACGATTTATATGTCATCATTATACCACGTGCGCAGACCATAAAGCGACGCGCAGCGGCATTTTCTGGGCCAGCCGTGGCTTCCAGGTATCTTCCGCTGCACAGCAGCGGCACAGCAACTTTTGTTGCTGTGGATGACATACGATTTATATGTCATCATTATACCGCATTTCTGTTTGGTTTTCCATGATCTTTTCAGGCACACCGTCAGCATACTGTCCGAACTTTCGTATTAAAAATATTCTGGAAGAGGCACATTATCTTACTAATTCCTGCCATCGTTCATCATCCATCAGAAAACCATATGTTTCCTCATCACGGAAGCACTTTTTCAAACTTTGCTTCATATCCTCAAGAAATTCTGGTCGTAATTCCCTGAATGCTACATGTTCATAGAGGGGAGATCCGCAAAATTCTCCCATTGTGCCGACACTGGCCATCATCTCCTCCATCGTGTCAATCACCGTATCCGCGTCTTTCTCCGCCGTCGCCAGATCAAGCCTGCAGGAAGTCTCATGATATTTTCCCATATCAAAGACCCCCGCCAATACCCGCTGTTTTTCCACCAGCATATGCGCCTTTTCCCTGTCTCCATCCTCCATAGCCAGCATGTAGAGGCTTTGAAATACCATATTCATCATCTGGTGTCCTGAAAATAACAGTTCTTCATATGCCTTATACGCCTCACCCACGCGATTGGTCTTACTACAGATAACCGCCTGCTTTCTCTTTCTCTCCGGATTCTGCTTTGCAAAATATGCCAGATACTCTTCTGCCTTTCCATACTCTTCTTTTCGCAAATAAAACCCAAACAGAGAATCGGCGGCACCGGATCGAATATCCTCGTCTTCACTTTCCAGCGCCCGGACATAGCACTCCAGGATATAACCTTCATAGTTTTCTGTATCCGGAATCCCCTTCGTCAGTCGCCACGAGTCCAGGATGAGTGCCATTTACCAGATCAGCCGCGGACAGTTCGGATACTTCTCCAGAATCCCTTTTGTCCAATGAAAAACTTGCTCATAAGACTCCTTTTTGAGTTTCGCATCCATTTCCAACACGAAATGATTGATTTCTTCCATCGTAAGCTCCTCCCGAAACGACAACAGGGTATCGAGAGAAATACCCAGAAGCCTGGCAATCGGAGCCAGCAGTGAAATATCCGGGAATGAATTTCCATTTTCCCATTTGTTGACCGCCGGTCCCGTGACCCCGAGACGTTTCGCCATGTCCTCCTGCGTCATGTTTTTACTTTTTCTGTATTTTCTTATTACTTCACCTATCTGCATAGAATCGTCTCCTTCACAAATATCGCACTGGTCCTTATTATTTTCAGCATAGCAGACATTCATGTGTTTCACAACTGAACAAGCGTTAATGTTCGTTCAGGAAAACTAACTGTTGTTTATATTTTGGGCGGTATTATTAGGTTTTTCTGATATATCTTGTACGGTGTGGTAAGATAAGGTGAAGCAAAAAACAGAATTGAAAGAGGTTTAATATGACATATACCATACGGCATATCCGGAAATCCGAGTATCCTTTATTAAATAATTTTCTGTATGAGGCCATTTTTATACCGGACGGCGTTGATCCCCCTCCCCGTTCCATCCTCAAGTCCCCTGATCTTCAGGTTTATGTTGATCATTTCGGTGAATCGAAGGACGATATCGGGCTGGTTGCCGAAGTCGATGAGAAGATTGTGGGCGCCGTCTGGGTGCGCATTATGGACGACTACGGCCATGTTGATGACCGAACGCCGTCTTTTGCCATTTCGCTCTATAAGGAATATCGGGGACTTGGGATTGGAACGGCCATGATGCGGGCAATGCTCACACTTTTGAAGAACAGAGGATATGAGCGTGCTTCCCTGGCGGTCCAGAAGGCAAATTATGCCGTGAAGATGTACCTGCGGGTTGGATTCCGGGTTGTGGAGGAGCGGGGGGAGGAGTTTGTTATGGTGATTGATTTAGCCACGTTTTCGTAAACTTTTTTTGTCCATAAGACAAAACAAATATTGTGTATAAAAATGACTTTTTCGGTAATATTTGGTATACTATAGAAAAATAGCATGAGCGTACATATATCTTATGTAACCGCAGATTTCAAAAATGAGGTGACAGTATGTCCGATACGTATATCTACCAGAAAGAAGTTGATCAATCTACTTTAAATTACGGAATCACTATCCCCGTAAATATTCAAGCTAAATTATTTGAGGAGTTGGGATATACTTTAACAAAAGGTGAAAAGAGAACTATAAGCATTCTACTCGATGGAAAACGCTATGAGGCGAGACTTACAAATATAGCTATTGACCCTACTAAATATCCTAGAAGTGAGGTTGTGCAAATTCGCTACTCCTCTGCTTCGCTAATTGCGTCCAAACTACAAGAACTATTTATTTCCAGCGCTTCTATTCTTGATGAGCAAAAGAGCAACACACAAAAAGGACACGCCATTACCATTCCAGAGTCCCAGAAAGAGTTTATTGATATCTATATCACTGAAGATGGAGCCATACGTTTTGAGTGTCATCCTCAAAAAGCAAAATTGAAATCTAAATTTTTTCAATATATTGGACCGACTGACAGCCTTGCCGGATATCAGAGATCGTATAAACTAATTCTTTTGGACTGTATGTTGGCACTTATGGATCATACCGGTAAGTGCTCACTATATCAAGTTGTGGAGCGCTTTAAACATTTCTATCAGGACCGAAAAAGCCAAGGAAAGGCTCCTGATGTCGATGTTGACCAGCGGATTGCTAATATTGAGTCGAGTTCTATTCAGGATGTCCTCAGGGTAATCTTAGATAACCCGTTTAAAGCAATTAGTCACAAGGGGTTTCTTCAGATCAAAAAGATCGAGAATACCGATTACCTGATATTCTCACAGGAACTTATGGCAGACATGAAGGATGCAGATTTTAAAAAGCTGAAAGAGCTTTTAGACTTAAAGATACAGAAATATTTTGATAGAATTGATGGTGCTAATATGCAAACAGATTTAAAAAACTTTTTTGACTATATGCTAGAACACTATAAGGATTGCCGAGAACATGAGACGTTTAGGAACAATCGTATTGGTAAACTAATACGTCAAGTTATCCCTGAAGCCATATTGACATTCCCATTTTTAAATAATGAAACATATCTCGTAAAAGGTAGTATCGGTCAGGGAAACTGGGCAGCTGTTCCCTGGATCTGTATCTTTGATAAGCGAGTGACGACATCCGCTCAGCGTGGTGTCTATATTGTATATCTGTTATCGGAAGATGGTAATACCCTTTATTTAACATTAAACCAAGGTTGTACTAACTACATAAACTCATTAGGAAAACGAAAAACCATTCTGAAATTACATGAGATAGCCGCAAACATACAGGCGACTATTCCCCCAGGACCATTTTCTACTGGGACGGACCTAAACCTAGGGAATGAATTTTATGAACATGGTTGTATTTTTTATAAAGCTTATCACAAAGGGCAGGTCCCATCAACTGATATATTGACCGATGATCTTTTTAACATGATTAGCCTCTATCAAGAATATGTGGAGACGCAAGCACAACATAGGACTAAAAAGAAAGCATGGTTATTAACTTGGAATGCTAACAACTGGGTATGGGATGGTTACGAAAGTCTTGCCCAACAGACTAAAGATGGGTATAAAGTAGACACACCGTGGAGCTGTAACAATACCGCCCCCGAAATTGGGGATTCTATCTTCCTCATGAAACTTGGCGATGAACCTAGAGGAATCATAGCTTCTGGAACTATTATTCAGAAAAGCTACAAGGATTTGCATTGGAATTTAGAAAAACGTTCCCAAAACATCACGGCAAGATTTGTTGATGTGAATTTTGACCGAATTTTGAATTTTCATTATGAACACTTGTTACCTTTAGCGCTATTGGAAGAGCAATTCCCCTTGCAACGATGGAGTCCACAGGCTTCTGGTATTGAAATACAAGAAGAATATGTATATGCGTTGCATGACCTCTGGCATCAAATAACACTGGAAGAGTATTTAGATATGACAGATACCGATGAATCTATAGAAGAATACAATATCTCGGATGAACTCACTCGGATTTCTCAGTATATTTCCGCCAAAGGTTTCTCTTATGAAGACGGGTTTATTGAGAATTTCTATTTAAGCCTTAAAGCGAAGCCTTTTGTCATATTGGCAGGTACTTCGGGAACGGGGAAGACAAAGCTTGTCAAACTATTTGCGGAAGCCATAGGTGCCACTGTGGACAACGGCAGATATAAATTAGTACCTGTACGCCCAGATTGGTCTGACTCCACAGACCTTTTTGGCTATGTCGATCTCAACGGACAATATATTCCGGGTGCGCTCACTGAATTTATTATAACTGCCATATCAGACCAGACGAAACCTTACTTTCTCTGTTTAGATGAAATGAACCTAGCCAGAGTAGAATATTATTTGAGTGATATTCTATCAATTATTGAGACACGTCATTTTGATAATGATCAGATTACCACAGATACGATAGCGGAGAGTGACATTGCAGTTGCATCACACGGTAAACTTTTTCTTCCAGAAAACCTCTATATCATCGGAACTGTGAACATGGACGAAACCACATTCCCGTTTAGTAAAAAGGTTTTGGACCGTGCTAATACGATAGAATTTTCTTATGTTAATCTGGATCTCCGTCAAAATCTTGGAAACATCGATATTTCGGTGTTAGATAATCGCTTTTTAAGAAGCGACTACCTAGTGTTGGCAGAATGTCCCGAGGGTGAAGATACGATATTAACTGCCATTTCCATCTTGAAACAAATGAATGAAGCCTTAAAAAATGCAAACGCACAGATTGGATACCGTGTGCGTGACGAAATTTGTTTCTATTTACTATACAATGAAAAATACTCTTTACTGGATGCAGCTGTCGCTATGGATCTTGCAGTACTACAAAAGATTTTGCCTCGCATCCATGGGAGCAGCCAGTCGATTAAAAATCTGTTGCTTACTTTATTTAAAATCTGTGTTGCTAACCAGTCGGAATTAACACAGGATGCCAATCATACGGTTAGTGAGAACATGTTTAACTATCTGAAAACTCAGGACACTGTGCCTTACCGCAGAAGTGCTGAAAAAATTGCATTTATGACAAGGAGATTTGAGGAGGATGGCTACACTTCCTACTGGCTCTAATCGCGAAGAGCTGATTTTTATCTCAACTGAAAAAATAAGCGTTACGTTCAAGGGAATTGCCGTACATCCCCGTATCGGTGTTTCTGCTCACCAAAAAGAGACTTCTGATTTTCGAATTACATGTCTGGACAGCTTCCATTTGGAGGTTGCTCCAGACCTCGATGCAGAGGTGTCTTTTGTGCACACAAATTCAGATGGCCATCGTATATTACATCATACCTATCCTATATTCTACGAACAACAAAATTATGAAATAATTATTGAAAATAACAGTGCAGATGTCATAGAATTTTGGCACGAAAACCTGGGACTTCGAAATAAAATCAGCCCTGTCGGCCGCTCAGGTAAAATGCTATCCGGCATCATTAACTTCGGCAATGAAATTGGTAAAAGTGATCTTATAATACGCCTCAATGGGACCCCATATCTCACGATTAGCGTAGAGGTTTTTCCAACCAAGTTACAATATCGAGCCGATTATCTACAATTGATGGCAGATGTCACCGACGAAATCTATAATCTTTCTTTTGAGTTTCTAAAAAAGACTTACTTTTCAGGTAATTTAAATGACATGGTCGGTAACAGCTCCACAGAATTTTTTAGCGTTATCCGTCACATTTATGATTTATTTATCACGGCCGCCGATGTTGTGATAGCCCACCCACACCACACCCTATATACGCAGCCAGAGATCCTCCCTGCTCACAAGATCAGACGATCCAACACAAAAACATTACGTTGGCTTGAAAAACATCCAGAGCACATTCAAAATGACCAGGGACAGTTTCGGGTCGATTGCGCTTTGGCAACACAAAAACGTGTAACATATGACACACCAGAAAACCAATTTGCAAAATTTATTCTGTGTACCACCATCAAACGATTGGAGACACTGCTTTCACATTATCAAAACCTAAAACGACAAAAAGACTCTGACGTCGTAGACATAGTCAACACGATGGGTAAAGGTATTGATCGTCGCGTCAGCCATACTTTCTTTAACAATGTATCGGACTTTAATGCCTCAACGCAGATATCTATGGTTTTTACCATGGCTCCCGGATACCGCGAACTTTATAAATATTACATCATGATGCAACACGGTCTATCACTGGACAGTGATATTTTTAGTATTTCCGTGAAAGACGTTGCATTACTCTACGAATACTGGTGTTTTATCAAATTAAACAGCATTTTGAAGGAACGGTATCATCTCATAAAACAAGATATTATCAAAACAGATGGCAATAACTTATTCATCACCTTGCGTAAAGGTTCCGGTTCTTCTATCACTTATGTAAATCCACAAACCGGCGAACGGATCCATCTTGCCTATAATCCCAAAGCATCCAGTCTGCCAACCGTCACACAGAGGCCCGACAATGTGCTTTCCCTAAAAAAGAAGGGTTCCAATACAAAGTATCAATATATCTTTGACGCCAAATATCGTATCAACCCGGCGCTTAATGCAACGCCTTACCGGGCAACCTATCAAACGCCCGGTCCAGAGGAGGAGGATATCAATACAATGCATCGCTATCGCGACGCAATTGTCCGCAATAACAGTACAAGTCCCGAATTTGAACGTACCATGTTCGGTGCATATGTTCTCTTTCCTTATCACAATGAGGAGGAATATCAACAACATAAATTCTACGAGAGCATTGAAACAGTAAATGTTGGCGGTCTCCCCTTCCTTCCAAGTGCCACAGCGCTAGTTGCAAAAATGTTAGACAAACTGATTGGGGATTCGCCCGACTCTGCCTTAGAACGTGCAACCCTACCGACTGGCATTGCGGAAAAACTTGCTCAGATCGATCTTGACAATCGCGATGTAATGGTAGGGATTGTCCGCAACGAGACCCAATTAACTATTAACCTTGCTCATCGATTTTATCATATACCCGTTAAAAGAGTTGCTGTGAATCGATTACCAATACATTATGTAGCATTGTACCAACCTGACAATGTCTTCGGAAAACATAATTCTGGAATTTTCGTTTACGGTGAAGTTATTCGCACCGAAAAGACCACTCGTAGACAGATTACTGCGATTCCACATCACGGCAATCCAAACGATGAGTATTATCAATTTTTTGTTAAAGATTGGATATCTTTAGACACTCCAATAAGGGTTTTGGAATCCGGGTTGCGTGTTCAGATTTATACAAATTTGTTTCTGTTAAAGGTCAGTGAGTCTGTGCCTGAGTTACTCATCCGCTCCACGGAAGAATTGAGACTTTATCAGGAGCTGAAACGTCTTTCTAAGTCAATTGATATTGATACATCCAAGGATGAGGTAAAAAGTTTCCAATTTAATGGCAGCTTTATCCGGATAATAGGCGAAGAAATCGTTGTGCTTACTCCAGATGGGTGTGATCATCGTTTTATCATTGATGCTTTTAAGAAGCGACCACGAGAAGTGTTCGGGGCGATTCGAGCGGTGGTTTTGGGTGATTGATTTACCGTGAAAGCCCCGAACTGCAGCTGAACAAGCAATCTTGCATAGACGAAGTCTTTGATAAGTTTAGGATTTATAGCACAAGTGAAAATACCGGCATTTGAAAGCTGATGAGCCAAGGCTTCATAATAGCGTCCTGTATGTTCCATCACAACACGAGATTCACCGTCTACGGACTTAATCAGATTTACTAATGAACTTATGTCACTGGAGGAATTCTTGATTTCAAATGGAGATTTAACAATCTCACCGAATGAGCGCAAGATAACAACCATACTTTTGCCTTTAGAAACATCGATACCTACTGCGTTCATATATTTGCCACTCCTTAAAAATAGTATTGCAATGGATAAGCACCAGTTTTACTCATTGCCTATTCTATCTACTGTGGGATGACACGAACGTACCACCTGCATAAAACGAATGCTGCAAATGAGAAGCTGGATATCAGACTATAATACGAACGTGAAGTCCAAGGAGGCCTCCGATATCCCAATTGCTCCATCATTATACAGCCAGCAATAAGTTGGATAATTCCTTACTGGCTGTAAGGGTTATTAACTATAAACTTATTGTAGTAGGAGGCCTTTTATTATGGCAAGAGAAAAGAAACATCATCCAGCAGCTCCTTCAGGAGTACGACATCCAGTCGGCCGAGAATATTCAGGATGCACTCAAGGACCTGCTTGGCGGTACCATCAAAGAAATGATGGAAACAGAGATGGATGAGCATCTGGGCTATGAGAAATCAGAACGTTCGGACACAGATGATTACCGTAACGGTTATAAATCCAAGCGCATCAATAGCAGCTATGGCACTATGAACATTCAGGTACCGCAGGACCGCAAGTCCACATTCCAGCCGCAGGTGGTCAAAAAACGCCAGAAAGATATCTCCGACATCGACCAGAAGATCATTTCCATGTATGCCAAGGGCATGACCACAAGACAGATCTCTGATACGCTGGAGGACATTTATGGCTTTGAAACATCGGAAGGCTTTATTTCAGATGTTACCGATAAAATCATGCCACAGATTGAAGACTGGCAGAACCGGCCACTCTCAGAGGTATATCCGGTTCTCTACATAGACGCCATTCATTACTCAGTTCGTGATAATGGAGTCATCCGCAAACTTGCGGCTTACGTGATTCTTGGTATCAATCAGGAGGGACGCAAAGAAGTCCTGACCATCGAGGTTGGAGAAAACGAAAGTTCTAAATATTGGCTGTCTGCACTAAATGGCTTAAAAAATCGGGGAGTGAAAGATATTTTAATCCTCTGTGCAGATGGACTCAGCGGCATCAAAGAGGCAATCACAGCAGCGTATCCGAAGACCGAATATCAACGCTGTATCGTGCATCAGGTACGTAATACCATGAAATACGTGTCAGACAAAGATAGAAAGCCCTTCTGTGCGGATCTTAAAACAATCTATCAGGCACCAACGGAAGAAAAAGCTCTGGACGCTCTGGAACGGGTCACAGAAAAATGGAGTGAAAAATATCCCAATTCCATGAGGAGCTGGAAACAGAACTGGAATGCTATATCCCCGATTTTCAAGTTTTCTACAGAAGTCAGAAAGGTCATTTATACGACCAACGCCATTGAGAGCCTGAACGCCACTTATCGCAAGCTAAACCACCAGAGAAGCGTGTTTCCAAGCGATACCGCGCTACTGAAAGCGTTGTACCTGTCTACGTTTGAAGCCGCAAAGAAATGGACGATACCACTCAGGAATCGGGGACAGGTTTATGGGGAACTGAGCATCATGTACGAAGGGCGGCTGCCGGAATAAGCCAATCTGTCTTATTTTCCACAGACGGATGATCCGCCTGTTCTTGTCATGCAACAATAGTTACTACTATATATAAAACAAGGGCTGAAAGCCCAGCAAGGAATTTTCAGCCCAGTTATTACCATAGAAGATCAGCATTTACAGACTTTTCTTCACACTCTCTTATTTGTAAACATCACATGCCGGTTTATCACCATTCTACTTCAAAATGACTATGACTTTCTTTTATATTTATTTTTTGTAAAATATGTAATCCCAAGATTCTAGCTGAAAAATATGCAACAATTGCATCAAACCCATTAAAAAGACGTTGTCTACAATCAGCCTGATTGACTTCATGCTTTGATAAGTTATATATTACAACAAAATTATATAGACTTTCAATAGTAGATTTGTTAAAACTAGAAATCTTTTCAATTTCCCTAACTGCATTTCCTAATGTATTTTTTCTTAACAAATAAGCTTTAATATATTTCTGATTTTTCAAATATAATCTACATGCATTTTCAAGATGCATCCCACACATCTGTACAATATACCTTGCATGTTGCCTCATATCACAAATATCAATCTCCGAACGTACATACTGCAATGGGCGATACAATCCTCGCAATTCCCCTGCTGGAAAAGGATTTTTCAATGGATCTGAAGGCAAACAATACGCTCCGACACCACCAATTTTTTGATCTATTATCCAAAGATTTTTTGAATCATAATATTTTTTATGTAAATCTAACTCATTCATAATAAATTTATTCACACAAGTCTTTACTTCTTCTGGTAATACATCATTAAAAATTTTTTCTAATTCCATATGAGATATCTGCATATTTTCGCTCCTTTTTATTTAAGTAGAATTAATCCTTGAACTTTATAGAGTCCTAACGAACAATTAAAAGACATGCTAACAATTACCAAAAAGTGTACTCAAACCCAAAACAGGAGCCCGGAAACCAGCTTAAACACTGGGTTTACGGGCTTTATTTTTTTACTCAAATTCTATCGTAGCCGGAGGCTTCGGCGACATATCATAACAAACTCTGTTCACATTCGCAACCTCATTCAGAATCCGGTTTGTGATCACCTCAAGTACATCCCAATCCACATTCTCAATGCTGGCCGTCATGGCATCGATGGTGTTGATCGCACGGATGATCACCATGTACTCGAAGCATCTCGCATGATTCCTCATCCCGACAGATTTAAAATCCGGTACCACGGTAAAGTACTGCCAGACCTTCTTGTCCAGGCCGGCTTTCTCGAATTCCTCTCTGAGAATCGCATCGGACTCGCGGACTGCCTCCAGACGGTCGCGTGTTATCGCGCCGAGACAGCGAACGCCAAGTCCCGGTCCCGGGAATGGCTGGCGGTATACCATATAATCCGGCAGTCCCAGTTCGATACCGCATGCGCGCACTTCATCCTTGAAGAGCTGTTTGAGCGGTTCCACCAGTTCAAACTTCATATCCTCCGGAAGTCCGCCTACATTATGGTGGGATTTCACCATCTTTGCCGTTTTCGTTCCACTCTCAATGATATCCGGATAGATGGTTCCCTGACCCAGGAAATCAATTCCTTCCAGCTTTCTGGCTTCTTCCTGGAATACCTCGATAAATTCTCCGCCAATAATCTTACGTTTCTGTTCCGGATCGGACACATTTTCCAGCTTGCCCAGGAAACGTTCTGTCGCATCAACATAGATCAGATTTGCACTGAGCTGGTCGCGGAAGACTTCAACAACATTTTCCGATTCATTCTTCCTCATTAACCCGTGATTTACATGAACACATACCAGCTGCTGTCCAATGGCCTTCAGAAGAAGTGCAGCTACAACAGAAGAATCCACACCGCCTGAGAGTGCCAGCAATACCTTGCGGTCACCGACCTGCTGTTTCACAAGCTCCACCTGATCCGCAACAAAATTCTTCATATTCCAGTTTGCTTCTGCTTTGCACTCGTTAAATACAAAGTTTTTCAGCACGTCTTCTTCCGGGACCGCGTCATACTGCTGCGGGCATTTTGCGGTCGGATGGTCGATAGCGATAATCGGATAGCCGCAGTCATACAGTTCCGGTGCAACATCCACAGCCGCACCGTCGACGATCCTGTTTTCCCCGCCGTTCAGAATGATCCCTTTTACATTCTGAAGTGCCTGCAGTTCAGCCACAGTAATGTCGTGAGGATGAATCTCACTGTATACACCCATATCACGGATCGCTCTTGCGACAACTGTATTCTCGGTACTTCCAAGGTCTAAAATTACAATCATGTCCTGTTTCACTTTATCTTCTCCCTTTTTGTAAAATGTAGCGGCGAATATTTCACATTCGCCGTTTGTCAATATGTAAACATGTCGACTCTCCTGCAGTCATTATACCTCGCGCGCAGAAAAACAAGCAGACCAATGGGATATTTGTTTTTCCAGCCGTGGCTTGCCGGGTATCATCCGCTGTGCAGCAGCGGCACAGCAACACCGTTGCTGTGGACTGCACTCTGTGCAGTTATTATACCCTAATTACATAAGTTTTTCCATGAAAAATTTACAGCATCAACTGAGACTCATCCTTTATAATCATCCTGCAGATTCAGGATATCACCCAGACAGATATACGTGTGTATGATGCACTGCATGGCATCCTGTCTCGTTATCTTGGCATGTACACCCTCACACTGTAGGGAATTCAGATTGCCGATCCAGTCCAGGGTATATAAAATGCTGCTTCCCGCTGCGCTTTTTGCCGCAGATTTACTCTGGAGCTTTTCGATTACAGCCGATAACTTATTGATGTAGTGATTCCCGCTGATATCAATGAATTTTCCCGATTTTGTCTTATAGGTACTGTCCGAATAGTCAGGGAAATATCTGTTAAATAATTCTTCGGCAGTGTTTTGGAACAGCCTGCGGCAGGTCGTCACTGCCTGTGAATATACTTCCGGATTATCGGAGGTGATTTTATCCTCGATTGCCTTCAGCTGCAGTACCGTGCCGTGTGATAATTTCGAAAAATAATGATCAACGCGTTCTCTGTATACCGCAAATACATCGGCAGCGGCGTTGCCGAATGCGAGCTCGCTGTATTTTCGGAGTGCGTAATCATAATACTGCGCCTTTAAAATAGATAATTTCTTTTCATCCAGCGCAATATTATCTATCAGATCCTTCGTATAATGATTGACTAAATCCGTCAGCTGACGCATTGCAGAGTCCGCGCGTTCTCCGGAAACGGAGATTCCCTGCGTGGAAAAGTTACCGGCTGCATACTGCCTGGCGCTTACTCTTTTCTCCAGTTCTGCCGCCAGCGTCAGAAATATTTTTCTTTCCCCATTTCGTATATATCCTCGCCCGTTGGTGTAGCCGATCTCCCGTGCACTCTTTTCAATTTCCCCGTTTTTATCTCTGGGATATCCTCCGTACTCATACTGCAGCCAGATGACTGCATCTGCGTCATTTAACAGACGGGCGATCTGCAGGCATTTCAGCAGTGCTGACGACGCAGGCAATGTTTTCGTTTCAATTCCTTCCAGTACATTTTCACAGATGTTTACAACTTTTTCTGTTTTATCCATACTTTTTACCTGTATTTCTGCTTTTTCGTCAGGTTACTCTTCACCGTATCTCATCTTTAGTTGCCCGACTGCTTATTTCCCGTACTTTCTCCCTCGCCCACAGGAAATACTCATCCTCCGGATTCACCTGCAGAACATGATTGATCTTCCCGAGTAAGTGCCGGAGATATCGCTCCGTATCGGGTCCCTCCTCCGTCATCCATTTTGAGTTTCCGAGACGGCTCAGGTGTTCTTTCGCCCCATAGCGCAGGCAGTAATAGATCTCTGAGCGCAGGTTTCTTCTGTAATCACGGCTCACCTGCGGCTTTTCATTGACGACGATCCCCGTCACAGTCTGCCGGCAGTGCCTTTTCAAAACCCTCGTCTTTTTCTCATTCAGCTGAAACCCCATCACCTGAAGATAACTTTTCACTTTATTTTTGAGCTCTTTCGCATCAAAGCTCCCGGAAAATGTCATATCGTCGCAATACCGCGTATACCGGATCCCACGCCTGCAGCACCAGGATTCCATATACTGGTCAAAAGATTTCATGACCAGATTGGAGACGGCGGGCGATGTCGGAGCTCCCTGTGGAAGACATTCCCGGCAGCAGCAGAGCGCCGTGAGCATCGTTCTCACTGCAGGAGGAAAGTAAACCGCCGGAAAGGCATACTGATAGACCAGCAGATACGTAATATTTTCGAAGAAGTCCCTGATATCCAGCTTCACGATCTGTTTTGCACCCACGTGCGGCAGCGCATTGTCCGCGATGGTGACGCCCCGCCGGTATGCTTTCGACGCATTCGCTGGTGTAATGCCGTCCAGTATATGATGCAGAATGTTCCTCTGAACAGCGCCAAGCAATGCATCCGGCACCATCAGCCTTCTCACACCGCCGCCCCGCTTTTTTACGGCGGCTGCATGGTAATGCTCATCTGCATGGTTGCTGAGGGCATAAAGGCATGCCAGATACTTCTCCTCTTTCATCTGGATCCCATCCAGGAGCCGGAAAGATATCAGCATTTCTTTTTCCTGTTCAGCTGTACAGTATTTCCACAAATCATTGCCGGACATCGTTTCTCCTTCATTTCTCTTTTTACAAACAGGGACAATACAATAAGATGATTCTGTAAGATGCGAAGACGTACCAGGGCAGCGCCCGTATGCACACCGCCGGTGTGCTGAAGTACCTCGCAGCATCTGGAAGTCTGATGGCCTGATTTTCCTCACCAGACGGCGACTCGCCGCCCGGCCGGTCTCTACATTCCTGTATCGATCCGGATATGCTATTGTCCCTGCATTCTTAGCATAGCACAGGCGCGGCAGGTTATGGTAGAAGAAATTTGCAAATCCGCATTGTCTGAGAAAAGCAAAAGGAAAAGCAGCCCGAACTATCGTTCGGACCACTCTCCCATATGTCTAATATTCCTGCTGACTGTATTTTTTATTGCTCGATATTTTCAAAATATTTCATTTCAAGTCCTGATTTCGAGAGTACCGCTTTTACCTTATCCCTCATATCAGCATCCAGTTCCGGACGGTTTTCATCGTACGTTTTCAGGAGTCGGTGCATCTCCCGTTCGATGCTGTCTTTAAAGTAATCGCTGCCCTTGGCGTTACGCTCGCCGATATGAGGAGAATACAGATCCTCAAAGTTGTCCAGTGTATAATCAGATGTCACAAAGCTGCCGTCGTGTCCGATCTCCTTGATTTCTTCCAGATTCAGTGTCTCCGCCGTCACCTCAATCGGTGTGAAGGCAGCTTTCACCTGGCGGATGATTTCAAAATCAATGATCATTTTCTCAAATGAAGTAGCATTGACACTGTCCATGACGCCGCCGGCTTCCATCACAAAGTTGATGCCGTGACGGTACGCGGATGAAAAGGTCAGCATGGACTCGTAGCCAGCCTGGCAGTTGATGACCGGCGCATCGGTCTGGCATCCGCCGCCTCTGGACGGCAGTCCGTAGAATCTCGCAAGATTTGCTCCGAATCCCTGCATCAGTGTCCCCTCAGGAGCAGCGCATGCGAAGGTGATTCCGCCTCTCATGTCTGCCGCCGTAGACTGAACGCCGAAGACAACCGGTGTTCCCGGACGGATCATCTGAGCCAGCACAATGCCCGCAAGGCTTTCTGCTGCGCCGCTGGCAAGTGTTCCCGCCATGGAGAGCGAGCCCGTTGCACCGAGCATCGCGGCCGGGCAAAGGATTGCGGCCTGTCCATACTCGGCAAGCAGCATCAGGCAGTCCAGCATTCTCTCATCCAGTGACAGCGGAGAAACCGTGTTGATCAGTGCGATCATTCTCGGCTTTTCGATCATTCCTTCTTTTCCGCCGAAGAGCTCACAGCCGGCTTCCAGCATCAGTGCCATCTCGTCTTTGAAACCGGTGGGCAGCATGATCGCTTTGTCAGAGTGCAAAAGTGTGGCGTAGAACATCTGAATGGCGCCTGCCTCTTCCGGGATGTCGCCGGGCTGGATCATAATACCGCCGTTGATCGAATAACTGTCCTCTGCGTGAACAAGCTTCAGGCATTTGATATAGTCTTCCATGGTACCGCGGCGGCGCTTGCCTTCCCAGTCGTCGATAAACGCGCATCCATAGGTCGGGGCAGGATTCGTATGTTCTCCTCCGACCACCATATTGTATTTGGGATTTCTCGCATGGATCGTGAAGGACTCAGGCGCCATCTTCACCCAGTGCATCACCTGTTCTTCTGTAAAATATGCGGTATTTCCCTCTACCTTGATGCCGTTTGCCCGGTAAATTTCAATCGCTTTTTCATTATGGATATTGACACCTACATCGCGCATGATCTCCATCGCTGCGTCATGAATCATCTGTTCTCTTGACATAATTCGTTTCCTCCTGGATTTAAATATTTCAAAAATGTAACTGTTCAGGACGGCTCATCTTCCCGGCCAAAAAAACGGTCAGGAAGCATCGGATGTTTATCCAATGTGGAAGTTGGTACGAAAAAGCGGCTTGTATCAATTTTTTCCGCCGTCCTGAACTGCTGCCATAAAATTATCGGTTTCTGACGCCCAGTTTCAATACGTCACGCAGGTAACGCACGCTCTCCTCACACGCCTGAAGTTCTCTGGCTCTGGCTTCCTCGATTGGCTCGTCCAGACTCTTAAAGGCGATTTCATTTTCAAAAATAATCTTATCCATCGGGGATTTCTCACGGATCTGTGCGACCATCTTCGGACAGTCCATGGAACCCTGTCCATGGGGCGCGCCGATATCATGCACACCGAGGGGATCCACGACGATCACGTCATCGCTGAAGTGGCAGCAGTATGCCCTGGGAAGCATGCGCTCCATCACGTCATAGGGATTTTCGATCACCTGCAGCGGATTCATGGTGTCCACACACGTACCGATCAGCGGATGATTCAGCTTCTCTACGATCCACAGGATCTCATCGGCAAAGGTATCGGTGTGGTTTTCAATCGCAATCTGCATGCCGAACTCTTCAATCATAGGGATGACTGCCTTGAATTCATCGTATCTGTCGGCCATCTGGCGCATGACATCCGGATGCATGCAGGAGCCGTAGAGTTTCCTCGGACGTTTGATATCGAGACTGAACTTCACGAGTTCAGCGTCCAGATCATGACCGATCTGCAGTGCCTCCTTTGCCGTACAGTTCACACGGGAGTCGCTGCCTGCCTGGAAGGATGAATTGAATTCCAGGAATAAGCCGTGCTCTTTGGCTGCCTGTGCAACCTTCTTCAGATTTTCTGTTCCGAACGGATCATCCTGCGCAGTCGTCAGGAGATCCACCTTTGTAATCTGGAGACCGTCAAGCTCCCACTTCCTAGCCCTGTCCATCAGTTCATACAGTGACATCGTCTGCTCGAAATAGTAATCTTTGCCGAAGCCCCAGCTTTCACCGAGGCCAAAGAAATGCAGCGTATATGTGTGCATTCCGAGTCTGAGAGGTCTGTTTTTGTCATTCATAGTTTTTGCTCCTTTTTCATTTTGTTTTATTTCCAACCCTGATCCTGAAGACCGGAATCATGGCGGCAAGTACTGTGATTACAATGGAAAAGTTGCCCTTCTTCTCATGTGTCTGCTTCAAAATTCCAATTAGTAAACTCGTTCACTTTTTGTGGCAAAAAAATCAGTCAATGTGCCCACACTCTGCAAATTGAATCAAATACCTTTACCCCTCCCCGCATTCAAAGCTCACATTCAGACGGAACATAAACTTTTTCAACATTCTTCAGCAGCAGTTCATTACACTCCCGCTCTCCCTGTCTTCTTTCTTCCAGATCACGCCCCATATACATTTCAAGCATTCCCTTAACGATAAACGTGTTGGTTTTGCTGAAATAGGCGGCATCCTCGTCAGATAGCATGTTGTAGTTCACAGCACGCCTCAGGATCAGAAAATCCCGTTTTATGACGTCATCCGTGAACAGCAGCGTATAAAAATATGCCGGATACAGTTCCGATCCTGTCACGGGAAACAGCTCAAAATACTCTTCCAGTGCGTCTGAGAACATGGTATGATACTGTCCCCAGAAGAGCCGGTAATACAGATCCGGCCTTTCAAATGCATACTTGTTAAATAATTGCCATCCTTTGATATACGATTCCATCAGATTGTTGCCGGAATCCATCAGCCGGCCGTATTCAACCATGTAATCAATAAAAAACCTGATTGAGCCGATGATAATCAGATATTCCAGACTTTCAAAATGGCGGTACAGCGCTGCCGGTGAACAGCTATTTTCCTTCGCCAGCTCCCGTACCGTAATCTCTGATGCATCCTGCACTTTTAATTTATTGTACATTGACATAATTAAACGTCGTTTTGTCTCATAACCTTTTTCATAAACAGCCATATCTTCTTATTCGATAATCGCAGACATATCATTAATTTTGTGAACACATTAACTAATAAAAATACTATCTTATTTTGAAACGCCCGTCAAGAAGATCCTCCGGATGTATGTATTAAGTCTTACGTTTAATTTGCAAACACGTTTACTTTTTCTTAATTATAAACGTGTTTACATTATTTGTCAATAGATTTTACCGGTGCTTTTTCGTTTTCCATCCGTTCAAGGAGTACAAAAAACCTTACCAACTTTCAGTTCACATCATTGTTCTGAAAATCAGTAAGGCTTTATTTTATTAAATGTCGTTTATCCGTATGGATAAACAGCCTTCTTTACTTGTTTTTCCTGCGTCTGGAGAGCATGGTTATCACACCAAGGGCTGAGACGCCTGCGAGTGCCAGCCAGAATGAAACGGCCGTATTGTCACCTGTCCAGGGAGCCTTTGATGACGTCACCTTCGAAGGTGTCTTTGGCGGTTTTGGATCTGCCGGTGTCGGAGCCGCTGTGCCGGACTTGATCACAAGCTCAAGCGTTGCGCCCGCCTTATAATTCTCTGTCTCCTTATAGCGCACCAGATAGGTGCCTTCGCCTAGGCCGGTCACCTCACTGCCCTGCACCGATGTCCATTCCTTATCTGTCTTCCGTTTATATTCCATCCCGCTGGTAAGGCCGGTAAGCTTGCCGTCCTTCTTCCCCGGTCCGGACACATTGACCGCCTTTACTCCCTCAGGTTTCTTCTGTTCTCCCTTCTCCACAGTCAGATTGGCTGTTGCGGAAGCCTTTAGATAGAGAACTCCCTCTGACAGCTTCTCTTTAACCGTCAGACGCATCGTGTAGCTTCCCACATTGACCGGCAGACCATCGGTCCATTCCTCGCCGTCCGTGGAATAGTGCCACTCATAGTCTTCTGTTTCTGCTGCAGTACTGCCATATTGGGCGGTAAAAGTAAGATCACCGGCCTCCACGGCAGCCCCGTCAAATACAACCACCGCATCTTTCAGAGTAACCGCGGCATTGCCTTCTGTGTACACACCGACAGGGTAATCCGTGGAGGTATCTGCATCCGGGTTTGCAATAACTCGATGCCCGTCAGTCGGTGTGATGCCGTACACCGTATTGGCCGCTGCATCCCCCTCGCCAAAGAGTCCGCCGGAGATGATAATGTCAACGCTCTCCGCTGATTCGCCGCCGCCGATTGACGCGGCATTTTCACCACGATTTGCAGTCACCATGCCTCCGGATATCGTAATATTAACTCCATTGCCATATTGACCGCCACCGATTCCTGCTCCGTTTTCACCGCCGGCAGCTGTCACCGTGCCCCCTGAGATGGTAATGTCGCTTCCGTCACTCCATGCGCTGCTGCCGATCCCTGCACTTGCTTCGCCACCGCTGGCAGTCACCGTGCCGCCCGAGATGTGGATACCATCTGCCTTGCCCCAGTGGCCGCCGCCGATTCCCGCTCCGTCCCTGCTCATGGCGGTTACCGTGCCTCCTGAGATCACGATATTGCTCGCGTCACGTTCCGAGCCGCCGCCGATTCCTGCTCCGTATCCCGCCGAAGCCGTCACCGTGCCGCCCAGAATTGTGATATTATTTCCGTTTCCTCTGCGATCACCACCGCCGATTCCTGCTCCGCTCAGGCCTCCGGTAGCTGTAACTGCACCTCCCCGGATGGTGATATTTTCGCCATTCATCCAATTACCGCCGCCAATTCCGGCTGCCCCGTCTCCGCCAGCTGCCGTCAGCGCTCCGCAATTCGCATCACAGCTGTGACC
Organism: Ruminococcus gauvreauii; assembly: GCF_025151995.1. Classification (NCBI taxonomy): domain Bacteria; kingdom Bacillati; phylum Bacillota; class Clostridia; order Eubacteriales; family Oscillospiraceae; genus Ruminococcus; species Ruminococcus gauvreauii. The sequence goes on from NZ_CP102290.1 coordinate 1,511,923, forward strand.
TTCGGTCCCGGCGCCTTCACACTGAATCATCAGTTCATGTTCATCATTTTGCAGGCCTGCACACTCCTCTCCGGACTGCAATGTATTGGCAGAACCATCTGCCAGAGTAAGGTTCAGTTTCCCGGATATCACCTGCAGTGCAGCAACTTCATATGCATCACTCGTATCAATATTCACACCCGCAAGTGTGATATTCGCTGTCTTTTCAGGATCCAGATCCACTTCAATGTGATCAGCTGTCACCACACCCTCCAAATTGGAGATCGTCATCGGAGTCTCTGTTAATACGGTCAGTTCACTCCCTCTGTATGTATAGTCTGTACCCGGTATCCCGCCTTCGACATGAAGCTCCTGTGGGGATATACTTTCAGTTTCGATTGAAACTGCCTTTGCTCCATTTATGAGACCGGAGATCTCTGTATCGGATACAAAGGGCGACCCGTCAAGCGGCTCCATATTGTTGTTATCAGCTCCCGTCAGTACTTTCATCTGCATGCCGTTTGGAGGAACAATTCTGATACTTCCGGTGCTGCCTTCCGTACCGCCGCCGATTCCTGCACCTTCATAGAAAGGGTAGGCGGATACCGTACCTCCTGAGATGACGATATGATCGGCATCCCCTTGATAGCCGCCGCCGATTCCTGCACCGAGATTGTAGCTGACCGAACCAACACATCCCCCTGAGATCGTAATATTACTGCCGTCTTCTCCGGCACCGCCGCCGATTCCCGCACCGTTCTCTCCGCCCACTGCCATGAGCTTGCCGCAGCTTTCAAGATCACACACATGCCCCTGCGTCTCATTCTCACACTGGATCAGCAGTTCATGTTCACCGTTCTGCAGACCAGCGTAATTCTTTCCGCTCACCAGCATATTCACAGAATCTTCTGCCAGGGTAAGGTTCAGTCTGCCGGAAATGACTTTCATCGCGGCAGCTTCACCTGAAGGGCGCACATCGATACTCACACCTGCCAGTGTCAGGTTCGCTGTCCCGTCAGCATCCAAAGCCACTTCAATGCGGTCACTTGTCTCCGCTCCAACATTTGAGACCGTCATCGGTGTTTCCGTCAATATCTTCAATACCCCATTTTCATAGGTATAATCCTGACCCGACACACCGCCCTCTACTGCAAGTCCCTCTGCCGAAGCGCGTGCATTGCCATTGCCCCTGGATTCAGCGTCCTTAAACAAATCTAATATATCTTCCGCCGCTTCTGTCTCCTGTGTCCCCTTTTCTTCCGGGGTCCCGGCGGGAGCCGGCGTCTCTGTCGCTTCCGGGGTTTTGGTGGGCTCCGGGGTCTCTGTCGCTTCCTGCGTCTTCGTGATCTCCGGCGTCTCTGTCACCTCCGGGATCTCCGTCTTTGCATCCTCCGTCGGAACACCGCTGGCAGCCGGTTTGTCCACCGGCATTGTGCCCGGGGCAGCCTCCGCCGCCAAAACTCCGGTACTCATAGTCACCAGCAGCAGCACAGTCATCAATAGTGCCAGCGTCCGCCGCAGCCTATTCCTCTTCCTCATCATGTCTCCTCCTCATTATGAAATTTTCCTAATATTCAGCAAATTATCCATAGATCCATATTACACAATACACCCAAAAAACGCAATCATTTCCATCCAACTATATTCAGCTCTTACAAAAACAAATATTGATCCCTGCGTATAAGCAGAGGAGATAGCGCATGGCGCCATCTCCTCCTTCTAAATCATCGGTAGATTGCAGGCATTCCGGATTTTTATCTTTAATTCCACATCTTCCATACATCCGGCTGATAACCGACAGTCGCCTGCTTTCCGTTCCGGACAATCGGTGTTTTTATAATCTTCTGATTTTCCCAAATCTTTTCAGCACGATCCTCCTCCGAAAGATAGGTAACAAGAGCGAGTAAATCCTTATCTTTGCAATTCTGATCGATCAGCTTTTCGTATCCCCCCACTGCCTGGCAAACTGACCCGAATTCTCCTTTACTCAGCCCTTTTTCTTTCATATCAATAAACTGATATTTTATGCCCCGTTCCTTAAAGTATCGCTCTGCCTTCTTGCTGTCAAAACTCTTCTTTGTTCCAAAAATCTGTACATTCATCTGAATCCTTTCACCTGACCGCATGTTCTCCACTCATTAATCCATTTACCATAAATCATCTTATTTTTATTATCATTTTCTTCTAAGCTAGAAGTCTCTAGTATTTTTTAACAAGTTGTGAAATCAATGTTCTGCAAGTATTCATTTGAATACAAGCATAAAAATTTTCAGTAACTTCTTTTCCTTGTCCCACCGTTGTCGCGTTATGTGCATCTTCCTCCGTTTCCCAAAGAACAAAGTCAGTCCACATTTTATCCTGTAAATAATGTTCCCAGGAGATAAATCCTTTCGCTTTGGAGATGACCTCATCGTGTAACTTTTTTGTTCGATCGATAAACTGTTCCTCGCTCACATTTTTCTTAAGTTTGTATGAAAATATCCATGCCGTTGTCTCCATATGAATATTCCGGCTTCCGTGTCCCTGCTGTCCAGTGATAGGGGTTCTTCCGCAATTATCCGTTTCCGCAATTCCCCACATATCTCAGTTTTGCCTCCAGCAAACGTTTTCCACATCGACCATACATTGTCCGCTTTATCATCTTCAACCGGCTATTTGTTCCCTCAACAAAACCATTACTGTAATCATAGGCTACAGCGTTCTCAACAGCATCTATGTCTCTTTTTATTCCTTCAGCAAAACTCTTTAGTGCTTTAATCTTGCTCTTGCAATATTTTTCTATAAATAGGTAAAGTAGAGGAACATTTCGTTTTTTGAAAATGTTTCGGAACTCTTTTATACAGCAATGAAGTTCCCAAACTTCCGGATAACAATCATAAATAAAGCTTTTATGTGCTGCTGTTAATTCTGCATTCATCCACATATAACGGAATACTCCTTCACGTGTGATATAGTCTTTTTCTTTTCCGATACTGCCTGTTCTGTATTTCAATCCCTCTGTCATTGTTCGGACATATGGCTGAGGATCAAAGTATTTGTTTTCTTTTTGCTCTATTTTACACAAATATTCAAAAGCATTACTTGTTGAACCTGTGTATCCTTTTTCATAGATTGCTTTTACTGCTTTGCTTTTGCTCCATCCAGAATTCAAACATTGAATAATGAAATGATAAAACGGGTCCAATTTACTCTGTCGGGTTCCGTACATACTTAATTCTTTAGGATCTCCTTCACGATATTTTGCAATCGTATTTCGTCCCACTCCCATTCGTTTTGCAATTTCACGATAACTACAGCCTTCATTTAAAAATTTCTGTATCTGGCAGATCATTTTATACCGTTTTTCTGAAAAAATAGGAGAGTTATCCACATCAGTTTCGATTTTTTTTACACGGCTTTTCTATAGCTGTGGACTGTTCAACATGAGGAATACTTACCGTTGCAGGAAGTTCATGATTCAACGCTTTTTTGATTGCCTCCAATAAGTTCTGATGTAAATGAAATCTATCTGCCACTTGCATAGCATCGGGCAATTCTTCCGATATTACTTTTGCATATGCGCTTGCCCGGTCACGTGTAACAACTTTAATATTTTTATTATTCTTAAGCCAATCTCTTAGCGTGTTTCCATTTCTTCCATCCAGTAACGTAATTGGTTCGTGTGTTTTTTGGCTTACAATAATAGTTCCGTATGTATGACGTTTCTTATATGCAAAATCATCCACACCGATTACATCACCAACCTCTGGTATGGGGAGAGATTCATACTTTCTTAAAAGTAATCTTATAACGGTATCACCGCTAATCTTAATTCCAAGCGCCTTACAAATACGTGCACAACCTTCACAACTGGTTTCCATGGCTAACGTGCAGATAAAGTCAGCACATCTTTCTGTCATGCGGCTATAATTATTAAGTAATCCATCAAATGTTTCAGCAATAGTTGTTACTTCACAGTCATTGTTCATACATTTATACTCATGAGAACAAATCTCAAGTTGGACTCCTTTCCCCAAAATAGGAAGATCCTGTACTTTACGAAGATAGGTTCCATGGTATTTATCTGTTATACAACCACATTTCGGACATTTACAATTCCTAGATATAGATTTCATTCGTATTAAAATTTTATCCTCATATTGTTGTATCTCTGTTATCTTTAATTCGGTTGCATGATAAAAACTATCTATACATAACGTACCTTTTGAGCCTGGCATCTGTCAATCTCCTCGTATCTTTTTATCTGATAAGTATACTACATATCAGATAATATGGAAAGGCAAAAAACGGATAATTGCGGAAGAACCCACCGCACAAGAATATTCACCATATTAAGTGTTCTCCTTTTCAGTTTCAATTTTATCGCCTGTTGCAACAATCAAATTTTATCATAACGCTGTTTTCTTTACTATTATTTTCAGAATAAAATACGGAACAATCTGCTATTAGTATGGTGTTTACAGGCAAGTCCGGCTAACTGCCCAATAGCATCAGTCAGACCGATGACAAACTCTTGAAATATAAGAACCTCTGACAAATAGATTGCTTTAGGAGTCAAACGACATAAAATAACCCCCGGAAATGCCCATTTTATCAGCATTCCCGGGGTTCTGTCCGTTATTCGAATTCGGCAAATCCAGAGATGCCATTAAACGTATTTGTTTAGTTCTTATCTCTTTTCCGCCGCTATTTTATCTCTATTACATATATTATTTTGGCTAGCTGATTTTCTGTTGCCAATTTGTTGCCAATTCATTATAAATGGAACGGAAATGTTTGGCAATCTTTATTTCATATAATCATTTACTTTTTACCTTTTAAAATAACTTTATATCCGTTATCTTACATTCTTCTGAAAACAATTTACTTATTTATCTTGCCTTCACCTCACAATCTTTTAATCGATTTATTGCACCAAGATACGTGTTTTATAAAGCTGCTTTTATTATTTTTTTGCTTTTAGAAATTCCTATAATTCTCGAAACAATCCTCGCAGCTTTTGCAATTAATATATACTTTATAACTAATAAATATTTCTAATAGAACTTACAGACAATTCTTTTTCTGTGAGCATTTTTATCTCTTTATGATAAATTTCTGTACTTACCAATGGTTGACTTAAAATAAACACCCCTATCGCCCCCCAATCACCATCATCTAATCCATATTGTTTTTTGAAATCATCTATATGTTTGTTACACCACTCAACACGGCGACAATGTTTTGTATAATATCCCTTTTTCTTTTTGGTATTTTCAAACATCTTTTTGTATTCTAAATGCATCTCATATGGATTTTTAGAAAAATTAAAGTTTTTCACCTCAGCCGCAATTATTTTATGATACTCTCTATCAATAATCAGCACATCTATATCACCCAGTATATTATTATTTTCCGATATATAAACACCATTAACTTTACTAATATTAGGATATACTTCAAATACATTGAAATTGACTAATATCTTGTATATAAAATAATTGAATTCAGCTCCTCTTTCATCACTTATTCTTCCTACTAGCGAACTCATTTTAGAAGAATGTGCTTTTAATTTACCATTATTAATTAGTCCCAAAGTAAATCTTATCATATGATCTAGTTGTCTATTTCCCCAAATTATTTCATCTCCACGAATAATAATTGGACGTCTAGTAAATGATAACTCTCTATTAAATCTCCACGGATATACATCCTCTTTTCTAAATGGCTCTGGTGGCACAAGAAAATCTTCTCTCTGCCTTAATGCTATTGAATCAATAATCAAACCTACTACTTCTTCGTTGAAACTTGCATCATATTTGCTCATAAATTCAATAATATCCGTTATTTTTGCAACATAAACTGTATCACCACTTTGCCTTTTACTATATTCTCTTAATCCCTCTGCAAAAAGTTTAAGTTGATAAAGTGAATACCCATATTCTTTTTCAAAAGCATCATTAATTTCTTCCCAATAACTTTTGTATTCAATTAAATCACCTGAATTATCAAGAACAGAAGACGCAATAAGTTGTTCTTTTCTAATTGCCTCATTAACACTAAACATGTGCTGAAATTCTTGTTGTTTCATTCCAATGCGATGTGATTTCAATATTTCTATTGGTGTATTAAATATCTGATAGTAAAATAAATCATTTTTATATGACCAATCAATTATCAATGAACATATTGCAATCAATCGCTCATATTGATTCTCACCAATATTTATATTTCCTTTAGGAGGAACAGCAGCAATATATTCTATGAGAAATTTTAATGCGATAGAAGATTTATTATCTCTGTTTGTCCGCTCAAATATTTCTTGTTCCCTTTCAGGATAACAAGCGATATCTTCTGCATATCTTTTTTGCGATAACATAAGTTTAAATAGAACTTTTTCCAAATCATCATATAATACTTCTATAAGATTTCTTGAACTTAATACGCTTACTTCTTGCTGAAGTTTTTTATAAAGAATTCCAACCACTTCATGTACAATTTTTGTTCTATCTTCGTCATCTACTATCCCAATATTCCAATTTTCTATTTCAAGAAGCTCTTCCCCTATTTCATTCAATAATATATCTTCATCCTCACCATGTACAAAATGATTTTCTCGATTTTCAGTAGGCTCAAAATAATGATATTCTTGATAATCCAAAGAAAATATTTTTTTCTGTATTGGGTTGGGAAATAACACATTCAAATCATAATTAATTTTATCAATTTTTCCCGTTAACTTGTAAATATGATCAATTATTATAGTAATAAATTCTTTTTCTCTCGAATTATCGCAATAATTCAAATATTGAAATGCTTCTGGTGAAACACATATTTCCATCACCGGAAACAAATTACATATTTCTAATGTTTCACTAAATGATTTAGGATTTTCTTTATAATAATAGTACTGATCCGCTCCGTCCGATAAAAGAATTTGAATTTCATAAGTATGCCCACAACCGTCTATTTGATCAAGAACGGGCCTGCATTCAGATAACCAATATGATATCAAATCCACTAACGAATAACACAAATCGATTTTTCTTACATTTGAAATTTCTTTCGCAACAATCCATATATTGAAGGTTTTAAACTCAATATAGTAGCAAATTTCTTGACTCTTTACGCAGTTGGGATCTACATATATTTTTCTTTTTTCATCGTTAAGAACAACTTCAACAAACCTAGTACCATAGGCATCTTCAACAAGTCGTCTATCCTCCTTTTGGATGGCACGAATGATATAATCAAGCGAATCACCTGGTGCAAAATATGTTGTAACCTCTCCTGGTGCAAATTCATCATTCATATAAAAAGAATAATTATTATTACAATATATTTCTATCTGATTTAATTCACTAAGTATACCCGTTTCAAATGTTTGCAAATTATTCTTTGCTTTCAAATATCTTGGTATAAATACGCTTTCAGCTTTCTCATTAATACTAATACACATAAGCTCGAATGGATGAATTCTTAGCGGTGGATAACAATAGTCATATTTTTTTATTCCATAGCCCATCCCGCGCCCAAGTGAATTAATAATAATGATAACAAAAATGTCTTCCTTCTCCACACCATATTCAATTATTTTTGAATAGTGATAAGACAATCGCTTAGACACCACATCATTAAATACTTTTTTCTCAATAGTGGAATGCAATGTACATGCATTATAATTCTTTCCATCATCGTACAAGTACTGAACAATCACTAACTGATTATTTTGTACAGACGCAATATATTCCTTATATCCACTACTGCTAAATAAATCTATACCCATCTGAGATTCAAGCACTTTTTTATGTCCCAGGTTACGCAAATATTTTTGGCACTCATGAAAAATATAATCATTATAATTTTCCAGAACTTCTTCAAATATGCCATATTTTTTTGCCAAACAAGTAATCCAAAATACAATAGCTGTTGGAAGTAAGCCGGCATTTAAAAGAATATACTGATCTTTCTCTTCGTTATATAGAAACGGGCGAGTATAAAATGATTTATTATCAAAATCACCTTCAAATCTAACTCCAAATTCTATCGTAACTAAATCAAGCAATTCTATTCGATTCAGAAAAAGTTTCCGAAAATCCGCTCCATCTGTAATGACTAGTTCAGTATATTTATTTAACTCCATGGCCGAAGGTATTATTATGCTTTTTTCTTCATCCGTATTATGATTATTTTCAGTATTTAAAATACCTCCTGCAATTTTTTCAGAGATTTTAAGCATACCATTAACTAATATATATGTTTCATCCAAAAATTCTTTTGGATATTCGATCCCTTTTGCAAATAGAACCGAAATCATGTGTTGAAGATTAAATGCTGGTGTTTGATCAATTCCATTTAAGACCCTATAATTTCCATAAAACATAATGTTCTGTACAAACATATTTTCTGGAGGATCAATCGAATACTTTAAGTTAGTATCTGATATCTGATTAATTATTTTTCGAAACTTTCCAGAACTAATGGTATATTTAGATGGAAATTGATCTCTTGTTTGACATAATACCCCCTTTATATACGTATCAAGAATAACCGATTTCGTTTGATTCTGATGAAATAAGTTCAAAGCAGATACCCTTGAAATCAAATTAAATATATCATATTTTTTTGCTTCTTCAACAGCAATGGAAATTTCATTTTTTGAGTCAGTTCCATCAAAAAAGTTTTTAAACTTTTCTATATCTGGTAAAAAATCCATTTCAATTCCTCTTTTCGTACATCATAATTGCTTAAATTCTAAATCGTTTTAATCATCATATACTCAACACCAGCACCATTGAATTTTAATATCCTACTATATAAATATTACGAAATTCTTTTTTCTTTTCTTCCAATCCGGCGTTCACTTAATTTTGTCCATATATTTCTTAATGTGCCAACTTCATATTTTGTTAATACTAAACCTTCTATCAGCAATATCTGATCTGTATAATCCAATACTTCAACTATCCTGTCATCTCGAATTAGTGTGTCTATTTTATTAACATCTAGCATTTCTGCATTCTTCATCGGAATTTTTAACTGACGTATTTCTCCCGGTTCAAATGTTAATACTCCACCACCATAACTTCTTCCTGTTATTTCTGCTAATGCCAATGAAAAGAATTCAAAAAAGCTGCTGCTACGAACTCAGGATTAACTCCGTCTAAGAAACGTACTTTATGAATTGTATCTGTGCTTACAGCATTTACATGATTTAATATAATTCGCGGATAACGATTAACCTGCCTTAAGATAAAAGCATCTGGTTCCCAAGATTGCGGAACACAATACCAATTTTTTCTTATCCGACATTTATATCCTTTATTATATCCTTATTCTACACCATAATTAATGTATTCTTGTTCTACTTTACTAAGTTCTGAAAACGGTAAATTTTTAGGCATAAACATATACACTTTTTTCCCATTTTCAATCAGTGTCTTAAAATCACGTTCTGACAAAATAACACCTTTTAATTGCTCTGTTCTCCCGATAACCATACGAGTCAAATTAGCAAGTTGGTATTCATCCACTGTATTCCTGTTCAACAAAAAGAAAGCATTTTCTCCGCTTACTAATCCCACATTTATTTCAAATAACCCTGTGGTAAACGGTATCTCTTCACACTCTCTTAATCGTCTAATTAATTTTATTTCCTTATTAGCCAAATAATATTTAATCCATTTTTCTGTACTATGATTAAGTTCTTTTATTTCATAGTTATAAAAATTATTAAGATCAAGTTCTTTTAAATCATCCAGATCAGTTAACTCAATTACTTGAATTCCCTTATCCTCAGATTTTTTCTCTCCTAATAACAAAATAAATTCTTGTTGAATCTCTTCAAAAACTAATTTCTGAAAAGTAATTAATGTTAATCTGTCAAAATATCGTGCTAAAAATTCTCGCGTCTCTCCTGCATAATTCACTTGAAAGAGCTCTGCTGGAATAACCATTCCTAATCTTCCATTTTCACTTAATGCCAAACACGACAAAACCAAAAAGGGCAACCAGATATTAGTTAATTTTTCTTTCATGTAAGAAAATGCAATATCTCTCGATTTTTCATCAAAATCTTGGTAACGGATAAATGGTGGATTTCCTACAATTGCATCAAATTCCCCCCCAGCAAATTCGTTTTCCCAATTAAAAATTTTAATTTTTTCAACCATTTCTGGATCATTCAATATATTAGAATTAAACTCTATATATTTCTCATCTACAAGGCTATTGCCATTTTTAATATTGTTATCTAAGCTAGGTAAAATCCGACAGCTATTATTTTTTATAAAACTTTCCATTTCATATAGTGAACTATCTTCTATAAGTTTTATAAGCAAACTAAACTTAGCAACTTCAACAGCCAAAATATCAATATCTACTCCCCATATGTTCTTCTGTAAAATCTCTCTCTTTTTTTCATATGACAATTTGAAGTTATTTCCTATATTTCTAACAAGTAATCCTTTTTGTATCGCCATATCTAAATCATTCTCCATATAATATTCTATATAACGATTTATAATGAACTCATATGCTGAAAGCAAAAAGTTTCCAGAACCACAACAAATATCTGCTATTTTATAACTATCCTATTCCATAAATCTTTCATCAGAAAACAATGGCATCAATGTAGTTTTCACAATAATATCTGCAATATTTTTAGGCGTATTTACCACACCCTGCGAATCCACGATTTCTGGCTTTCTTTCTGCAACCACCGTTTCATTATTAATTACTATTTCTTCTTCCAAAAATAATTCATAAATTTGACCAATAATAAATGGATCTACTATACTAAATTCGTAGCAGCTATTTGGATAGTATAATTCTTTAAAAATATCAACGAGTATGCTATCAGATATTTCAAATTGTTCTGCCTCAATCAATTCAAATAATCCAGAGTCATACTTTTTATCTGCTGCTACAAAGACTCTTTTTAACTCTGTATATGTACCTATATTTTTAAGGCTTTCATATTTTTCTAATTCTCGATCTTCACATATTCTTAAAAATACAATTCGATTAATCAGTTTCTGGACAAAAATATTTAATGTCCCCTGCTTAACCATAGAATTATTCTTAATAATATTTTTGCTTAATACCAATCTCCATTTTTTTATTTGGGATAAAAAATATTTATCAAACGGTTCTTTCTTTAATGAGCTAGATATATTTGCAAATGTCTTTTCAAAATCTCCTGAAATTACAGTCTCATATGAAAGTAATCTGGATATCTCATCAAATTTATCCAAATATTCCGTAAAATGGAAATGAGCAACTTGTGCAACCGAAGGTTTATCATTCTCATCTGGTCTTACTGACGTATCATAGATAACCAAATCTGTAAAATTTGATAATACAGATATTTCAAGATTTCCATTCCAACCATATCGTCTGGTTTGAAATGCTGCCTCTTTACTTGTCATAATATCTACATTAGGTTTTTAGTTTCTAGAAAAAAATACGGTGTAGACCCCACATGAAATTCATAATCCGGCTTCTTTTTTACTTGTTTTCCGTTTTCCTCTACAAAGACTGATGCTTCATGCTTTACTTCTCTTAAATGCTGCGGCAAATTCTTTTTATTTTGTACGTCCCATCCTAATATTTCAAAAAATGGATTTACAAAATCGTTACGAACTTCTGTTTCATTGTAATCCGGTCTATTATATTGTTTAAAATGTTCTTGATAAGCTTCTACAAGTTTAAGTAATCTATCTTTTTCCATTCTTTTCCTCCCCTACTTTTTTATCATTAAAAGCGTCAATTTCAACCAGATCCCCAATATCGCAATTTAATTCATTACATATCTTTTCTAAAACCGTCAAAGTTACTGCTTCCCCATTTGTCATTTTAGCAATTGTTCCACTACTAATCCCTGTTCTTCGTTTTAAATCCCCTTTTTTCATTCCATTATGAATTAGAATTTTCCACAGTCCATTATATGAAATTGCCATCTTTTACCTCTCTCCACCTTTCGAATATACGTTCTGTCTAGTATAACATTATTTCTCTCCTCCGCACAAGCCCGAATATTATTCATTCTCCCGACCCATGCCATCTGATCCTGCATCTTCAGTTCTTCTGTCACTCCCTGCCTTTCTTTTATCTCCTCCACCAGTCTGTCCATCATTTGATTACATTCTTCGTCAATCTGATACAAATGCTCATTTAATTTTCCTGCAACCACCAACTCCAGATACAATCCTTTCCGATGCTCTTTCAAGTAAGTTTTTCTCAACATTCCATACTTTCCAATCGGATACTCTGTCTCTTCCGAAAGGTACAGGTCTGGATAGTACAGACCGTCCTCTCCTAAAGTGTAACTGACTCCGTTTTCTCCCATAATGTGTTTTTCCATGATTGTCCTCCTATCTTGTTCCCCGATCTTTATTCTGACTACGGGTATGCTGTTTATTTTTCTGTTCATTCTGTATTTCCTGTTTCTTTTCTTCCGGCTTCGCTCTAATACCATGTGCTACCGGATCTTTGCCCGTTTCTTTCTTCCATTTTTCTATTGCAGTTCGATACTGGCTATACTCAATTTGAGAAACTTTAAAATCTTTTAAAAATTCCTGTACACTTCTATAACCGATTTTCTGCACAATTCTTGGAAGATAATCTTTCATATCTCTGATCTGGCTTTTCAGTTCATCAATTTCTTTCTGCAATTCTTTTTTCTTTCTTCCTTTAAACCATCCCTTGACTTCTGATAGTTCTTTCTTCCGTCATGCCCACGCTCCGTTTTATACTGGATTCCATATTCCAGAATCAGTCGTTCCAGGCTGACATTTAATTTTCGCGATAATGCGTTCGGTTGCATTTCCACCTGTAATACTTCCACAAGCTCTGTCGCTGTGCCTGCCCACTCTGGCGTAGTTTCTGTTACAAGTTCTTTGATTTTCTCTAACAATGGATCTTCTGGTTCTTTCCAGAGTTCTGTTTCTGTCTTTGTAAGCTCCCAGACACATCTCTCCCGGTTAAAGTTCAACCATAATTTCTGATCCTGTTGATCACGTCCTGCCACTTCCAGAACAGCCTTATTATCTGTACGCTTTTCTTTCTGCATAACAAACGCTCCATCTGCCGCTCCCAGCAGACCATTCGTGCCGGAAATAGTTTCAAAAGTATCTGAAGAGTCCAATTTTCTTGTATGATGAACTGCTAAAAGACAAACACCATATTCATCACTGAATTTTTTTAACTTCGTTACAATCTCATAATCACTGGCATAACTGATTTTATCTCCACCGACCTCTCGAACCTTCTGAAGAGTATCAATAATAATCAATCTTGCATCTTTATGCTCTGTCACAAACGTTACAAGCTGCCTTTCCAGTCCGTCATTGAGCGATTTTGATTTTATAGCAAAATAAAAATTCTCACTGCCTTCCATTCCAAACATCTGTGATAATCGCTTCTGTAATCTTGCATAATCATCTTCCAATGCCAAATATAAAACAGTTCCCTGTCTGATTGAAAATCCCCACAACGGAAGTCCTTTACTGATGTGATACCCAATCTGTGCCATAAAAAATGACTTTCCTATTTTCGGTGAACCGACAAATAGATACATTCCGTTGTACAACAATCCATCTACAATCGGCAGTTTAGGTGGATATGCGGTATCGTATAATTCCATCATAGAAACTGTTTCTAATTCATCCGTATTCTTTTTATTTGCTGATTTCACTGTATTTTCCGCATTATTTGTGGCTTGCAGATTGCCCTTACCGGGCAAATCTGCTATACTTTGGTTGGTTAATTTATTACTTAATGGCTGTTCCGCATCTGCGCCAACAGATGCAACTGGAGCAGTCATTTTTTCTTTTGCTGTCATTCATTTTCCCCTTTCAATCCGTTCAACGTCTCTGCGACCAGTCTCAAGATACTCAGCAACTCTTCATTTTCCTCACTGCATTTTTCCAGACGTTTCAATTCGCCATAAATCTCTGCCATCTGATTTCGCAATGCTTTATACACTCTTGGATTTCCCTGTACTACGATTTCACGACAGGTTAATCGTTTTGTGATATAGTCCTGTTTGCTGAGTCCTGACAATCGGACACATGCATCAATCTGCTCTGCTTCTTCTGGTGATACCCGGAATGCTACCGTCTTGTTTCTCCATCTTCCTTTACTGTCCAAGTTCTTCTCCATTCGATTTTACCATCCGTTCAATATCCAGCTGTTCTGCCATTTGTACCTGCTCACTTGGAAACAGATGAGCATATCGGTAAGTGATATCAATACTTTCATGTCCCATTCGGTCTGCGATTGCCAGTACTGTGAATCCCATATTGATCAATAACGATACATGGGAATGCCTAAGGTCGTGGAAGCAGAATTTCGACAAAACACGATAAAACGGCCCTTTATACGATAGACAAAAATGTCGAATTGATTGATAATAAACAGAATAATGCGAAAACTTTAGGACTGTGGTATGATAAAAAGTACCATAGTCCTTAATATTTTAAGGAGGGCTATACAATGGCCAGGAGAAGCAGAAAGAATAGTGTTGCAGAGATTAAACAAAAATCTAAGATGTATCGGGCGGCAGCCTATATGCGGCTTTCCGTGGTAAAAGAAAATATTCCATCAGATTCTATTGAAAATCAGTTAAGAATCATTGAGGATTTTGTTTTACTGCAAGATGATATTCAACTAGAGGATTATTATATTGACATAAATGCCAGCGGCACGACTTTTAACCGCCATGAATTTCAGCGTATGCTTCAGGATATCGCTGATGAAAAGATCAATTGTGTAATTGTTAAAGACTTGTCTCGGTTTGGTAGGGAACATATCGATGTCGGATTCTATCTTGAAAAATACTTTCCAGTAAAGGGTGTCAGATTTATTTCCATTAATGAAAATTGGGATAGTGTTGACGGAGTAACAAACAAGAACAATCTAAAAATGAAAGGGGCTCCTATTCCCCTGACTAATTTGATGAATGAGGCATTTGTAAAAGACATTCGTCAGAAAACACAAAGCAGTATAGATCTTTGCATTAAGCAAGGCGGATTTGTTGCTCCGAGAGCGCCGTTCGGTTATCAAAAGCACCAGATAATTGCCATCAGCTCATTGTAGATAGCATTGCTGCTGGTGTGGTACGACGCATATTTGACATGGCTGTTAGGCAAATGGGATTAACTAAAATTGTCCGTACACTCAATCAAGAGAAAATATTCACACCGATTAGCTACGCGATAGCAAATGGATTGAAAGGAAATTATGATAAGGGGAACGGTCTTTGGAATACCAGAAGCGTCAAGAAAACTCTAACCAACATCACTTACACTGGCATATTGGTTCAGGGTAAAGAAAACATTCTTATAGAAAATACTCATGAAGCGATTGTGAGTAAAATTGTTTTTGATAAGGTTCAGTGTTTGCTTTCTGGTAAGCCGCATAGACTGGAAACTACAGTAAAATCATCTATAGAGGATAATCCGTTAAAAGGTAAGGTTATCTGCGGAAATTGTGGTGGCAAGCTCCAACGTAAACGTGGCGCTAGAAATGCCGATTGGTATTTCTTTACTTGCATTACGAAAAACCGTATGGGTGTGGAACATTGTTCAGGGATGTATGTCAGGGAAAAGGCGGTAATAGATGCGGTTTGTGCTGAATTATCCAACCGCATCTGTTCATGGGAGGACGAAGCGGACAAGCGCAGTAAAGAACAGCTTGAGTCAAAGCTGCAAATCGACTGTTTGGAAAGGGATTTAGAGACTCAAAATAAGGAGCACCAAAAAATTTATGAGGATATGGTTCTTGGTAAAATTAACACTACAGAATACAATGATTTAAAATCCGTGCTGCCTAATCTAAAATCTGAACTGCTGAAAAAGAGACAACAGCTTGAACAGATAGAGATTAAGGTGAGAATACGGCAACAATTCTGCAATGTGGAAGCTGGAGAATGCGATCTTAAAGATGTGATTACTCGTTATCTTTCGACCGTCAAGGTATATGATGACAAGCAAATTGTGGTGGAATTCTGCATCTGATGTGAGTTTTTTAGTAAATGAGTTGGAAACAAGAGGACTTTTGAAGAAAAATTTGATATAATAAAGAAAATATAAATCTCCGCTGCTCTAATGGAGATTGTGAAAATTACATTTACTTTCAGATATAACGAGACATAAAAGTGAAGACTAGACAGAAGCCATAATTGGATGAAAAACGTGGTGCAGTTGAATTAACTGAATTATAAAAATACTGCATAACTTAGGCCCATAAAGACTTTGCTTTTCAATTAGCTTTGTGGATATCATTCGAATCTAAGTGATAAATTATCTACATCTAGCAATAGCAATAACACGTAACTTATGTGGGGAAAGTATTAGTACTATAATGAGTACTTGCATGAAGAAAAAATAACTTTATTGATTGAATGATAGGTTAGGAGCATTGAAATGATTACAGGAGAAATTCGCAACAAGATAGACAGAATTTGGACGGATATGTGGGCGGGAGGTATCACCAACCCGCTTACCGTTATTGAGCAACTTACATATTTAATGTTCATTCGTTCCTTGGACGAAAAGGATTTAGAGGCCGAGCAGTTTGAAGCCATCAGCGGCGAGAAAATGCCTAAGATTTTCCCACAGGATGACGAAGGACAGGCAATGCGTTGGAGCAAATTTAAAAACCGCGACCCTCGTGAAATCTATGAAATTGTTGGGCAAAAGGTGTTCCCCTTTATTAAAGCCATTGGCGATAATGAAACCGAAGAGCAAACTGCCTTTTCCCGTTACATGAAAGATGCCATGTTCCTGTTCCCCGAAGGGAAAAAACAGCTTTTACAGAAGGTTGTCACGGCATTGGACGAACTGTATGAGCATGATATAAAAGACAAGGATATGCTGGGCGACCTCTACGAGTATATGTTGGGTAAGCTGGCCACTGCCGGACAAAATGGGCAGTTTCGTACCCCCAAACACATTCGTGAAATGATGGTGGCACTGGTGGCTCCTACCCCCGATGACCATATCTGTGATCCTGCCTGCGGCACTGCGGGTTTCTTGGTGTCCTCTGCGGAATATATTCGTAAGCATTTTGAGAGCGATATGACTACCGAACAGTGGGAGCATTTTGCAGGCAAGGCTTTTACCGGTTTTGATTCCGACAATACCATGCTGCGTATTTCAGCAATGAACCTGATGCTCCACTCTATTACTAACCCTGATGTGGACTATCGGGACAGCGTATCCAAGCAAAATGAGATTTCCTCACGCTATGATGTGATTTTAGCCAATCCGCCCTTTACCGGCACGGTGGACGCGGAGAGTATCAACGACAATCTAAAAGCCGTTTGCAATACCAAAAAGACTGAACTGCTGTTTTTGGCGCTCTTTATCCGTATGCTGAAAAAAGGCGGTCGCTGTGCCTGTATCGTTCCCGATGGGGTGCTGTTTGGCACCTCTAAAGCGCATATTGCCATCCGTAAGGAGCTGGTGGAAAACCATCACCTGCGGGCGGTAGTGTCCATGCCCAGCGGTGTGTTTAAGCCCTATGCGGGGGTTTCCACCGCCGTTTTGGTATTTACCAAAACTGGGGCAGGCGGCACGGACAAGGTTTGGTTCTATGATATGAAGGCCGACGGTTTCTCCTTGGACGATAAGCGCAGCGAAATCACTGAAAACGATATTCCTGATATTCTCACCCGTTTTACAAACTTGGAGGGAGAGGCGGACAGAGCCAGAACCGAGCAGAGCTTTTTTGTGAATAAAGAGGAAATTGCAGACAATCAATATGATCTTTCCATCAACCGCTATAAAGAGGTGGTCTATGAGAAGGTAGAGTATGATGCGCCGTCTGTGATTTTAGATAGGCTTGCCACGCTGAACGCAGATATCGCCGCCAAAACCGAGGAGTTAAGGGGGCGGATTAATGAGTAAATGGAAAATGGTAAGGCTGGGGGATGTTGTTGAAAAACCTCTGAGCGGCGAATGGGGAAATGAAGATAAAACTGGGACTGGAGTTCCTGTTTTACGCACAACTAACTTTACAGATGAAGGAATCATTGATTATACGAATGTTGTATATCGAGAAATTTCTCCAAAAAAATTTGAAAAAAAAGCACTTAAATATGGTGATATTATTATTGAAAAATCAGGGGGGAGTGATACAAAACCCGTCGGGCGAGTGGTTTATTATGATGGTGCTCCTAGACAGTATATTTATAATAATTTTACGGCATCCCTTAGAGTAAATACTGATGCTGTAGACAATCATTATGTATTTTTATTTCTGTTTTGTTACTACAAAAGTGGAATTACTGCTCGATTTCAAAACAAAACAACAGGAATCCACAATCTTAGACTAAATGATTTTTTAGACCAAGTTAAAATCCCCCTTCCGCCCTTAGACGAGCAAAAACGTATTGCCAAAAACCTTGATCTTGCCAGCGAAATAGTCAAAGGTTACAAGGAGCAACTTACCGAGTTGGACAAGCTACTGCAGTCGGTGTTTTATGAAATGTTTGGAGACCCGGTGATCAATGAAAAGGGGTGGGATAGAAAGCCATTGTCAAAAACGACTCAAATTGTTACCGGAAACACACCGCCACGCAACTGCAAAGATAACTATGGACATTGCATTGAATGGATTAAAACAGATAATATTACAGATGCATTATATGTTACTCAAGCATCCGAATATCTATCTGAGCGCGGCGCAGAAATTGGACGCCTTGTTAATGCAGATGCTATTTTAATGGCGTGCATTGCAGGAAGCATAAGAAGTATTGGTCGTGTAGCAATAGCAAATAGGACGGTGGCATTTAACCAACAAATAAATGCGGTTATTGCTAATGAGTATGACACACTTTTTTTGTATTGGCTATTTAGAATGACCCCAAGGTACATTCAAAGCACTATTAATATGAGTTTGAAAGGAATTTTATCAAAAGGAAAACTTGAAAAGCTTGTTTTTATTGTTCCTCCCCTCTCCCTACAAGCTCATTTTTCTTCTATTGCCACCGAAATCGAAGCCCAAAAAGTACAAATACAACAGGCACTAACTGAGGCAGAGAATCTGTTAAGCAGTTTAATGCAGAAATATTTCGAGTGAGGTGATAGTTATGCCAGACGATATCACCTTAGTGTTTGATGAGTATACCGAGCAACTCCTATTCTGTAAATATTTTATCGCGAATAAGCTAAACCATAATGCAGAAATGGGACGTTGTGGAAAAAAAATTCTAATCAGTGAATTGCGTGGCCGATTTCAGATGCTTGAGTTTGTCACTGGTTTTGTCGTTGTGCGGGGAATACAAAGCCCGCAATGTGATATTCTGGTTTGTAGAAAAACAATGCATCGCAGGCAGTTAGACGGGGGGCTGTTTCTTGTCAATCCAAGAGATTGTTTAATGACTATTGAAGTAAAAGGGAATTTATCCACAACAGAATTTAGAGACACAATTACTAAAAACCAATTTTTTAAGAAATATACAGAAACAGAGCACATTAAATTAGCACTTTTCGCATATCGGACTAATATTGCAAAGAGCACCTTGTTTGAATACTTTGGTTACAAATACAAAAAAATTACGAAAGCATATGAGAGGCAAGACCTACAAGAGCAACTTCTGTTAGATAACTTTGTTTGCTTACATAGAAATACTCCGGCTAGTGATGACCGGAGTAAACAATTCCTGTTTTTAAAGACGGCCAAGAGCCACTGAAATATGTTTTGTCGATTGACTACCCAATTACACGCAGCTTTTTTGGATTAATTGAAGCAATGCAAGACTAAAAAAAGATATATGTGCGAGGTGATACCATGTCAAACTTCAGTTTTCTAGCAACTCAAAAAGAATACACCCTCTTTGCTGCTGCCTGCATAGAGGCCGAGCGAGTACTGTCAACCTCTCCCGCTATGGCGGCGGTAGGCGCGCGAAAAGCCTTGGAGCTTGGCGTTAAGTGGGTATACTCCGCCGACAGCACCATGCAGACGCCCTACAAGGACAATCTGCAATCTCTTATCCATGAGCCGACTTTCCGTTCTGCCCTCGATCATCAGACATGGGGCAAGCTGCCATTTATCATAAAGCTGGGAAATTTGGCGGTACATACCGAAAAACAGGTATCCAAAAGTGACGCCATGCTTTCGCTTTCCGGGCTGTTTGAGTTTGTCCAGTGGATTGACTATTGCTATGGTGCAAACTATGAGGAGCGAAAATTTTCCGAGGCACTTATTCCAAGTGAAAAAATTTTAGTAAATGAGAAGGCAATCAAAGAACAGCAGAGTATCATCGCCCAAAAGGATGAGGAAATTGCCCGCTTACAGGCACAGATTGCCGCACACTCCCCGCAGTTCATGGAACTTAAAACAACTGAAATGCCCCAGCGAAACTTTACGCCGGATGATCTTTCCGAGTTTGCCACACGCAAGAAATATATAGATGTAGATTTGAAGCTGTTGGGATGGATTTTCGAGGGTGAAAACAAGGATTGTATCGAGGAATATCCAGTAGAAGATATGGCAGGCGTGGACGGTCAGCTTGGCTTTGTGGATTATGTGCTCCTTGGCAAGGACGGGAAGCCCCTTGCGGTGGTGGAAGCCAAGCGCACCAGCAAAGACCCTAATATTGGCCGCCAACAGTGCAAGCTGTATGCTGACGCCATTGAGCGCAAGTGTAAGAGAAGACCTCTGATGTTTTGCACCAACGGCTTTGAAACCTACTTTTGGGATGACCAGAGCTATCCGCAACGCTTGGTCAGCGGTTTATTCTCTAAAAGCGACTTGGAAAAGCTTATCAACCGCCGGGACGAACGCCGGGAGCTTAGCAGCATTGTCATTGACGACCGCATCACCGACCGCTATTACCAGAAAGAAGCAATCCGTGCGGTTTGCGATAATATTGCCACGGGACACCGAAAAAGCCTTTTGGTAATGGCAACCGGCACAGGAAAAACCAGAACGGCATCCAGCCTCACCGATGTGCTTTCTCGTGGCGGGTATATCACAAATATTCTTTTTTTGGCAGACCGTACAGCGCTGGTGAAGCAGGCAAAGAACGATTTCAAGAACTATTTGCCTGATATGTCACTTTGTAATTTGCTGTCAAACAAAGATGATAAAAACGCAAGGATTGTGTTTTCCACCTATCCCACCATTTTAAATGCCATTGACACCGCCAAAACCGAAGATGATCAGCGGCTTTTTACCCCTGCTCATTTTGACTTAATCATCGTGGATGAAGCGCACCGCAGTATATTCAAAAAGTATCGTGCGATTTTCGCCTATTTTGATTCTCTTGTGGTGGGGCTGACAGCCACACCGAAAACCGATGTAGACCGCAACACCTACGATTTTTTTGAGATGGAAGCAGGTGTGCCAACCTACGCTTACGACTATGAAACCGCCGTGCAGACTGACCATGTACTGGTTCCTTTTTATAACATTGAGGTCACCACCAAGTTTTTGGAGGAAGGTATTGTATACGAAGAGCTGTCTGATGAGGACAAGCGGCGGTATGAGGAGGATTTTGCCGAAGATGACGGTGGATTGCCTGACTTTATTCCCTCACCAAAGCTCAATGAATTTGTATTTAATGAGCACACGGTTGATATGGTACTGCAAGACCTTATGACTAAAGGCATCAAAGTGGAGGGCGGCGACCGCATTGGCAAGACTATTATTTTTGCCCAGAACAAGAAGCATGCTCAGTTTATCCTTGACCGCTTTGATGTGCTCTACCCTCAGTACAAGGGGGATTTTGCCCGCCGCATTGTTTGTGAGGATACCTTTGCACAAACGCTGATTGATGATTTTAAGCAGCCCCATAAGCCGCCGCAGATTGCTGTTTCGGTGGATATGATGGACACCGGTATTGATGTGCCGGAGGTGGTCAATCTGGTGTTTTTCAAAAAGGTGCGATCAAAGACGAAGTTTTGGCAGATGATTGGACGAGGCACCAGACTGTGTAAAAGCCTTTCTTGCATGGACTCAATAGATGGTGCTTATAGTGATAAGCGGCGCTTTTATATTTTTGATTATTGCCAGAATTTCGAGTTTTTCCGTACCAACGCCAATGGCATAGAGGGCAGGGAAAACCAGACCCTTTCGGAAGCAATTTTTGCAAAACAAGTACGGCTGATTGCCCTTCTGCAAGAAGCGAGTTTCGGGGATGAGAAGCATGGTGCTTTGCGAAAAGAACTGGCGCAAATTCTCTGTAATCAGGTGGCTACACTCAATACGGAACTGGTATCTGTTCGCTTGCAGTTGGGAACAGTGGAGAAATTTAAAGTTTTAGCTGTATTTGAGAAAATCAGCGAACAAGACAAGCATGACTTGATTCACCGCCTAGCGCCGCTTGTCTATAACGAGGAACAGGACGAGTATGCAAAGCGTTTTGACAATTTTATGTATGGGCTGATGTTGGCAGCATGTGAATCGGCATCTATG
Source organism: Ruminococcus gauvreauii (assembly GCF_025151995.1). Taxonomy (NCBI): domain Bacteria; kingdom Bacillati; phylum Bacillota; class Clostridia; order Eubacteriales; family Oscillospiraceae; genus Ruminococcus; species Ruminococcus gauvreauii. Next base: position 1,534,306 of record NZ_CP102290.1, read on the forward strand.
TTTAAAAAGCTAAAGGCTCAGCTTTGCAATTTAGCCAATGACCTTGCGGGGCGTACTGCCATCCCGCAGGTGAAGGCTAAACTTCCATTGATTACCACGATATCCACAGATGAGTTTTGGACAAACTGTGACCTGTTGAATTTAGAACAAGTGCGCGCAGAACTTCGTGGGCTTATCAAATTTACTATTGATGAGGGCAGCGGGCAACGAACGGTTTATACTGATCTGACAGATGTGGTGCTTGCTGCAAAGGAAGGCGAAAGCATCGGGGAAGCTTATACCTTTGAAGATTACCGCCTTAAGGTCAATCGTTATATTGAACAGCACAAAGATGCTACCGCTATCTGGAAACTACGTAATAATGTAAAGCTGACAGAGCTTGACTATCAAACACTGTCTGATATTCTAACCAAAGAACTTGGCAACAAAGACGACTACAAAAAAGAGTTTGGTGACACGCCTTTTGGACTGCTCATCCGCAAGATTGCAAAGCTGGAGTATGAAGCCGCTATGCAGGTATTTTCTGGGTTTATCAATGAGCAAGGACTGAATCAGCAGCAAATTGTATTTGTTCATAAAGTGGTGGACTATGTGGTGCAAAATGGGTATATTGAAAATGCCACAGAGTTGATGAAACCGCCTTTCGATAAGCCACAGAGTTTTATCAAGCTTTTTGCTCCGCCTGAGCAAGCGAAGCTGGTAGCTCTGGTTAACCTTATAAAAGAGAATGCTCTTATTGCTTAGAATTTTATCTTTAAAAAAAGAGTTACACTGAACGGTGTCTGGTATCTATATAATTCAAAATTTTGCTGTGATTCATATAACGCAGGAATACGGAAACCACTTTAAATTGCACAGTTTGTTTATAAAGTAAATAAGCAAAAGGACTTTGGATAAATACACGTCCAAAGTCCTTTTGCAATAAATTATTTTTTGTCGTGACCTTGACATATGGGTGCCTCAAATCATGCACGCGAATTCGTTTCACTCCGGATACTTTTGATCCTCTGTTCATTTCATGATGCAGATAAGATTTGGAAATCGTAAAAATTCTTTCATCTTCCTTCAGTCCGTAAAGCATTCCCACATAATCCTGCATTTCATCACAGATAAATTGTGGCATCTTAATGGTTCTGTTACTTTTAAATGTCTTTGGAGGTGTGATCACATCTTCCCTGTTTAATCTTTGATAAGACTTGTTAATCCGCAGTGTATGCGTTGTAAAATCAAAATCTGCCGGTGTCAATGCAAGTAATTCTCCCATTCGGATTCCGCACCAGTAAAGCATCTCAAACGCATAGTAGGAAACTGGTTTATCCATCATCACATCTGCAAATTTCAAATACTCTTCTTTCGTCCAGAACAACATTTCCTTATATTCCTTTGATGCTATATTTCCGGCTTTCTGTGCCGGATTGGAAGGAAGATGATAAAAATCGACTGCATGATTGAAAATAGCACTTAACTGGCTGTGGATTTTCCGCAGATACGAAGAGGAATACCCTTTTCCGTTCTCTCTTTTAAATGCCAGCAAATGATTCTGCCATGCAATCACATCTCTGGGCTCAATCTCTCCTATCTTTCTCTCCCCAAAATACCGAAGGATTTTCGTTCTGACGATATTATTCTTAGTTCCCCAGGTGTTATCCCGGATGCGTTCTTGCTTATCTTCCACATAGATTTCATAAAAACTTGCAAATGTCATATCCAACTTTACATCATGCTTTAACATCTGTTCGTTCTCACATTTGAGCTTCTCGTTTTGTCGAGAATCCTCGTTTGGAAGTTTGTTTTGTTTTTCCTGTCCAATCGGTATAACGATAGACCACTCGCCACTTTCCAGTGGCATTATCTTTATGAATGCTCATACAAGTTCTCCTTTCTCTTACGCTTCGCTGTAGCATATTCTTTTGCGGAAATAATTAATATTCACTCTGCCTGCTACTGTAAGATAACCCATCTGCTGTAATTCTTCATTCAGCTGTTTGACGACCTTATAAGCATAAGACTTTGAAACTCCCATTTCCTCTGCAACTTCTTCTACTGTCATAAAACTTCTGTTCTTCACATCGCATCTCTCCTTTCTGTCTTAACCCAATTTGTTTAGGTTACTACATTTGCATGATACTAAACATTTTTATTTAAGCCAAGTGGTTTGATGAGAATATTAAATTTTTTTGTTTAAGTTCTTCTTGCTATCTAAAATCGCTCATGCTATACTGAACCTAAACAGAATTGTTTTATTTTCTGTCACCATTAATTATGGCAACACGAATGACCACTATAAGGAGGCAAACAAGAATGGCAATCGGACAACGTATCAAATATTTTCGTAACCGTATCGGCATGACACAAAAGCAACTCGGAGAACAACTAGGATTCAAGGGAAAAACCTCAGATGTCCGCATGGCTCAGTATGAATCTGAAGCCAGAGTTCCTAAGATTGATCTTGTAAAACAAATGTCTCAGATCTTTGATGTCAATACTCATGCTTTAACAGTGCCAGATATTGATACTCATATAGGTCTGATGCACACACTATTTGCACTGGAAGATATGTATGGTCTGAAGGTAAAAAATGTAGATGGACAGCCTCATTTCTGCCTTGACTCTTCCATATCTACTCCTGGCTCATCTGTCGATGAAATGCTTCATGCATGGATGGAACAGGCTGACAAATTGGAAAACGGTGAAATCAGCAAGGAAGAATATGATGAATGGAGATATAGGTACCCTGAGCTGGATACTTACCAGAAACGTGCCAAGGTACCATCTCAGGAACTGAGTGATTACCTCGTAAAAGAATTGACTAAAAAAGAAAAATAAAAGAAGAGAAAAGAAAAACCTTACCGATATTCAGTTTTTACTTCTGAAAATCAGTAAGGTTTCTTTATATACGTTATGAAATAAAATTTTTATTTTGGGAATAACCACAAAATGTTGCCATTTTGTTGTCAATCGCTAAACAAATTTGTTTGTAACCCGCATAAATACTGCGTTCTTGTGATTGTGTGGATTATTCAAACTCTGGTGCGGATGGTGTGGCTGTTAAATTTTCATTACATCTTTACGTTCTTTTATTACCATATTGTCTATATTTTTTGTCAATTTTCTCTGGTATAGAATTATTAGAGCCAAAATAGAGCCAGTGCACAAAGAAAAATGAAGGCCTTTATAACCATGTCGCATGGCTAAATATGTGAATATTTGATTTCTCGCCTTATTGAACAACGCTGTTACTGTGGATGTATCACAGCAATATCGGTAAGATTATCAATTGCTTTTTCTAACGCTATTACATACACTACCGCATCTAAATAAAAGTCACGTATATTTTCAAAAGTATCCGAGAGACCATTTATGTAATCATGTGCTATTTTATTCCTACGCAATTTCAAATTTAAAAAAGCAGTTTCTCCTGAGTTGAACGTCTCGCTTAAAAGCCTATCTCGTATATCTACATTTTTTGCATATTCACGTTCATATTGCTCGCCACTACTAAGCAATGGTGTTAATCCGTCAACAATACTTTGATAACTCTCTAGACGACTTGCCTGTTCATTATTGAAAAGTGTTTCCAAACCGCATTTAAAAACAGCTCCTCCAAACAAATCATAAAACCCAGTTGCATCTAAATTGACCATCCCTGTAGCTGGATCTTTTGTGTGAAACTTTGCAAACATTCCATCTGTTATAGGTTTATTTTTTCTAGCACAAATTTGCATTAGCGAATTAATTTGCGGAAATGAGGTGAGCGGAGATAGCGGAAAATCAATAAAGTTTTGACATCGCTCTTTTATATCCCGTTCAAACGTACTTGCAATTGACATCACATATACTTTTGGATAGTTTTGCATGATAAGTTTGTCTGTTTTTATTATCCTTGAATCTTCTTCATACTCATCAATAAACTTGTCCAATTGGTGGTATGCAGAATTACTCATCGCCCTTCTCCTCATTCATCACAATTATCTTCTCTGCTCGTTTAATACGACTCAAAATACTTTCCTTTGATGACGAACCGGATAGCAGATATCCAACAAACTCTTCATCATTCTTCAATTCTTCAAAACTAGCTTTCTCTATTTTCCCCCTTACCAATGAGTTGTTATGAAAACTTTTTTTACAGACCGCAACAAAAACCGACTCAAATAATGTTTTTGAAAATCTGTTGTTTCTGAAAAAAGCCTTGTCTCCTAATTCCGAACAAGCTTCAATAAAAGAAAGAAAGATATTACGCAAATAAATTATATGCTCATCTTTAAAATTCTTACTCTTTCTCGAAAAATTATTAAGAAAAGAAACCATTTTGGGAGAGTATTCATCCCCATCTTGCAAAAGAGCAAGCGATCTCAAAATCAATTCAATATCATTACTTCGTAAGTCTTGTGATGCTTTTCCAAACAGTTTTCTCCAGCAATCCTCATCGTTTAATTCCGTAATCATTTTGTAAAATTCACAATAATACAAAGATGCCCTTATTTCTTGATGGTTCAATGGTGTTCCACCAGTATTAAGTCGATTAAAAATCTCAAACATTGAAGAACTATTGTCGTCCGGTTTATTTTGTCGCACAACAACTGTACGAAGATATCTGCGTAAACGAAACTTGATCTGTGAATCTTTATCGAGTGTTAAAAACTTACTACCATGATATCTGCTTTTATTCTTGTCATCCTTTTCATTTAAATCCAAAACGAAGTCTTTAAATATATTATTATTAGCTAATAGACCATCTAACTCACTACTTTTTATACTATCGCGAACCACTAGTCGGGAATCTGAATTTTTAGGAAATCTCCCCTTTACAAAAAAGTATATTGATAATAGCCTTTGCTGCCCATCAATGATTTTATATGTTGTATTCTCATCACCATCTGAATAGAAAAACAATTCAGGTACTGGTAATCCGAGAATAAGAGACTCAACTAGCCTAGAAGCTTTTTTTATATCCCAAACAAAATTGCGTTGGAACATCGGTATTTCAATAATTCCCGAGTCAATCATGTCCACTATATTAGCTGGCGTTAAATCACGAGGACTTGTTGTAATGTCGTATTCCACTATATCCTCCCCTTCAGCATAGGCTTCATCTTCAAAAAATGCATCCTTACTAATTTTCATACTAATCTTCTCCTTAATATTTTATGTTTTTGTGTACTAATTATTCTTCCTTCATAGCAAAACTTTTAAATACTCTTCCTATTGCTCATTTACACACTCTGTAGCGAACCATCTTCGCCACCTTATCAAGACGATTCTATTGGCATTTCAAAGTCTCCTGCTCATAGCATACAGTAAGTAATTATAGCGTAGGTGATCTTAAATTTCTATTGAAGCCGCCCTAAAATAGTCTTGCTTCAATTTTATAATTTCCTTTTCTGAATAATGTACAAAATTTAATTTACACAATAGATTATTATATTTCATAAGTTCTAATGTCTAAAATTCCATATCGAAACTGAAATTTAACATATACCTCGTTCAAATTTTTTGCTTACTATAATAGTAATATTTTACCATACCCCATTTTGTTTTACTATCACTTTCAAAAACAAAAATGTGTAACATTCCACCACTCCACGCCTACATTACTAATACATAATTTCCTCCAACACATCTTTCTCTGCCGAGTGTCTAATAATATTCATTATTCCCTTATCTTGCCCCTCTGTCTCGCTTCTGTACAGAGGGGCGGTTACGTTCTCTTTGTTTTATCTGTTCTTCATGTTGTTTTAGCCTTGCACGTATGCTTCTCGGCTGTTGTTCTCTCCCCTCACCATATGTCCGTTCCCAATCACTAACATTGCACTTATACCATTCATATTCAGCTCTTGATTTTTCATATTCTACCAGAAATGCCCTCACATTCTGATAACCATGAGATGTGACAATATCAGTCAATCTCTGCTTCATTAATTCTAGTTGCTCCTTTGCCTGTTCAATTTCTCCCTGCAGTTCTTTGCGTCTTTTTTCTTTGAAAATCCCTTTACATTCCTGCAATTCCGTTTCCAGATTTCTGAGGTTTTGCTCTTTCTGGAAGATTGCCTTATTCTGCTGTTGTAGCTTCACATGGATTTTTTCCAATCTTGGATATTCCTCCACACGAGCAGACTTCTTCGGTCTAGCCGGGATTTCCTCCTCTACCACTTCCGTAACCTTCTCTGTTTGCTCTGACCAATTTACAGATGATATCTGCTCCGGCTTCGTTGATTCCTCCTCCACTTTCTTTACAAACTTCTTGGGCAAGTTAATTACCTGTGTGATCAGAAGTTCCAACACCCTAATTGCCATCAAAACAATATTTGCAAACAAATCTGGCTGACAACCAGACTGTCGGATAGATTGATTGGCTTTCCTGCCAATCTCAACCTTTCTGACCTCTATAATCTTCTGTTCTGGCACCCCACTTACCAATGCCCTATCAACAGTCTGATTCCACCTTTTTCTCTGTAAATTATCAGCTTTTACCTGTTCTGCTTTCGGATTATTCTTTCCAATCTTTTTCATCGGAAGATACGCCCCATTGCGGTCAAACATCTTTAATTTTTCTTTATCATCTCTCACATAGATATTGACGAGATCCGTATAGGACTTCTTTACTTCATCCAAAAACCCCTCACTTTTAAATCGGCTGTCCTTGATTGTAAAAATCTTCTGTTCGTATACCTCACCTTTAGGAATAATTTTGCATCCTGCCCGCATCTGACCGCTATCGTCCAATATTTCCTTTTTGGTTCTAACGTGCTTTCCATTTTCATCATAGAGCATATTTCTGGTAGCAACTTTCTCCTTTGGCATACCCAACAGCTTACGTTCAGAAAAAATAAGATGGATATGATAATTTGTTTTACGTTTATTATGGTGCAATGCTGCGATGCACTCCACACCATAATTCCGTTTGAAATGATTTGTAAATATTTCCAATAGTCCACTCGGGACATACTCTACAAAACTCTCTGGCAGAGCAATAATCAATTCTCTGGACTCAATACACTTTCCCTCCGTCCCACTTTTATTAAATTCTTCTTGATTGCACTTTGCCAATTCACTCCAAAATTTTCGGTCTGTAGTTTCATAAACAGCATACAGATTTTCCTGTCTGGCATGGCTGGATATATAGTTAATTCTACCTTTCAGATTTGTCAATTTCGACATCTGTATAAATGAATTTCTTGCTATAAGCAACACCTCTTTCCTGCACTGCATCGTGGTTCAACTGCCACTGTGAGTGGGTGCATAGGCACCCGTTTACGAACCTTCCCGCCTATCGGCGGCTAGCTCCCAGCAGGGCGAAATACCCGAAGTACAAAACGAAGTTTTGTGCGTAGGGTGTATTTCGCTCTCAAACGCCGAGGGCTTAAAGAAAGTAGTTTCTTATTGCTGAGAGATGCCACGACTTATTTCTTTTTTCGGCGGGTCCGCCGCTTTATTTGCCCGTAACCGGGCAAAATTCAATCTCCATACATATCATGCTGCACCCTTGCCATATAATAGCTGCCCATAGTCGATACAGCGTTATATAGGCTTGTTATCAGCATTGCTTTAATATTCCTTACCTCGGTTATATTATGAGCCAGACAGTCTAATACATAGCGTATATGCCCTATATTCAATTTCCGAAACTGTGCTTGAACCAGATAAGTCTGCCGTTCCTCTTTGTTTACACGTATGGTTTCCTTTGTTGTTGTCAAAACCTCTACTGCCAGAGAGACAATTTCATCTAACTGCTCTGCCTGATATGGCATATCCAATCGTATCGCATCGTAATCAATCTGCTTTTTAAATTGTTCCAATTCTTCCTGATACGATAAGATTGAATATTCTTTGTTGATAATCTCTGGATAAATCTTTGTATTTGTATCACACGCCCCGGCACGACCTGTCTCCATTTTTCCTATGGTTCTATCATTGTTTTTGGCAGCAGGTCTCCCCAAAATTGGTGACATGGATTCATTATCACCTTGTATTGGGTTTGTTAATTCCTGCAATCTCCCCGGTATCAATTCCAGATACATTACATTATTCACACTTCGCCCATTGATTTTTAGATCACGAAATTCTCTTCGTATAACTCCCAATTCTTCTAGTGCAACGATTGCTCTTGCCGCTTGTCTCTTTGAGATTCCAAACTGGTCTGATATTTGCTGATAGCTTCTTTGCAGTAAATCTCCATGAAACTTCTTCTGTAACCTTGTTGTCTGCCCGGTCATTTCATCTCTGACCTCTGTGGGGCGATACCAATATACAATATCTGCTAATATCATAATTGCTTCTACATATGGTTTACCAGTTGGCTTGACGATTGCCCTATACCAATTCTGTGGAATCACATTTCCTGTAATTACAATGCCAGCCATTTGATCTACGATAGTATTCTGAGAGGAACAGATTGCCAAGTCACCGCCCCCTTTCTGTTTTGAATTTTCGATTGTATCTGCCTTTTCTTCGTGCTACAATACTCTTGTCCAGAGATGCATCATGCATTTCTAAGGCTCTTGTATTTACGGATGCAAGGGCTTTTTTAACGCTCATTGTTCTTTTCCCCTGTACTATTTTTACGAAAACCCTCTAATATTTCTAACATACTCCTGATCGGTGTCAAAAGTTCAGAATCCATCTCGTCAATAGATGTCAGCCGTTCCAGTTCTTTTTCAATATGCTGCAGTTCTCTTCGGAACGTCACAAGCATGAGTGGATTCCCCTTTGCAATTACCTGTTGATGGAGAACGCTTTGAATAATATATTCCAGCTTAGTCTCTGCACCGGATAACTTCACTCTCATATTCAATTCTTCATTTTCTTCGGGTGATACCCGGAAAGCTACAGTAAGATTGCGCCACCTGTTTTTATCATCTTTCTTCTTTTGGGACATCTAATATTTCCTCTCTTTCTGCTCCTAATTTTTTTGCCATCTCTGTCTGTACTGTTGGGAAAAGATGTGCATAGCGGTATGTGACCTTTATGCTTTCATGCCCTAACCTCTCTCCAATTGCCAATGCGGAATATCCCATATTAATCAGCAGCGAAACGTGGGAATGCCGCAAGTCGTGTATGCGGATTTCCGGCACTCCTGCCGCTTTTGCTCCCCTATCCATCTCATGGTGGAGAAAACTCTTGCTAATCTGGAATATCCTGTCTGTGGGGCGATACCCATACAAACTGTCAATATACATCTCCATTTCTTCTGCCAGAAAATCCGGCATAAAAATTGTTCGGTTACTTTTTTGCGTTTTTGGTGTTCCTATGTGGTCTTTTCCCTCTAACTTCTGAAATGTCTTATTAATTCGTACCGTCTGTTTTACGAAATCGAAATCTTCTCTTGTAAGAGCCAGCAATTCCCCCTCTCTTATTCCACACCAGTAAAGCATTTCAAACGCATAGTATGACCTCGGTTTATTTGCTACCGCTTCAATAAATCGCTGAAACTCTTCCTTTGTCCAGAATTTCATCTCTTTGCCAAACTGCTTTCCCATTGTTCCCGCCTGTCTGGCTGGGTTAGCGGAAAGACCGTAAAGGTTTACCGCATGGTTAAAGATTGCGCTTAACTGTGCATGAATGGTGCGAAGATAATCCTGTGAGTGACCTTTCCCTTTTCCATTTTTGCAAGAAATCATTTCATTCTGCCATTCTATAACGTCTACTGCTGTAATCTCTTTGAGTTTTCTATCCTTGAAATAAGGGAGAATCTTTTTCTCGACAATATGCTGTTTTGTCAGGAATGTACTTTTCTTTACTCTTTTTTCTTCATTTGCCATATACATTTCTACAAACACGCCAAAACTCATATCCAGATTACGGTCTTTCTTTAGATCAAACTGCCGTTCCCATTCCTGTGCATCTCTCTTCTTCTCAAAACCGCTTTTGTGCTTCTGTTTTCGTTTCCCGGTGTAATCGTAGTAATAGCTATATGCATCCCACTTACCCGTCACTTTATTTTTATGAACCGACATTTCCACACCCCCTACTCATTCAATCCGTACATCCTTTCCTTGAAATATTTCCTGCTGACTCTGCCGGGAATAATCTGATAGCCTTTTTCGGCAAGTTCTTTGTTGAATTGCTGGATTAGCTTATAGGCATAAGGTTTCGACACATCCAGCATATCCACCACTTCACTTGCATTAATAAATAAGTTTTTGTCCATACATTATCCACCTTTCATTTTATTCGCTAACATTTCATTATTGAAATGTATATCTGTATTATAAGATTTCATTTATGAAATGTCAATAGTTTTCATTTCATTTTTGAAATGTGTGTGGTATACTGGTTATACTTAGGAAATGTACATATATCTTGAAAGGATGATAAGTGATGACTGTTGGTGAGAAAATCAGAAAATTCAGAACGGAACAGAATCTACTACAAAAAGATTTGGCGCAAAAATGCCGCATGAGCGAATCCGCCATAAGAAACTATGAATTAGGCAACCGTACCCCCAGCCCGAAACACCTTGAGGTTATTGCTTCTGCTCTTGGGGTGAGTGTTTTCGCTATTTCTGAACCAAATTTAAACAGTGAACTCGGTGTCATGCACGCTTTGTTTGAAATGGAAGAAAACTACAATCTGAAAGTGGTGGAAGAAAACGGAATATATTACTTACAGGCTGCTCCCAAAAAGAGCGGACAAGCCAGCATATCAGACCTTGTTATTGAATGGGGAGAAGCAAATAAGAAGTATCAAGCTGGAGAAATAACTGAGGAAGAGTATGCTAAATGGAAAAATACATTTCCCGAAAGCATCGCTTTAAATAGGCGTAAGTGAATATAATAAGAAATAGCAAATTGAGATTTATATAAATAGATCAAGAAAGGATGCCATTATGGAAAATACAAAAAAAAATCTTATGCAAGAACTTAGGAATATTCCGAGTGAATTTTTAGATGTAATTACTCAGGTTATCGAAAACCACGAAAATGAAGTTATAGCGCATATGCGTAATATTTCTATTATTCATACTACTGACGCATTACTTGAAGCCAAACAGACAGATGAAAAAATCATTTTACTTCTTCAAAAACATTATGATTTGCGAAGAAGCGAAGCTGAGAAAGCATTAAAACAAGCAAAAAATCGTTCAGCAAAATAAATACTCCATTAAAGATGTCATAACGCACACATTATAGAAAAATAATTACATATCTCCTCTCGCAATACCTTAGTGATTGATGGAGTTTAAATAAGTAATAACTTTCAGCTTATAGAGCTATGAAAATTCCAGTTTATAAAGATAATGAACGGCTAGAAAAGGTAGAAGTCAATAAAAGGCGGTAGTAAATGGAGATAACCAAAAATTTAAAGGATTTTGTTAATATTTGTAACACCTGTACTTATGAGGCTGAAAAATCACCAAAAGACGCCTCTAAAAAATTAGCACTCGATTTTAGAAATATTTCAGAATGGGAAAAAATAAATAGAAAGATTGAAAATAATAGAGAGCCAATTAAATTGTATGATGTAAAAAATAATTTGAGTTTTTATATATGTTTAAAAAAAAGAAATATAGAAAATGAATATGTTTTTTTATGGGATAAAAACATTGTTGCAAAACTAAATGTATGGGAACCACTATCCGATAAAGATATATTAAGTCAAAAATGGCATATTTTGATTAGCGTGTTAGCTTTTCTAGATACAGCTGCAAATGATCCTAATTTTATAAAGTATGGTGGAGAAAAAAAATACGCCAAATTTAAAAATATAGAATCCATTTCATTTAATGCTGATGATTGTAGATATCTAAAGTTTGATGGTAGAATTCAACCATATACAAGCAAACCTATGAAAGAATGGCTTGGTAAGGCGCTTGATTTTAGTAAATGATATTTTTTACAATTGCCAATCTGTAAATTCTAGCTTGTGGATAACAAGGGAAATAAAATATTGCATCCCTCATTTGACGGGGTGAAAAATCACAGTTTTCATGGAGGTAACAAATTTGAAAGATTATCGAGTATTTTCTAAGATTATTATAGCGGTATGCATTTGCTTGCTTATTGCAACATTAATTAACTTCTTTACTGGAATCATTAATTCGACGATGCCCGGAAGTAGTCATGTACTTTGTTCTGGGGCATTTAGCCTCTGCATTTATGTAACAATTACACTGGAAAAGAATAGAATAGAGAAAGCCGGATAAACATATTACAGATTATCTTACTAAAATCTTACTTTTCGGGCAGAAGAAAACCCCGCAAGCCTTGTAATTACTGGCTTGCGGGGTTTTAACCCTCTACTCAAACTCAATCGTCCCAGGCGGCTTACTCGTCAAATCATAAAATACCCGATTCACACCCTTCACCTCATTGATAATCCTGCTCGTCACCTTAAACAACACCTTATAAGGAATCTCTGCAGCCTCAGCCGTCATAAAGTCACTCGTCATAACGGCGCGCAGCGCCACCGCGTGATCGTACGTCCGCTCATCGCCCATGACGCCGACCGAGCGCATGTTGGTGAGTCCTGCAAAATACTGTCCCAGATCCTTGTCGATGCCTGCCTTCGCCACTTCCTCGCGATAGATGGCATCGGCATCCTGCACGATTCTGACCTTCTCCGCCGTGACTTCACCCACGATGCGTACGCCGAGTCCGGGGCCCGGGAATGGCTGGCGGAATACCAGGTATTCCGGAATGCCAAGCTCTAAACCTGCCTTGCGCACCTCATCCTTAAAAAGCAGGCGCAGCGGCTCGATAATCTCTTTAAAATCCACATAGTCCGGGAGACCGCCGACGTTGTGATGGCTCTTGATGACCGCCGATTTTCCGAGACCGGACTCGATCACATCCGGATAAATGGTGCCCTGCACCAGAAAATCCACGGAGCCGATCTTCTTCGCCTCTTCCTCAAACACGCGGATAAACTCTTCGCCGATGATTTTCCGCTTCTTCTCCGGTTCGGTTACACCGGCAAGTTTTTCATAGAAGCGGTCCTGTACATTGACGCGAATGAAATTCAGATCATAGTCGCCTTCCGGTCCGAAGACAGCTTCCACCTCGTCGCCCTCATTTTTGCGGAGCAGACCGTGGTCTACGAAGACACAGGTCAGCTGTCTGCCGATGGCTTTCGACAGCATGACAGCCGCCACCGAGGAGTCAACGCCTCCGGACAGCGCGCACAGTACCTTACCGGTACCCACTCTCTCACGGATGCTTTTGATGGAATCTTCCACGAAAGAATCCATTTTCCAGGTGCCCTCACAGCCGCAGACATCATACACAAAGCTTGAAAGCATCTTCATGCCTTCCTGCGTGTGCATGACTTCCGGGTGAAACTGCGTCGCATATAACCTGCGCTCCGGATTTTCCATCGCAGCCACCGGACAGACGGGCGTATGGGCCGTCACCCGGAATCCTTCGGGAGCAGCGGAAATATAATCCGTATGACTCATCCAGCAGATTGTCCGCGGAGAAACGTCTTTAAACAGCACGGAATTCTTATCTACATCAACCTCGGTTTTACCATATTCACTGACTGGTGCGGTCTCGACCGCACCGTCCAGCAGATAGGACATCAGCTGTGAACCGTAGCAGATCCCAAGAATCGGAATCCCCAGATCAAAGATTTCTCTGCTGTATCTCGGCGAATCCCCGGCATAGACGCTGTTGGGTCCCCCTGTGAAAATGATCCCTTTCGGATTTATCTCTTTTATCTTATCAATACTTATGGTATACGGATGAACTTCCGCATACACGTGACATTCTCTGACTCTTCTCGCGATCAGCTGATTGTACTGTCCGCCGAAGTCCAGGACGATGATCATCTCTTTTTCCACGTGTGTTCCTCCTGAATTTTTTTCATTGGAATGCTCCGGGCACCCCGAACTCACTGAATGTTTCAAGGATGGCAGGCAGATCTGCCCGCCGTTTTATCTCACAAAACGAACTTCACCACCCTGAGGGGTATGGTGTCCGCTTCGTTTCCTGTTCATAATCTTTTGCCTTTTCTTGAACATAATACATTATAGAGGAAAGCAGATATCCTGACAAGGAGAATTTACGCTTTTTATTGACACGAAAATTACATGCTTTTACAATAGAAGAAACAGATTGACAGGCGGTACGCAAAACGGGGGTGTTGCTGTTGGACGATAATGTAAGAGTTGTGGACAGGGTGTTTGATATCATTGAGGAACTGGCATGTTCGAGTGCGCCGATGAGCCTCTCCGCCATCTGCAGGGCGACAGGGATGAGCAAGAGTACGGTGCACCGGCTGCTCTCCTCCATGTGTGCACGGCAGTATGTGGAGAAGCATCCGGACAATACGTATTCGATCGGCTATAAAATGATAGAGACTGTCAGTTATCACATCAACAGTCTGGAGCTTCTGACCGAGGCGAAGCCATTTTTAAATGACATGCTGCGGGACCTGGGGCTGACCTCACACCTTGGAATTCTGGACGGCTGCGATGTCGTATATCTGGAGCGTATGGATATCTACCCCAGCACACGCCTCTACACCCAGGTTGGGTATCGGTCTCCGGCATTCTGCTCTTCCATGGGAAAATGCCTGCTCGCCTGTCTGTCCGGAGATGAGCTGGATGATGCTCTCTACCTGTGCGATTTTAAACAGTATACCCAGAATACGATTACGGATGTCCGAGAATTTAAACGGTATCTGAAGATCGTGCGCAAACAGGGCTGGGCCATGGATAACTAGGAGTATCAGATGGGACACCGCTGTGTCGGAGCCCCGATCTTTGATTACCGGGGTGCTCCCGTGGCGGCAATCAGTGCAAGCGGTTCCATCAAAAGCCTGTCCGATGACAAGCTGGAAATGGTGATCTCTCAGGTCAAACAGGCGGCCGCCAATATCTCCCGCCGGATGGGTTATGTCCAGTAACATATATATCATAACAACACAAAAAGTGCTTTCCACACAGGTATTTCCCTGCGCGAAAGCACTTTTCGCGTAAAAACATATGATATAAAAGAAGTTATGAGGGGGCTTTAGATAATATTTTTCAGCACGATGGTCTTAGTCCTGGTCACCTCGTCGAACGTCGACATCACGCCTTCTGTGCCGATGCCGGAATATTTGTAGCCTCCGAACGGCATCTCGAAGCTTCGGAAGAAGCTGGCGCCGTTGATGACGGTCCCGCCGCACTCCAGTGCGTTGCATACGTACATTGCCTTCTTCATATTTTCGGTGAACACACATCCGCAGAGACCGAACCTGGAGCTGTTCGCGATATCGATCGCCTCCTCCGTCGTCTTGAATGTGATGACCGGAACAACCGGTCCGAAGATTTCCATATCGGTCGCCACATCGGCGGTCTTCGGCACATTTCTGATCACGGTGGGCTCAACAAATGCTCCCTTTCGTCCGCCCCCCAGTACGATCTCGCCGCCCTGCCGGACTGTGAGCTGAATCTGTTTCTCCACTTCAATCGCCGCCTTTTCACTGATGAGGCAGCCGATCTGAGTACTCTCATCGGAAGGCATGCCCTGTCTCAAGGCTTTGATCTTTGCGACTGCCTTCTCTGTAAATGCTTCTGCAAGACTTTCATGGATCAGGAACCGCTTGGATGCACAGCACACCTGTCCCGTGTTGTACATACGTCCCCAGATCAGTTCCTCAGCGGCAAGGTCGACGTCTCCGTCCTCCAGCACGATGAATGCATCGTTGCCGCCGAGTTCCAGTGCGATGTGCGCCAGATGGTCTGCGGCTGTCTTCGCCGTCTCGATACCCACCTCGGTGGAGCCTGTCAGGGTGATCGCATGAACGTCCGGATTACCGCACAGCCATCCACCCACTGTTGAGCCGCGCCCGGTCACGATCTGAATCGCGCCGTCCGTGACCCCTGCTTTTACCAGAAGTGCCGTAAGTTTACATAAAGTCAGCGGATTGTCGGTGGATGGTTTTACAATCGCCGCATTTCCGGCGAGCAGCGTCGGAGCAATCTTCTGGTCAAAGAGGTCGCACGGGAAGTTGAACGGGATCACGCAGGCGATCACACCGATCGGCTCGCGCTTCGTGATCAGTACATGTTTTTCCTGCCCTGCCTCCATGCCGGCGGGGATCGTCTCTCCGTAGAGATGTTTCGCCCGTTCGGAAAATGCTCTGAACGCGATCGGAATATTCCCGATCTCCCCCCGCGCTTCCACGATGGGTTTTCCGGTCTCCGCCGAGAGTGTCTGCGCAAGATCTTCTTTTTCAGCGTCAACCATATCCAGAAATCTGTACATGATGTCAGCCTTCTCATGCACCGGAACCTTTGCCCAGGTCTTCTGTGCCCTGACCGCCTCCGCTACCGCAAGGTCGATATCTTCCTTCGTCGCGGCCGGAACGGTGTCGATCACCTCTCCCGTTGCCGGATTCGTCACCTCAATCACCTTACCGTCAGCCGCATCCACTTCTTTTCCGTTAATGATCATTTTCATAATAAATATCCCCTTTCTGATCTCTACTGTTCAAATCCTGTAAATGAAAGCATCAGGCCGCCGCATGTATTTAAACCATCTGCTTCGAAACCATATTCACCAAAAGTGAATTCCACGATAAACGGCACATCCCCCGCCGCCTCTTTGATCTGTCTGGCAACCTCATCGATCCGTCCGTCGATTCCTGCCCGCCGCCCGCCGCAGTGTACCAGATGGTAAGCGCCTGCCGGCCGTTTCATCCGCTCTTTCAGTTCATTCAGCGTCTTACCGGTGGAGTCGATCAGTTCATTCACGTCAGCCTCCATACGAATGATCGCCGTGCCCTCTGCCAGGTTGTTGCCGATCGCCATGGAACCGTCGTCATTGCCGTTCATCGGATGACGGATCGCCACCAGGTCACCGAGTCTGTCCTTGACCCCGAGCGGTGAGACGATCGTCTCTGCCAGAAGCGCTCCGCCCTTCAGCTGTTCCGCATCCATGCCTCTCCACGCGGCATATTTCTCCAGCGCCGGTATCCCGTCGATCTCAGCCAGTGTGCGCTTTCCATCCACTTTCGTGATGATCCCGATGTCCTTCGTCTCACGGTATGCGCCGGTAAATTTATTTTCCATGCCTTTTGCCGTATAGAAGAATGCAACCGCCACGCCGTCTGCAAATACGCCCCTGTCGGTAAATAATTTCCAGTTGCCGGAGATCGTGTTGTCTGCGGCGCTCCCGCCGAAGAACGGGACCCTGCCAATCACGTTCGTGATTCCTTTCAGATAGAACTCCTCCTCTCCCGGAGGTGCCACCATGTAAAAATAATCCGGCGCTCCCGTCTTTCCTGCCCGCTCCATCGCAAGAGCCGCCGCCTTCTCACCTGCCGCCTCCGGACCATCCGTTTTTTCGACCGCCGCCACTCCGACACACAGATTCTCGTCCGTCATCCCCATGATCCCGACAAATCCGTCATCGCCGCCGACAAACCCCTCCGGGGTGATAACGCCGGTGAATGATGTGTTCCCGATAACCGGAACTCCCGGAAGCTCATCGGCGATGCCTGCCAGCATATCGTCCAGATCATAATCACAGCTCGCGTATACGAATGCCATTTTTATTTGTTCCAACCCGTTTTTTACTTTTTTTGCCGCCTCGGCGCCTGCCGTTTTTGCACATGCATTTGTACTTGAACCCGTCGTTGCTTTCATCGTAAATACCTCCTCCTGTTTTTAAAAACTACCAATACATTCTATATTTTCCATTATAGTTTATTGGATTTTCAATACAATCTCCGAATCCCGCCACGCGAAACGGGTGTTCCGCATAGCGGAACACCCGTAATCTTCTTTTATTTATGCAGTTTTAACAAAATCAGACCAGCCCCGTCCTCACAAACAACGCTGCAACAGCCACATCATACTCGGGAAGACCATCAGGACTCCACAACAGCCGGATGTCCATCAACTCCCCAAGCATTTTTCCGAAATCAAACCCGAAGGCTGTCAAGGAATATCGCCTGTCCTGCGGATGACGACAGTTACCTCCTGTTTCCCTCGCACACTTCCCGCATAGGATACAGCGCCCCGCCCCCATGCATTTGCTGCCGGGCAGCCTTTTCTCCAGTTCCAGCAGGGTAAGCAGCAGCTCTCTTTTCACCTTCTCATAAGTCTCCCGGCGGATCCGTTCAGTCTGCCTGGCGGTCGCTGCCGCGTCTCTTTGCTCCTGCGGATAGATGACTTTCACCGCAGTCAGAAAGGCCTCATCATAAGGCTCCAGATAACACGCCGCATCCGGTATCCCCGGAGGGCATGACCAGACCTTTCCATAGTGCGGGCAGGCGCAGCATGACTGCTGCACCTGTCCGGAATTGCTGTAGCATGACAGGAGAAGTTCTTTGGAAACTCGCCGAACGGCAGTCTCAGTGCAGTATCTCATTTGCTTCTCACCTGTCCTTTCGCTGACTCAGCGTTTATGTAATACGGCAGAAGTACTATTGCCAGTCTGCCGGATATACAAAATAAGCATATCTCGCCTTTGACGGCGTCTGAAAATGAATGTGGCTGTTCTTCGGAATATAGATGATCTCTCCGGGGCCCGCGGACACCACCCTGCCGTCAATCTCGATCTCCAGGATGCCGTCGATGACCATGTCATACTCATCATACGTCAATGTCCATTCAAAGCTGGTGTGATCCAGTTCCATGATCCCGCAGCCCATTCTGGGCGCCTCGTCAAGCGTCACAACATCTTTCAGCGCCACGCCTTCCTGTTTGAACGGTTCACATTTGACGGTGTCCGTCTGAATCCTGATAATGCCGCTCGGATCTTTTTCTTTCACAAAGTCCTCCTGAACGGCTGGTTTTGAGGACTCCTGCAAAACCTTCATGACAATTTCCCGGATTAACTCTTCACTGACATTCATAGGCTGCAATTCCTTTCTCTATTCTTCATCCTTCACCTTGTTAACAGAATCCTGAACCTTGGACAAAAGCTTCGGTGCCAGGATATTCGCCAGTATAAGTGCCGTGATACCGGCTACCAGCTTGCCGACGATAACCGGGAAGATCATTTCAGAATTCACGCCGGCGGTAAAGCCCAGATGATCACCGAATACAAATGCCGCACTGACTGCAAAGGCAACGTTTAACAGCTTGCCCTTTGCGTTCATCTGATCCATGATGTTGAACATTGCAATATTATTAGCAAGTGTTGCCACGAGGCCAGCGGAGCCATTTTCATCCATGCCGAACTTCTTGCCGATCGCGTTCAGCGCCTTGCCGAACGTACGTGTGATCCAGAGTACCATCGGGAACGCACCGATCAATACGATGGCGATCTGTCCGCAGACCAGAAGACCGGATTCCAGAGGGATCACCCCGTCAGCATCAGCCTCCACCATGATGTTCATCAGCGGAAACTTGATTCCTGTCTGATACTCGAAGACCGCAACTGCAGTGAAAAATGTGATGACAATGGTAACGCCCGTACCGAATTTATTAAACCCGCTGATCATCTTATCCGGAATGAACCACAGCCCAAGCACGATCAGGGCGGCGATAATGATAACCGGAATCAGATTGACAAGGATTCCCAGGAAGTCCATTTTGTACTGTGTCAGATTCATGACCAGACCGCCGACGATACAGCCGATCGGTATGGTGATCATACCTGCCAGAATACCTGCGCCCAGGAACGGACGGTCTTTCTTTTTGATGATGGACAGCGCAACAGGGATGGTAAATACGAGTGTCGGGCCCATCATGGTTCCCAGAATCAGGCCGGAGAAATTGCCGACTGCTTCCGTCTCTGCGAGCTGCATTGCCAGTGGATATCCTCCCATGTCACATGCCAGCAGGGTCGTCGCGAACATCGACGGGTCTGCGCCCAGCAGCGTATAGATCGGAACAATGATCGGCTTCAGGATAATTGCGAGGACCGGAGCTGCCGCAACAACACCTGCCATGGCGATCGCCAGCGGTCCCATCGCATTGAAGCCCTCATCGAACTGCTCGCCATACCCTTTTTTATTTCCGCGTATCTTATCGATCGCTCCTACGATCATGAAGATCATCATGATAAAAATGATAACGGAATTGATCGATATGCCGCTTACCCATTCCTTAATACTTTCTGTAAAAACTTCCACGTTCGTAATATTATCAATTAACTCATTAAACATACACACGCCTCCTCTCTCAGATCACGGTCCAAGTTTTGATTCGGTTACAAAAGTGCCTGGAACACCTGAGGTGAAGGACGCGGAATGACCGTACTTTCCACATACAGTTCGTCCTGCCCTCTGGCAGCTTCCACCGCTGCCCGTACAGCTCCTACGTCTCCCGTAAGAGTGACAAACCCTTTCCCCCCGATTGCATATCCGATACGCACTTCTATCAATGTAATTTGTGCTGCCTTTGCGGCTCTGTCCGCAGCAAGGATTGCTGACGCCACAGAATAAAACTCAACCACCGCTACCGCCTGGGGCTTTGTTACCTCCACTGCCCCGGCAAGCGCCGGAAACAGCTGCTCATGCACATTGGAGATTAGCAGGGAATCCACCACGAATCCCTCTCCTCTTGCCAGCCCTGACTCCATGGATGCTTTTACATCCCCCGTGTCTCCGCTGACGATTACGATATATTTTCCAGGACAGACGGTAGAAGAACGGATCAGGTCCACCCGGGCAGCTTTTACCATATAGTCGCTTGTCTCGATACCCCGTGCGATGCTGGACAGCTCCACCATGCCGATTGCTTTTCCCATTCTTTACTCCTCCCTCCTGCTGATTCTGATGCTTCTTGCCGTGACTTCCTCCACCACGCCGTCCACTCCGGCATGGATATTGGCGGAAAGTCCTTCTGCCGCTCCCGCGATCAGATTACCTTTTTCAACCCTGTCCCCTGCAGATACAGCCGGAACGGCTGGTTTCCCGATATGCTGCGACAGCGGAACAAAGATTTCCTCCGGTACCAGCCGGACCAGTTCCGGCAGGCCGTGCGATACATACTGCATAAGGCCCAGCCTGGCGATCAGCCGCTCTGTCGGTATCCTGTGGTAATCGGCCGCCCGTCTCGCGGCGGGGCTCAGACTTCGCGCGGGATTGATCCCTCTCTCCCGCAGGAGTTCCTTCGCGTACTCGTTCATCTTTCTCGGCGAGAGTCCCATCGGGCAGGCAAACATCTCGCATACCCCGCAGTTACAGCAGTTGGCAGCGCTTCCAAAACACTGTTCAAATTCTTTTTCATCCGTGATGGCTGACTGCCTCCACAGATTCCGCATGATCCGGTGCGGATACACCTCATGTCCGATCAGGTATCTGGGACACAGGTCTGTGCACATCCGGCACTGAATACAGGCGGCTGTTGCCCGGCGGACCATTTTCTCCCGCGGCATCAGCGTACGCCTCACCAGATAATGATCTTTCGGCAGCACCAAAAGGTTCCCTGTAGTCTTAGTCACGACAGCCCGGCTGATATCCTGCTCATCTGCCAGTATCTTCCCCATCATCGGACCGCCCAGTATCACTGCATACTGTCCGGGCAGAGTTCCTGCCTTCTGCAGCACATCCCTGACCGGTGTACCGATGGGTACCCGGAACATGACCGGGGACTTTACCGCTCCTGTGACAGAAAGAAATTTCTCTGTCACCGGTATACCCTCCAGAGCGTCCGACACGGCAAGTACCGTCCCGACGTTTTCAACCACACAGCCCACGTCGAGCGGGAGCCCCCGTTCGGGTACGCTTCTCCCTGTCACCTGCTGCACCAGCACCTGCTCATCACCCGCCGGATAAAAAGAACGCATCCGGTAGATGCCAAGATCCGCCTTCTCTTCCGCGATCGCCTCCGTGAGAGCGCTGATCTCTCTGGTATATTTCTCTTTAAGAGCGATTACCGCGTGTTTAGCCTCCAGATGACCGGCTATCCTGACTGCGGTGCGGACGATCTGCCGCGCGTACGTCCGGCATAAATATTTATCCGTCTCGATCAGAGGTTCACACTCCGCAGCATTTATCAGAAAATACTCTGCCTTGGTATTCAGTTTTACATGTGTGGGGAAACCGGCTCCGCCCGCACCTACCACGCCGGCATTCTTTACAGCCTCTGTCATCTGCATATGATCACCGCCTTCTTTCGACCAGGCTCTCCTCGATTTCCTGCCCGTCCACGATCCCGACTACTGTGGCATCCACAGGAATATCCGCGGATCCTGCGGCGCCCCTGGCAGAGCTTCCGCCTACATAGATTACCTTTTCCCCAACGCCGGCGCCGATGATATCGGCCGCCACGATAGGGTATTCGATCGGGCTGTCATCCAGCAGATCGATCGGCTGTATGACCAGAAGCTTCAGACCTGCCAGACGCTCTTCCTTTCTTGTCGCCCATATGTTTCCAATCACTTTTCCTGTCTTCATACGTCCTGCCTCCCCTTAGATGAACCGAGACAGCCTCTCTGGATTGTAATCTTTTGTTTGCCCGCATACTCTCTGGCCAGATCAGTGAGGATTGCCTTCTGATCCACCACCACACAGCAGACTTTCTGTTCTTTTGCTGCGATCAGGTCACGCTCTGTGATTACCTTTTTGGAGATCACGAACTCCCTTCCTTCCTGCCCGGGTTTCTCAGGCGAATATGACGGTTCCGAAGATGGAGTTTTTCCGTCCAGGATACATGCCTGCAGTTCACGGTTCGGAGCGATGATGACGCCGCTGTCCCGCAGCAGTTTTACATTGGCTTCCATTTTTGCATAGTAGGCTTCCGGCGCCGTTTCCCTGTAGCCAAACAGCTCGATTTCCTCCTCCGGGACAAAGATCTTTCTGCCCGCCAGCAATGCCTGTGAAAACAGCCTGGTGTAATCGCTGTCGATGATTCCGCATGCGATCTTTCCCAGATTTTCATTGGTCATTGTATATGCCAGGACCGCTTCATAATCTGTGATCTCACAGCGGCAGTCCATCAGCAGTGCGCATTCCATCTGATAATATCTGCCTAACATCGGGCACTCCAGAGCCTGATGGCAAATGTCTCCGTGAGCGTCTGCCAGAATCAAAAACTTTGGTTTTTCATGATTGCAGCCGTCCGTCTCACAGGCACCGCTGCTTTCCTGAGCGGTGATCCGCTCCTGTACTTTGTCATATATTGCATTGATTAAAGCATCGATATCCACGTACTCTCCTCCTTTCTCTTAATTTTAGATCTGCGATACTCAAAATGTTTTGCAGTCACACTCTGCAGTTCATGGCGATTCCTGTCGGAGTCACCAGAAACGGATTTTCCGGTTTTATTGTCTTGATTCTGGTTTCTTTCTCAATAATTTCTTCAATTCCTGTCAGGCAGCACGTACCGCCGCAGAGATAAATCGTATCGATCACATCTGTATTTACATAACGTTTGATTATGGTCGCTATTTTCTCCACCACCGCCTTGAGGACGGGCAGAATTTCACGATGTCTTTTGTAATCCTGCTTGATGACCTCGGCCTCTGAAAACGGAATGTGGTAATTCCCCGCAAGCACCAGCGTCAGATGAGTCCCTCCGGTGGGTTCGTCCTCGATCTGAACGACTTTCCCGCCCTGCAGTATGGCAAGCCCTGTGGTCCCGCCGCCGATATCCACGATCACACCGTCTTCGATCTGATACACGGCATTCGCTGCAGACGGCTCATCCAGCACCCCGGTCACCTCAAAACCGGCGCCCTCCGCCACATACTGATGCGTCCTGATGCTGCTCTCGGTGCCTGCCGGCATGGCGATGGCACAGTTTTGCAGTTCCGTTCCCAGCCGCTTCTCCAGCTTTTCCTTCAGCTGCTTCACCGTCTGCAGTGCGCCCGCATAATCTATCACCACACCGTCCCTCAGGACATCTGCCGCCTGCTTTTCACAGGCGACGGGATTGTTCTCCTCGTCCAGCACTACGATAACGATATATGCCGTCCCCAGATCCACTCCAACCTTCAGTTTCTCTCCCACCGGCCGAAATGTCTCCCGTTCGGATTCCTCCACCCGTTTCATCAATTCCTCAACACGTTTTATGTCCATCCTATCTGCTCCTTACCTGACTTTTTCACCGGGCAATATCTTCCCCAGCGTAAACCCGCTGATTGTAGCCGCATTTGCCTCATCAAAATCGATGTGCATCTTAAACCGGAACTGGCTGCTGACACGGATAATCACATTATCAAACGTGACCGGTCTCTGGCTCAGGATCTGGACACTGACCCGTTCCCTGTCCTGCAGCTTCAGCTTTCGCGCCACATCATCCGGCACATGAATATGATTGTGTGCCACGATCACTGCATGTTCCGCATGCAGCACTCCTTTCGGCCCTTCGATGATGACCGGGGCGGCGCCGTCCAGATTCCCCGACTCTCTGACGGGAGCCTTGATTCCCAGCGCCACGCAGTCACTCACCGACAATTCCACCTGGGTCTCTTTTCTCTCAGGTCCCAGCACGGCCACACGCTCTTTTCTGCCTCTCGGTCCCACGAGATTCACACGCTCCTCACACAGAAACTGTCCCTTCTGAGACAGCGGCCTCTTTTCATGGAGTACCGCTCCTTTCCCGAACAGGACTTCCATGTCCTGTTCCGTCAGGTGGACGTGCCGGGCCGAGACCTCAACCTCCACCAGTCCGGCTCTGATGATGGTATCCACAACTTTGTCAACAAGCTGTTCCATCCGTCGCCCCCCTATTCTCTGCTGTGTGCAGCGAGATATTTGCACATGACAATATGCATGGCACTGGACATACGGTTCAGTTCCTGGATAATATCCCTGTGCTCATACGTTTTGCCGTTGTAGTATGCCGACACTGCGGCGACCTCCGTTTCCCTGACTGCCGTCCGGAGCTGATTCAGCAGTGCATACGTTTTCCCCAGAGCATAACTGGGCAGGATCATCTGCCTGATACCATAAAATTTTGCAGGGTTATGCGAACGCTCCCTCAGCTCTTTATGAGTCAGGCCTATGATGCTGTCCCTGATAAACGGCTCATTCAGCACGTCACAGCGCATCATCTCACGAAGTCCGTTCAGAATGTCTTCCAGATCATCGATCACTTCCTGGTCCCCGCCTGCCTCCTTAATCAGTGTCTGATTCAGCACGAACACTGCCTCCAGGCTGTCCAGTTTTCCCCGGAATACAATTCGTTTGTTGTCCTTAGGCACCAGCACATTTCCGTGCAGGTGCGTCATATGCTCCGGCTTCTCGTAATAAAATGCTCCCGTGGCATCATCCACGAACTTCGGCTTTTCCTGTGCCTGCACAGTTACCTCCGGCATTGGCGGCACTTCCGAAGCCGTAATCTGCACCTTTTCTTTCTGCGTTTTTTTCCCGGCTCCGCTGTCAATCCTGATCCTGCACTGCTGCAGATATTCTCTGGCAGCCGGTGAGAGAATCTTCCCTTCCGGAACCGTATAGACCTCCGGCCGGGATGCCCTCAGTTCGTCGCGCAGTATTGCTTCTGTTATGACTTTCATTTTTGCGAAGCCACCTCCTTATCATTCCACACCGCCTGCCGCCGGGCTCTCTTCTGTCCGGCGGCCAGCCCGCGGTTATCTGGACAGAGATGGCAGAATTGCTTCCACTTCATCATGCGGTCTCGGAATCACATGGATGGATATCAGTTCACCCACGCGCTCTGCCGCAGCCGCTCCTGCATCTGTAGCTGCCTTGACGGCTCCCACATCACCGCGCACCATTACCGTTACCAGACCGCCTCCCACGTGTTCTTTCCCGATCAGCGTCACGTTGGCCGCCTTTACCATCGCATCTGCCGCTTCAATAGATGCCACAAGGCCCCTGGTCTCTATCATTCCTAATGCCTGCATAACTGCCATAATCAATTCCTCCTTTTAAAAGTCGTTATTCTAAATGCGGAAGGATGGACTCCACTTCATCATGCGGTCTCGGGATCACATGGACGGATATCAGTTCCCCTACGCGCTCTGCTGCTGCTGCCCCCGCGTCAGTTGCCGCCTTGACAGCTCCCACATCACCGCGCACCATGACCGTCACCAGTCCGCCGCCCACATGCTCTTTTCCGATCAAAGTCACGTTGGCCGCCTTTACCATCGCATCCGCTGCCTCGATGGACGCTACAAGTCCTTTTGTCTCTATCATTCCCAATGCCTGCATTGCTGCCATAATCAATTCCTCCTTCTGTTAAGCCAAGCGAAGCCGCTTGATAATCTCGCTCACTACTGCATCAATATCAATATCTTCATAACTCTGCGGCCTGCAGACACCCTCGGAACAGTCAGGCAGGCTCGCCTGTACATCTTCAATCTCCTGAATGCCCTCCGCCACATAGCGCAGGTTCAGCAGATTCTCCGGACCTACATTTTCCGATGTGGCACTTCCGCCGACAGCGCCGCAGCCCAATGTCAGCGCCGGCATCAGACCCGTGGTTCCGCCGATGCCGCCCAGCGCACTCGGTGTATTTACTACGATCCTGGATGCCGGAATCCGCTTTGCAAAATATTCGACCATACCGTCATCCTTCGTGTGGATGGAGAAAGTATGCCCCGCTCCCTCATAGTGAAGGATCTCCTGACAGAGCTCACAGATCTCCACATAGGACGGTGCCGTGTAAAATGCGAGAATCGGCGCCAGTTTTTCATTGGAATAAGGGTGTCCTCTGCCAATACCATCTTCCCTGGCTACCAGGACCCTGGTTCCCTCCGGAATCGTGATATCCGCCATCTCTGCGATCACTGCCGCGTTTTTTCCCACGATCATCGGATTCATGGTACCGTTGGCACGGAGGATAAAAGTTCCCAGTTTCCTGATCTGTTCACTGTCCAGGAAATACGCCCCCTGCCGTTCCATCTCGTTTCGGACTGCTTCCTCCATACCCTCATCGCAGACGACAGACTGCTCCGATGCACAGATCGTGCCGTTGTCGAACGTCTTGGAGTCCATGATCCGTTTGACTGCCAGCGGCAGGTCAGCCGTCTTCTCTATGTAGGCGGGTCCGTTTCCGGGGCCTACTCCGATCGCCGGTGTGCCCGATGAATATGCCGCCCGTACCATGGCCGATCCGCCCGTCGCCAGGATCATCGCAATGTCCGGGTGGCGCATCAGATTGTCGGTGGCCTGCACGGTAGGAATGGTAATGCAGGATACGAGATCCTCATTGCCGCCCATCTCCGCAATCGCCTGGCGGATCACCTTCACCGTCTCCAGGATACAGTTCCTGGCATTTGGATGTGGGGAAAATACGATGGCATTTCCAGCCTTGACCGCAATCTCAGCCTTGTACAATGCCGTCGACGTCGGGTTGGTGGACGGTATCAGCCCGGCGATCACGCCGACCGGAACTGCCAGAGTCCGCACCTTTCGTTCCTCATCCCTGCCTATTTCACCTATGGTCTTCATGTCTTTGATATGTTCATATACGCCGTTGCTGGCGAATACATTTTTAATGATTTTATCAGCTTCCACGCCGAATCCCGTTTCTTCGCGGGCCATCCTGGCCAGGCGCTTTGCATTCCGCACGCCGGCATACGCGATTGATTTTACGATCGCGTCTACCTCTTTCTGATTCTTTGTACACAATTCATTCTGGGCAGCCTTGGCTTTTTCCACAAGCTCGCGTACTTCCTGCACTGACAAAAGATCTTTATCGTATAACTGCATATTTTAATTCTCCTGTCTCACAAATTCCAATATCTTTTGAATCAGTTCCTGTTTCTTGGCAAAACGGATCTCCGGTGATGTCATATTGGTAACTTCCAGCTCCCTGGCGAGTCTGCGAAGAGCGTCAACCGTCATCTTCTGCAGCTTCTCGGGGCTTAATTCCTGCCCGTCGTCCTCCACCCCGGCAGGCTGCTGTTCCTCCAGCTGTCCCGCTTCCGGTTCATTGACGATTTCCGGCGATTGGGTGACTCTGGCATCCTCGATGACTTCCGCCGCCTCCGCCTGCACCTGTCCGGTCTCAACCGAAGCTTTGCTGTCACTGCCTGCCTTTGAAATCATCCTGCCGACATCTTTTGCGGGACGCGGGATCACGTGTACCGATACGACAGTACCCACACGGCCCGCTGCAGCCGCCGATGCATCGACAGCCGCCTTCACCGCGCCCACATCACCCTCGACCATGACCGTCACCAGTCCGCCTCTCACCTTTACGACATCCGTCAGAGACACATTTGCCGCCTTAAGCGCACTATCCAAAGCTTCCACCGCTGCAAGGTAGCCATATACTTCGATCATTCCCAATGCTTTCATATAGTACCTCCGCTGCTATCACGATGCCGCCTGCTCTACTCTTTTGGATTTTCCGCTACGAATTCCACTGCCTGGGCAAATGCATCACAGGCCGCTTTGCATGCAGACTGGCTGCCCGTGAGCAGCGCGCCGCCGAAGTTTGTCTCTGACGGGGGCGCGTACAGTACGCACATTCTTACGTCAGCCGCCTTCAGAGCCGCATCAACCCCGTACATAGCCTCAAGAGGAGGCGCGATCAGATAAGCCAGCGCTTCGCCTTCCGCGATTCCTGCTCCATCAGACAGATAAGAGCCGGTGCGGGAGATACAGTGTGCATAATAGACGATGGTGTCGTCTTCGTTAGCAGAGACAAAATGAGCCTCATTTTCAATCACATCCACGCAGGCTTCCAGTCCGCTTCTCACTTCCGCCGGATTCGGTCCTGCCAGAATGCCGATGATCTCACCCGCCAGCTTCGTGTTGGCATTGTCAGCGCCCCCGTAGAAGCTTTTTGCATAGACGACCTTTACGTCCGCCTTCTTGGTTGCCTCATCAAGAGCCGTATACGTAACATCATCACAGTTCGAGGTGATCAGAGCCACGGATTTCTGGTCCGGCGCCAGATTCAGTTCCTTCGCCATATCCGGGCTGACATTCGATATGATTTTGGTTGCAAGTACATTCGCTTTGATTGGATCTCGTTTCATTTGATTCCCTCCTATCGTACTTAGAGTTTCAGATCAGTTCCGCTGGCTTTCATCTCCAAAATTTTCTTTATAATATCGGCGATATGTGCCCCTGCCTCAGCCGGAATCGTGCCGTCCTTGTGAATATTGGAAACTACCGTTCTCCTGGCCTCAGGCATTCCGACCGTTGCCCTGTAGGCAATATATGCGGACATGGACTTTGCCGTGATCAGTCCCGGCCGTTCTCCGATCAGCACACAGGTCACTTCCGCTCCGGTGATCTCCGAGATCTGATCCATCGCCCCTACACGCCCGTATTTTACGAAAAACGGGGTTCCGCACTCGATCCCCGCGCTCTTAAGTCCCTGCTGGATCGCCGGCAGCACATCCCCGATGTTTGCCGCAACAGCCGCTGAACTCAGTCCGTCTGACACGTAGATCTGAACCTTCGGGTTCATCCTGCATTTTTCTTTGATGGTCTGCACCGCTTCGTCATTCAGTCTTCTTCCGAGGTCCGGCCTCGTCAGATATGTATCTTTGTTGTCACAGCACGTCTGCACTGTGAACAGTCCCATGTTATCGATGAAATCCTGGTCAACGTCTGAGAACACTGCGTCCTGCGCCGCCGAATGAGCTGCCCGAAACTGAAGGACCGGATCCGTCTTATAGCGGGCGCCTGCCTTTCCGATTCCCAGGCGGCAGGGAGCGTACTGTTTCAGGTCGTAGTATGCCTCCCCGTTCACCGGATGTTCAACGAGATACTGCATTTTGATATCTACTTCCGTCACGTCCGGAATACAGCCTTCTTCAATCACAGGTGCGCCGGCATCGGAAGATTTTGCTGCAGCTGCAGGGGAACCGTCCGTTTGATTCAGATTCATTTCCACCAAAACCTGTTCAATAATACTTCTCAAATCCTTTTCATTAACCAAACTTTCCACCTCCTATTTGCTCAAAAATACGGATGCATCGCCTGCCAGCGGCGTCAGTTTTCCATTCTCGGAGAATCCCATCTTTTCCAGCCACGCATCGAATTCTTTAATCGGACGAAGTCCGAATACTTCGCGGAGTCCTGCTGCTTCATGGTAACCGGTACACTGGTACATCAGCATACAGTCGTCGCCCTGCGGCACACCCATGACGTAGTTGCAGCCTGCCGCCACCAGCAGAGTCGCCAGGTTCTCGATATCATTCTGGTCAGCCTTCATATGATTCGTATAACATGCATCACAGCCCATCGGGATGCCTGTCAGCTTGCCCATGAAATGATCCTCAAGGCCTGCACGGATTACCTGCTTGGAATCATACAGATACTCGGGTCCGATAAATCCTACGACCGTGTTAACCAGGAATGGCTGATACCGTTTGGCAAATCCATAACATCTTGCTTCCATGGTCACCTGATCCCAGCCGTTATGTGCCTCGGATGACAGCTCAGAACCCTGCCCCGTCTCAAAGTACATCACGTTCGGACCCGTGCTGGTGCCTTTGTGAAGCATCATATCACGTCCCTCATCCAGCATGGATGCCGTCAGTCCGAATGCCTCATTTCCCATCTGAGATCCCGCGATGGACTGGAACATCAGATCGATCGGAGCCCCCAGCCTGTCAGCCGCCTCCATCTGCGTGGTGACATGTGCGAGTACACAGATCTGTGTCGGCACATCCCACTCGTTTTTGAACTCGTCAAAGTTTCTCAGGATTCTTGCAACACTTTCCACCGAGTCATCCACCGGATTCAGTCCGATCACCGCGTCACCGCAGCCAAGACTTAAGCCTTCCATTACGGATGCCATGATGCCTTTCGGATCATCTGTCGTATGGTTGGGCTGCAGACGTGAGGAAAATGTTCCCGGCAGACCGATCGTTGTGTTGCAGTGTGCCGATACCCTGATCTTCTTCGCTGCATAGATCAGATCCAGATTGCTCATCAATTTGCAGACAGCTGCCACCATCTCACTGGTGATGCCCCTGGATGCCCTGCGGACCATATCTCCCGTGGTCTCTGTATCCAGGATCCACTCGCGGAACTCGGCTACCGTCTTGTTCTTGATCTCCCCGTAGATGGTCTCGTTGACGGAATCCTGGATGATCCTGGTCACCTCATCCTCCTCATAGGGAACTGCCGGATTGTTGCGGAGGTCTTCCAATGTGATATGTGAAAGCACAACTTTCGCAGCTACTCTTTCCTCTGCAGATTCTGCGGCAATTCCTGCCAGCTTATCGCCGGACTTTTCTTCATTGGCTTTTGCCATGACTTCGCGAAGAGATTTAAATTCATATACCCTGCCAAATAATTTTGTCTTTAATATCAATCCTTTCACCCTCCTTTTTCATGAGTTAAATATTAAGGTTTTGGTCACGACCGGAACCACGCGCCCCATGGCTACGGGTTCCCCGATGTCAATGTAGTCGCCGTCATTCGCGTATATCCCGTCAATGCAGATGATGTCCTTCCCGTTTTCAAGAAGTACGTTCAGCGCATTTCCGAGTGCCTTGGCGATATCATTCTCTATCACCAGAATCAGCGGATGGGGACCCTTGATGATCTCCTCCGCCCCCTGCGCTATGCAGCGGGCAAGTTCCTGAATCTGTGCAAACGTGGTATGATAATCGCCGGAAAAAACGATGGCAACCTGTCCCAGCACACCATCCGTCCCATAAAGAGGCAGCTTTTTTCGAATGGTATCCTGAAACCCTGCCGGTTCCCGTTCCTCCTCCGCCGGAACCTTCAGAACCGGAATGTTTTTAATCGGCAGCTTTCCGCTTGTATAGCTGATGGTACTGCCGCTAACATTTGTTGTGTGTGTGCCTGCGCCGACCACCGTCGCCCGGATCGTCTCGGCGGCCGGATACCGCCTGACTGCCTGCAGCGCCCTGTTTTGCCTCACTGCCCTTGCCAGCAGTACGCCGATATCCCCATACTGGAATACGTCTTTCGGCTCATCCTCATAAATGCAGCTGGCGACTCCGCCGGAATAGGTAAGCGCCATGATCCCCGGCGTATCCGGCAGCATGTTTCCCTGATTGGTATAAAGTCCCCGGTGTACGCGGTCAGCCGGACTCAAGTGCAGCGCCATGGCAAGCTGTTCCGCCATCCGCTCACAGATACGGTACAGGATCCGTTCATCCGCCGTATCCCCCTCCCGGAGGGGAATCTCATACGCTTCCGCCAGTCTTAAAATTCCGGGAAAGATATAACGGATCTTTCCGCCCTCAATCCTGATCAGCCGTCCCCCGATATCCAGGCAGCAGGTGCCTTTTAGTTTTCCCTTCTGGAACAGCGCTATGTTACTGGTTCCTCCTCCAATATCCACATTGGCTATCACCTCCCGATGTTCCTCTGACAACTGATCCGTACCGGCGCCTCTGGCAGAAAGTACAGCCTCCAGGTCCGGCCCGGCAGTGGCAACCACGAAGTCGCCCGCCATATCACTCAGAGAGTTCAGAACACTGTTGGCGTTCTGCTTCCTGGCAGTCTCGCCGGTGATGATGACTGCCCCTGTATGCAGATCCTCCGGCTTCATGCCGGCATTTTGGTATTCCATCTGAATGATCTCTTTCACTCTGGCCGCATCAATCTCCGTCTGGGACAGAAGCGGCGTAAAATAAATCCGGCTGCGGTAAGTCACTTCCTTTTCCACAATGCTGATGCGGGGCACCATGTAACTGCTGGCCCTGTTCTCAATGGTCAGCCTGCTGAAGATCAGCTGCGTGGTCGAAGTTCCGATATCTATTCCAACACTTAAAATTGTCTCCCGCATGGGAATCGCCTCCCTTATGTAACCCTACTCTTTCTCTTCCCCCTTAAAAAACCGTATCAGCTCCTCAAAACCGGTCCCGTCATAGCTGCTGGTCACGAAGATGTCCCGCGCTCCCGCCATCTGAAGATACTGTTTTGCATCCTCCACCTGTTCCGGAGTCGCAAGGTCATTCTTCGTGACAACACCGATACAGGGCTTGGCAAATGTGCTGGAGTATCCCGGCGGAAACATCGTTCCCTCCTCATCCGCCTGCTGGACCAGAACGATCAGATCGGCATCCGCCGCCGTCACAATCAGCGCCCCCCTGAGGTGAGTCCTCTCGAGATACTCTCCCGGTGTGTCGATGATGTTGTCGTTAATGATCTCTATGGTCTGTGTTTTGTGATACTTCAAATCTTCCTGATTGATATACTGGCACAGCGTCGTCTTACCTGCCATCGACCGCCCGATCAGGATAATCCTTTTTTTTGCTGTCATTTTGCCTTCCTCTATGAACGGGTTACAGGTGCGGGGGCAAATCCCATCACGTCACAGAGCACTTTCATCACATCCTGCAGCGCCGCCTCCACCTCCGAAACCTCTCCCGTAATAATCAGTGAACCATTAAACCTGTCCACAAATCCAATTTTTATCCCCGCCGCCTTGCTCGCTACGTCTGCGGCGATAATTGCCGCCTCACTCGGTGTGATCGTAAAGATCCCGATGGCACCGCTGGCATCGATAAGTCCCATTTTTGCATACAGCTCTTTTACCGGGTGTGGAATCACATGAGCCAGTGTCACCTGCTTGCCCGGCACAAATTCCTGTATGATACGCTCTTTCTTACCATCAAACATAACCGTCGCCTCTTTCTGTTATCGCATCTCAGTTCAGTTTTCCCGTGTAGACCCTCATGAACAGTTCCCGGATCTCTTCTTTCGAACATGTCCTTGGATTAGTCCTCGTGCAGCTGTCCTTATACGCCGCCTCAGCCATATCATCCAGCACCCGCTCAAAATCCTCCTTTTCAATCCCCGCAGCTTTGATGCTCTCCGGAATCCCCAGCCGGCGGATCATCTGTTTCGTCGACCGCACGACGCTGAACGCGCTCTGCCTGATACTCGGGCCGTCAATTTTCACCAGTCTGGCAATGACCGCGTACCGCCTGGCAGCGGCCGTCAGTTTATCGAGGCATCCCGCGTTAAACGCCATCACATAAGGCAGCAGTATACCGTTTGCCCGTCCATGCGGAATGTGAAAGTGAGCACCCAGCGTATGTGCCATACTGTGGTTCAGCCCCAGTCCTGCATTGCTGAAGGCCATGCCTGCAAGACACGATGCATGATGCATCTTCTGTCTTGCCTCCAGGTTGTCCGGCTCGTGATAGACTCTGAGCAGATTGCTCCTGACCAGCTTGATCGCTTTCTCCGCTGCAGCGTCGGTAAAATCGTTGGCCTCTGTCGACACAAACGCCTCGATCGCATGCGTCAGCACATCGATCCCCGTATCCGCCGTCACAGCCGGCGGAACAGACCTCACAAGCTCCGCATCCAATATGGCTGCGTCGGGCAGCATGTCATCGTCCACCAGCGGATATTTCGCCGATTTTTCCGGATCGCTGATCACAGAAAATTTACTCACCTCGGATCCTGTCCCGCTGGTCGTCGGTATCGCCACGAACAGGCATTTTTCGGCGAGTCCCTGACGTGCTGCCAGGTAGTTCATCGCCTTGGCTGCGTCGATCGCCGATCCCCCGCCCAACGCCAGCAGTATCTGTGGATGAAAATCCAGCATGATGGATATGCCTTTCGTCACGGTCGCTATGTCCGGATCGGGCTTCACCTCCGAAAAAACCTGATAAGCAATCCCCATCTCCTCCAGCGGCTCTGTCAGGTAACTCACCTTACCGCTCTCATACATAAAGCGGTCTGTGACAATAAATGCACGCCCTGCTTGCTTTAATACTTCCCTTAATCCCGACTTGTCCGTATAAATTCTTGACTTTACATAATAGTTATTCACAGCACCCTCCTGTACACATTTTCAGAAAAGAAAAAAGTGCTTAGTTTTTCACGTCAGCCAGAAAAACCAAGACACTTAATATTTTTGCACGTAATTGGCACTCAATATGTAGTTCTCACTTCTAATTTATCTAACAATACCATATTTTTCATATTTTGTCAACTTTGTCTATTTTTTATCGTTTATATTGAGATTTTTTATATATTTTTATTGTTTTATAACTTTCTTTCGCCTCATGCCCGTTATTTCAAGAAATATCATTTTACGACATAATTCCACACCACTGCAGCGCGATCCGCCTGAAGCGTCTTTTGTGTAAAAAAAAGATGAAGAACAAAGTGCTCCTCATCTTTACTTATAACAAACATATTTACAAATCTTCGGCTCTGTAGACCGTATAACCCTCATAATAGTAACTGTGATCAATGCCTTTCATATAAATCTCACGATTATTGATCTGATCTGTCAGTGCCTGTTTTAAAATATACTTAATCTCAATATCTTTGATTGGACTTCGCTCCATAGCAAGCAAATAGTCCTCCTTGTCAACCCTACTCCAGTCTATTATGAAATTTAATTCTTTTTTTAAGATTTGATCCAACCAGATCCTTGTACTTCGCCCGTTTCCTTCTCTGAATGGATGCGCTACATTCATCTCAACATATTTTTCAATGATTCCATCAAATGTAGACTGTGGCATTTTTTCAACATTCTCTAATGCCGCCTCCAAATACATGACCGGAGCAAATCTAAAATTACCTTTTGCTATGTTTACATCACGGATTTTCCCCGCATGATCATAAACATCTTGAAATAAATATTTATGAATTTCACAAAGCGCCTCAAGCGTCCCCGGTTCCAGTTTGTCTAAATAACCATTTTCAAATAACTCAACTGCTCTTTTCTTACTTAATTTTTCTTCCTGCCGGGCTAGTTCCGCTGAATCAGTTATGTTTAACTTGTTTTTAAGTGTCATATAATCTTCCTTTCCGCATAACTTGCCGCCACATTTAATTCAAGAAAGTTCTCTTCATCGCCCCATTCTGAAACAACTGCCACGAGTATTAGATACCCCGTTGCTTTCAGTGGAGTAATCTTCATGGTTGTCAAAAAAACATGCTTGTTATTCTTTATAGCCTCTTCACAGAAAACCTGTGTGATTTTTTTAGCCAATCGTGGATTCAAAGCATGATCAAAGCTGTCCATGGCAAATATAGATGGAGCCTGTGGATGCATGGCAAGGCAGAGCATGAAGAGCACATACAAATACATTCACTTTTCCGGTTTCAAATGAAGTATTATATCATGACTTGAAGTTTCCAAAGCTAATCTCTTTTATATTCATCTTATCGCCCTTTTCTGCAAAAAGTATATCATATACTACAAATTAAATATAGCCATCTTTTACCTTTTTATTTATATCTAATTCGACAGATGTTTGGTTTGAGGCTTCTTCTTTTAAAATTTCGTTTCTCGCCTGATAGGTTTGACAATATATGTTTACTAACATACGCGGATCTTTTGCTCGAAAAAAAAGCGCCCTAAATGGGCGCCTGAGTCTTGTGGAGGTACTTTTCCTTCGTGGCAAGTCCTCCACGAATATGCCTCTCCTGTTTATTGATATCCAACACTTTTCTTGCTTCCTGCGCAAGTCCCGGGTTAATCTGCAGCAGCCGATCCGTAACATCTTTATGTACCGTACTCTTGCTGATTCCAAATCTCTTTGCTGTCTGCCTCACAGTTGCTTTTGTTTCAATAATATAATTGGCAATTTCCACTGCCCGTTCTTCTATATAATCTTTCAAGGATAAGCCCCCGAAGACGCTGTTTTTACAGTGTATGCGGGGGCTCAGACGGTTATGTCGGTTTACCCCAATAATCTCTTGTTTTAAAGCTATCTAAATTAGCGGTTATAAAACGCCTCCAGTGCACGTCCGATGTACTCCGTGGCCCCCGCACCGTAGATCTCATCCATTCGCATCTGAAACTCCCTGTCAGTTTGATACTTTCGCGCCATATCCAGCATAAATGCCGACACATCTTTCATCTGATAAAGCTGTCTGGAAACAAAATCCATCTCCCCTGCAATCTCCCTTACTTCAAAGGAATTTACATCGGTCCCAGATTTTGCTGCCAGCTTTTTTGTGATATTTTCAAGCCTCTGTCCGTATGCCTCCATGATTTTAGGATTGTCCGGGTTCTCTGCGGCCTTCAGCGCACTGTCTTTATCCCCGTACCACTCCACGACTTTGGCAAAATTTTTCTGTGCCTGCTCACCCGACGCCTGTTCCATAAAATGTTTCTGAAATCCCTCCATGCTCCCATACTGCCTGACAAAAATATCTTTTTGTTCTTCCGACATGTTTTTAACCATTGTGCTGTACATTTCTTCAATATCTGTTTTACTGAAAACCTCAAAATCCATCTTATGATCTCCTTTCAGAATCCCGTCAATGCTGGCAATGATACGCTCGAGTCTTTCCTTTTTTAATACCAGCATCTCTCTCTGACTGTTTAATAACTGATCTCTGTCAAGTTCAGGATCTTCCATGATGGATTTGATATCCCCAAGCGGCATATCAAATTCCCTGAAAAACAGTATCTGCTGCAAAACTTCCAGTGCCTTATCGTCATAAAGCCGGTATCCCGCCTCACTTGTTTGTGTCGGTTTCAATAAGCCGATCTCATCATAATAGTGCAGCGTACGCACGCTGATACCTGTCAGTTTCGCTACTTCTTTTACAGTCTTCATCACTGCTTCCTCCTGTTCCTGATATGTCCATCATAACGTATGACGCAGCGTGAGGGTCAATAGGTTTTCCATCTTTTTCTTCCCGCACTTTCTTTACAATTCTCCCTCTGACATTGTATACTTCTTTCAGACATTATCATATGATTACTATAACTTTTCAAAGGAGATTTCTCATGAATTTTATATATCCCGCTATTTTTCACAAGACAGAGACAGGGCGTTTTACCGCTGTTTTTCCGGACCTGGAGATGTGCCGCGCCGAAGGCGATACCCTGGAAGACTGCATTGAGAATGCAAACAGCGCCGCTTATGACTGGATCTACGTGGAGCTGTCAGAGTTTGACGGACAGCTTCCCGCAGTTACCGATATCACCGATATCCCGCTGAAGGACGGCGATATCGTACGGAACATTTCCGTTCATGTAAGGCTCACCGACGGGTGGGACGAATAAAACACGGAGGTCCCATGTTCAAAATCGGTGAATTTTCAAAACTGACACAAGTGTCTATAAGAATGCTGCGGTATTACGACGAAAATAATCTTCTGAAGCCTGCGCAGGTGGATCCCTATACGGGATACCGCCTGTATTCCGTCGATCAGATTCCCCGGCTCAACCGCATAGTTTTCCTGCGAGACAGCGGTTTTAACGTCGCCGAAATCACAGAATCCCTGAACAGCTGGGATGACGGCAAAGTCATACAGCTGCTCGAGAACAAACGCATCCAACTTGAACAAAACATTCAGGAACAGCAGCAGAAAATTTCCAGGATCGAACTTGCCCTGGCGGATCTTATGCAGGAAAAAAGCGATATGCCCTGCAGCATCACGATCAAGTCCGTTCCCAGCTGTCAGGTACTCTCTCTTCGGAAGATTATTCCCGACTATTATGCAGAAGGCCGGCTCTGGAAAGAGATGTCCGCGTTTGCGGCCAGCCGCCATATCCAGATAACCGGTGATACATTTTCCATCTATCACGACGCAGAATACAAAGAAACGGATGTGGATGTTGAGCTGTGCGCGCTCGTATCACGTATGGAAGACTCCAAAGATGGGTTTCTCTTTCGGAATACCGAAGCAGTCCCCTGCATGGCGAGCACCATGGTATACGGTCCATTCAGTAATATCGCAGGCGCATATCTTACGTTTGCACAGTGGCTTCAGGAAAACAGTCAGTTTCAAATGCTTGGGACGAGCCGTCAGATCGTCCACCGCGGTCCGTGGAATGAGGAAAACCCGGAACATTACCTGGTCGAATTACAGATTCCGCTGAAGGATCATACAAAATCATAAGATTCTTGTTGACTCTCACACAGTGTCAGGGTATACGCTGGATATATCAATCACACATGGGAGGAAAAAACACATGGAAGAATATAAGGTATACCCGATCGGAGAGGTTCATATGGATGAGGAAGGTTTTTTCATTGATCTGGCTCCCTCATACCGCCCTGCTCTTCAGGCGCTTGAGGGATTCAGCCACATCAATGTACTCTGGTGGTTCAGTCACTGCGATAAGAAAGAGCTGCGCCGCATGCTGGAAGCGCCAAAGCCGTACAGGCAATCGCCTGATGTGATGGGCATCTTTGCCACAAGGTCACCCGTACGTCCGAATCCCATTGCCCTGTCTGCCGCAGAGGTCATTCATATCGACGAAGAGCAGGCGCGTATTCAGATTGCTTACATTGACGCCGAAGACGGAAGTCCGGTGCTCGACATCAAGCCATATACGCCGAGTCTCGACCGGATAGAGAATCCGGGCCTTCCCGACTGGTGCCGCCACTGGCCGCGCAGTGTCGAGGACTCCGCTGATTTTAACTGGGAAGACGAATTTAATTTCTAATCAAATGAACCGGACAGGCGTACTTTCTGTTAAGAACCCCTGTCCGGTTTATTTAATCCGTAAATTCCGTATCTGCCACAGTCTCCTGTACCACTGCAGTACCGCCCTCCTCTGCCGTATTGCCATCCCAGTAATCGCTTGCCTGCTCACGTTCTTTCGTGCGCCGGTCAAACTCACTGTCTCCCCTGTGAAGAGCTGCAACCGATGTGATCTGTCCCATGCGGTCCCGGATCACATCGATATCCACAGTCCCCTCATCTCTGGTCTGTACAGACCCGATCATCTCATCGGTATAGACGCGCACGGTCTCTCCATTGTAGAGATACATCCCGGAACTGTCCTTTGTAATTCCGTGTCCTTTATACTCTTCCTCGAGCTCTTTATCATTCAGAAACAGGTTCACGGTAAGCTTAAACGCAGCTTTTTCCACGCCAAATTCTCCGGAAAGCTTCTCCCGTACCCGGCTTGCTATGATATCAGGGTCGTTTGAACTGTCCGTCTTCAAAACATCTAAAATCACGCGGTCCGCTCGTTTACGGGCATTCTCCCCCAGAACGATATCCCTTGAAATTTGTGCCTCCACTCCCCACCGGCAGTCCGAACTTGCACAATAACTGCTAAGATATGAGGAAAACGGTGCCTGCCCTACAGTCGCAAATACTGCAGTCGTACAGAGAAGCAGGCAGACAGCAGCTGCCAGTGTGAAGACCGTAGCTTTCTTATAACGCAGAATACTCTTGATCCGCCGCTCTACCTCTGTTTTGGAAAATGCACTGTAGAGCAGTGCTGTTCTGTTTCCTGTAACTGCCATGGCAAGCAGGCTATATGCATAACCCTGCCGTTCTTCGGCGTCCATTGTCCCCAGCACTGCGGCATCACATGCCGCTTCCAGATCAGCTGAAAGGTATTTCGCCATGACCCACACCAGCGGATTGTACCAGTTCACACAGACGGCGGCCAGCATAACGGTCTTCACCCAGTTGTCCCGACGCCTGATATGCATCGTCTCATGCGTAAGAATATGGCGCAGCATAACGGTATTGCCAAAGTCCATTCCTGTGGGCAGGTAGATTCGCTGATTCAGGATGCCGCATACCAGGGGCGATGCTATCCCGTCATTGGTAAACACCAGCACATCACCCATCTCCATCCCGCGGAGAATTGCATTGATTGTCTCATTGTGCTCCACCAGCAGACTGTTCTTCAGCTTTTGGGAACAGCTTCTTTTCTGATAAATCAACACTCCCGCCGTCGCCGCCATACCCGCCCAAAAGAGAACCACAAGAAGCTGCCGCAAGCTGAAAGAAAACGGTCCTGTTCCCTCAGCCACACTATACTCTGTTGCATTTGAAACATCCGTTCGGGTCCCCACGCTGTCCTCCACTGCAATCGCTTCGCTTTCTGTGTATGGCATCTGCAGCTCCAAAACAGGCGCACTGATCGGGCTGGACAGGGAAAATGGGATCAAAAGGCGAACCAGCACGAGCCCCCAGAGAACAGGAAACACGAACTGAGGCAGACGCTTTTTAAACAGCACCCGAATCAGAAGGACCGCCAAAATCATGATACTTCCATAAAATGCCATCAAATACAGAGGCATATCCATTCTAAAATGCAGCATCCTACTTCGCCTCCTTTATCATTCTGGCAAGCTTCCTGGCTTCCTCCTCAGATATGCCCTGATTTTTTAAAAATGCAGAGAAAAACAGTTCACTGGAACCGCCGAACATCTTGTCAATCAGCTGCTCTGTCTCACTTTGCTGAACTTCGTCCCTCGTGACAAGCGGGCTGCACATGAATCCGGGTTCCTCCCGCCGAACTGCACCTTTTTCAATACATTTTTTGATAACGGTATACGTTGTGTTTTTGTTCCACCCAATACGCTCTGACAGTACGGAAACAATGTCCCTGGCAGATAGTCTCCCCCGCTCCCAGAGTACCTCCATCACCTTCAATTCGGAGTCAAATAGCTTTACATCCATAAAGCCTCCTTTCCAGACTATTGCGATAGTCTTTTCTTTATTTCAGACTATCACAATAGTCTTCTTTTGTCAACAGAAGACTTTTCTATCATGGCTGTCACTCCTCCAGGTAATGTTCCCTGAGCCGCTGTATCTCTTCCGTTCCCAGCGCAAATGCTTCCAGCAGATACTGCTCTATCGAACCATAGCGTTCCAGAACCGCGTCCAGCATGCGTTCCATATATTCAGGGTTCACCCCTGCCAGAGACCGCACCATACCGAGTACATTCCGATCATCTGTATGTTTTCGTGCTTCCTTCATAATACCCGCGATCCTGTCACTCTCTACAATATTCGTCAGTGCAAAATCTCTGAGTATCACCTCTCGATCCGCACCCAGTGCCGACAGCAGCAGCACCGCCGCAGTCCCGGCGCGGTCTTTTCCTCCGGTACAGTGAAACAGAACTGCACCATCCTCATGATTTAAAAGAACCTGAAAAAACTTTTTAAAACCCTCCTGCGAGTACGGATCAAAGGCAAGTCCCAGATACATATTTCCATCCATCAGACCGGAAAGTGCCATCTGCAGCACCGCCTGGGCAGGATCTCTTGTGTACATGCCGGTCATCTCATTCACTTCATGGTCATTCCTGTCTTCCTGCATCAGACCAATGGGGATATACTCCACTCCAGGAATATCGGGGTCCGGCGCCTCCCTGCATTCGTCTGACATTCGCAGGTCTATCACTTTTGTCAGACGATACTTCCGGGTAAGCAGCCGGATGTCCTCCTGTGTCGCGCCAGACAGTTTCCCGCTTCTCAGCAGCACACCGTCTCTGATCTTCTTTCCGCCGGCACACCGGTAGCCGCCAAGCTGCCTGGCATTTTCTACTCCCGATAGACCGATCTCTTTTTCCCATTCCCTTAATGCTGCCTCATACCACTGTTTCGTCCCCTCATCAAAGCAGACCATCGTCACCTGTTCCGGTCTCGGATGCAGCGCACAGTATTCCAGGATCACCCGCACCGCGATTTCGGCCGCTTTTGCCAGAGGAAATCCGTATATCCCCGTGCTGATCGATGGAAATGCTATGCTTCTGCACCCGTACTCCGACGCCAGCGAAAGACAGCTTTTGTAACAGCTCTCCAGTAGCTCCTTCTCCCGGTGATTCCCTCCGCGCCATACCGGTCCCGGCGTATGTATGATATACTTTGCCAAAAGGCGGTAACCCCCGGTAAGTTTCGCCTTTCCCGTCTCACACCCGTTCAGGGCCCTGCATTCTTTTAAAAGCTCCGGGCCCGCCGCACGGTGGATCGCTCCATCCACACCTCCCCCGCCGAGGAGAGACGTATTCGCAGCATTTACAATCGCATCACTCGCCATCTCCGTGATATCTCCCAAAATGATATTCAGTTTCATAGATCCGACACTTCCTTTCTCTCACCTGTTCTGACTGTTATCGGCTATCTCTATATTATCACCCTCAGGTTCTTTTCTCCACCAGTTTCCAGACCGCTCAGACACAAAAGGACCGCCGCGGTCCCTGTATTGAACCGCGGCAGCCCCAT
This sequence comes from Ruminococcus gauvreauii, assembly GCF_025151995.1. Classification (NCBI taxonomy): domain Bacteria; kingdom Bacillati; phylum Bacillota; class Clostridia; order Eubacteriales; family Oscillospiraceae; genus Ruminococcus; species Ruminococcus gauvreauii. The sequence continues at coordinate 1,576,951 of NZ_CP102290.1, forward strand.
TCGTTCATCTTCTCTTTCTTTTCCCTCTGAATACGCCCGCAATCCTGGCGATCGCCTTCTGCGGAATCTCAAACACAAAGATAATGCCAAGGACGATTGCTGCCGCAAGGCATAACGTCTGCCGCCCGTACCGGGAGCACTCCTGCATATCGCCCATGATCATCGAATACACCGTCCAGTAGATCCCTACTCCGGGCACCAGCGGAAAGATCCCCGAGAGCATAAACAGAGTCGCCGGACATTTCAGTGCGGTTCCGCAGACTCTCGACAAAAACACCACACAAGCAGTGGCTATAAAAGTCCCCGTAATATTCGAAAAATTCAGATAATTCACGATACTCCAGCAGATTACCCAGCCGCCCCCGCCGATCAGCCCGCAGTACAGGTAATACTCTCTCGGCACATAAAACATGATTGAAAAAGCGACCGTCCCGAAACAGGCGGCAATAAACTGAAACAACACGGTCATGATCATAGCATGATCCCTCCTGTCAGCCTGTGATACAGGATATAGACGAGACCTACCCCTATGGCGATGCCGCACGTCACGATCAGCGTGTCCAGCATCCTGACAGATCCTGCAATATAATTGGAATCCGCCAGCTCTCTGATCGATGTAACAAAGGATACCCCGGGCAGCAGCGGCATGATGGCCCCTATAACAATCGCACTCAGGTTGCTGCCCAGCCCGATCTTGTACAAAACAACAGATAAAAATGTCGCCAGAAAACCGCCTGCGATGTTGAGTACAATCTTAGACATAGGACGTTCCCGTTTTTCCGCCCAGAGGATGAACACATACAGCAGCAGACCGGCTGCAAACGCCGCCAGGCTGTCCCAGATGTTTCCTCCCGCTACATAGCAGAAACAGGCGGCTCCCAGACCGGAGGCCGCCATCCTGGTATACGCACGTTTTCCTGCCATGTGCTCAATCTCTTCCAGGTGCACCCAGGCTTCTTCCACCGTCCACCGTCCCTCTTCAATCTCTCTGGACAATTTGTTGACCTCTGCGACCTTGCACAGCTGCACACCTGCAAGTGGAATATGTTTCACCTGGGCATAAATCTCATTCTGCTGATTCTCAGCAGTGAGAAAAATCCCGCTGCTGAGCACAAAGGAACTGCTGGCGTCCATTCCGTAATACCGGGAAATCCTTTTTATGGTTTCCTCCACACGATATATTTCCGCCCCGGATGCCAGCAGGATCCTCCCCGCTTTTACCGCGGTATCCAATACAAACTTATCATACTGATCCATAATTCATTATGCTTTTCTGCTTCTTTTCTCCGCCTGAATCTTCATTCTCTTTTCTTTCGTAAGTCCCATCCATGCGATACTTGCGATCAGACCCACGATGGCGAGTCCTGCCAGGATACCAAAGAATACTTTGTATCCCATCGCACCTGCTCAGCGGTCCAGGCACATACCGCCGATGACCGGCATGAAGAACTCCGCGCTGTAACCGATTGGTGTGATAATAGCAGTTGCCGTACCCGTGATCTCCAGCGGATAGTTTCCCTCTTCCATGATTGCAAAATGCATGGACTGAATCGCATACATCGATGCATAAATCGCCGCGATAAATACCAGCAGCATCCAGATCATAGACGGCTGTCCCGGTGTAAAGATAATACCGAAAATGCCGATGATCATGACCACGTAGGAGATGGACAGGATCTTGGAAGAGCCAAATTTATCCGCAAAAATCCCCGATGCAAAGCATCCGACCGGGCGGCAGTACTGTGAGAAATATCCAAGCGCCGCAGCGATAACGGCGGATGTTCCGAACACGGAAGTCGCATACGGTGTGATATAAAAATAACTGATGATCATGGCATAAGAGCAGAAAATAATTAATATCTGCAGCCAGGTCGTCGGCATTTTTGCCACACGTTTCAGAATCTTCATATCGAAAAGTTTCTTCGGTCCTTCTTCTCCCTCCGAACGCGCCGGCTCTTTAAACATAAAGAAAACCAGAATACCGAGGAGAACACAGATCACCGAATAAATGATAATGACCGCCGAAAGAGCCGTCTTATCCGTACTGACTTTCGCGAGGTATCCAAACAGTGCCAGTACAATGGCAGACTGCACCATGTTAACGATTCCGCGTCCGCCTTCAAAAAATCCGAACGCCTTTCCCTGCTCATCAGAATTCGCCAGGGAACGGATTGCCTTTACGAGTGCACTCCAGAATGTCAAAATAGACGTAATTCCCCAGATACAGTGTATCGCAAACACCACAGGATACGGCGGAAATAACAGCAGTACAAATCCGCAGATGCCTGTCGTCACCAGCGAAATGGTCATCAGATGTCTTGCCGGCCAGCGGTCCGCACAGAAACCGCCGAGGAAATATGCAAACACACTGAACCCGCCGAACGCACTTCCCAGCGCGCCCATCTGCGTATTCGTAATTCCAAAGCACTCCACAAACGCATCATAATAATAGCTTCTGAAATAAGGCAGTGCATAAATCAATGCCCCCGATATGATAAGAATTATCAGTGTCGGCATATTCTTTTTCAGTTTACTTCCCGTAGTTACTTGTCCCATAGCTTCCTCCCAATCACTTTTGCTCTTTCCCTTTGCTCCCTCTCGATCATGTATCAGTACCTCACGATCTGGTCTTCCAGCTTCTTCGTTCTTAACGTCAGCGTCCGGCAGCCATCCTTCGTCACAAGAATATCATCCTCGATCCTCACACCGCCTACGCCTTCTATGTAAATACCCGGTTCAATCGTAAACGTCATCCCTTCCTCCAGCACCAGATCACTGGCGGATGTAATGTACGGCTCCTCGTGGACGTCGAGTCCCAGTCCATGACCCGTCCTGTGCAGGAATAATTCGCCGTATCCGGCATTTGTGATCACATCTCTTGCCGCCCTGTCAACATCCGATGCCTTTACACCCGGCTTCACTGACTCGATAGCCGTCAGGTTTGCCCTGAGTACAATGTCATAGATCTCCGCAAGCTTTGGATTTCCGACCTTCCCCACAAACAGACAGCGTGTGATATCTGACCAGTAATAGTTGTAGTATGCACAGAAGTCCATCAATACAATGTCCCCCTCCTGAAATGCATAATCACCGCTGACACCGTGCGGGTTTGCGGAGTTTGCAGCTGCCAGTACCAGAATGATGAATTCATCCGTGATAAATCCAGGATAGGAAGCCATATATGTATACAGCATCATATTCAGTTCTTTCTCTGTCATCCCCGGTCTGATCTTATCAGATACATAGGCGACAGCTTCGTCGACGATCTTCGCTGCAAACTGCATCGTCTCTATCTCTGTTTCATCCTTAAACATCCGAAGCTGTGCAATGCAGTCTCCCAGATCTTCAATCTGACAATCCAGCGAATGGAAGATCTCCCCGATCCGCATGGAAAAATACTTTTTGTCCACCGCAAGTACCGTGCATTCCCCCACAACCTCACGTATCGTATCCGCAGGACCGTCTTCATCCAGATACGTTTTTTCCGGAACGGCACCCTTCATACACCCCGTGTCCACGCTCGGATTAACCATGGTGAGTTCCTGAGTTCCGGCATCCAGCACCAGCCCATAATATCTCTCGTAAGGAATGATATGTATCCCTGTCAGATAGTTGATCGACATGGGGTCTCCTATGATCGCTTTATCGTATCCGGATTTTTTCAGAATTTCACAGGCTTTTAACTGTCTCACTCTTAATACATCCATATTTTTCTCCTTATTAAATTTTATTAATTTTTTTCACACACATGATTCTTGTTAATTACTTTATCATGTTTTTTAGTTTTTATCAACCGTTTTTATATCTATTTTATGATTTTTCAAAAAATCATCATGAATAACTGATAAAACCAATGCGCAGCAACACCTGCGCACAGGCCTCCGATCGTATGACTGAAAATGGCTTTTCCGGTCAGTTTTTTACATCCGAGCGAATCCATCATCGCGACATGTGTACTGAGATAGCCGCTCCAGCACATACACATCGCCGTAAACACCGCGATATCATTTCCTGTTGCAATCCCATCCTGCACCATCTTAGGCACCAGACCGATGGCGGCTCCTGCTGCGCCAAGAGCTGTAACCGGAACCGCTACGCACATGGAATTCGTGAATCCAAACAGCGGTTCCAGAATAAACTGCAGCTTATCCCCGATCGCCGGCAGCAGTGCCACGCCTTCATAAGCCGCTCCCGTATACACGCCGGAAGCGGCAGGTCCGTTCGTGAGCATCAATACCAGTGTACAGATGATGATTACGCCCGGAATGATGGCAACTCCCATTTCCACTCCTGCCTTTCCTCCGTCCAGGATCGCTCCGAGCACACGGTTGCCGATGGAGCCCGGGCGCACTTCCCTCTCATCCGCCATCAGCGTCTGTCCATTGACAGAACAATCACACATTTCCTGTTTTCCAAAAAGCTTAGACGTAAAGATCAGCATGATGCGGACACTGATAATGCTTCCCACGACAGCCCCAAGATTCCCTATCAGCGCCGGAAGGATAAAGGTTCCTCCCCCGGGATTCTTGATTCCGATCATGAACGTGGTGATAATCAGTCCCATACCGAATGCCGTACCGATATTGGTGAGCGCAGGAAGCTGATATTTTTTAAAATACCGGCGAAATCCGCTCTGGTCTGCAAGCGTCAGAATCGCAGGATTATCGGACAGATACGTTGCAAGCACACCGATGATGCTGGCTCCCGGAAGTCCGTACAGCGGTTTCATCAGCGGAGAAAGGATTTTATTGATCAGCGCCACGACCCCGAATTCTGTAAAAAGCCCCGATATCGCCCCCGCCAGCACTGCAATCGCCATGATATACAATACCGTATCGATCAGAAGCTGATACCCGGTATTCATCATGGTGTTAATCATGTTGACCGCCCCCATCTGACTGCCCAGATACACAAAAACCCCCGCAAACAATGCCAGAAACACAAAGACTTCCAATCCTACCACTGGTTTCGTTTTAATTTTTTCCATTGCCCGTTCCATAAATACCTCCCATATACTTTTGTGAAATTTTTATTTACTTTTTCACGTACAAATAATTTATAATAAAATTATATAATTTTGAACGTGTAAAGTCAATTTATTTCAAAAGAAAATGAATTCTTATAAAAACTGCACAAAAAAGGCTGTGAGATTTCTCTCACAGCCGAATGGCATTTCCTTTTAATCTTCTTCCTTAATATCCCATATCCGGGACCAGTAGGACACGCTTGGATCTGTCTCGCTTTTATTATAATAGCAGTGCCTCGTATGCGCTTTCACATATACACTGTCACCGGTCTTCAGCTCAAACACTTCTCCATCAATATCAATGGTAAGTTCCCCGTTTATCACTGTTCCGACCTCTCCGAACTCATGTGTCCACCACTCACCGCTGGTCTCTGACATCGGCGGCAGTTCTGTAACCAGAAAACTTGCATGCTCAATACCGAAATCGATCATCTCGATGCGCATGCTGTGCTCTTCATCGATCGTGATATCACGGTCTTCTCTGCGGATAATAATTTTTTCTTCGGCGTTTCGCTCCAGCAGGTCCCCCAGTGAACTGTGAAATACCTCGCATATCTTCTGTATATTCATCAGCGTCGGGCTGGTTATGTTTCTTTCAATGTTGCTCAGATAACCGGTAGACAATCCAGTCTCCTTCGCCAGTTTCTGCAGTGTCATTTTCCTGGATTTTCGCAGGCTCCGGATACTGCTTCCAATTCTGTCAAGATTGCCCACTGTTTTCCCCCCTTCCTGTATTTGTGATCGTGTTACTTTTTGTCTATTATACACCATAACAGTATAAAAATAAATGCATTCTCAATAAATTAATCACTTTTTTATATAAATGAAAATGTTTTACATTTTTTCACAACCCTGTTGACAAAATGCATTTAACGGGATATCATGAATTTAAATGAAAGACGTGATTATGCACAAGATCATTTTCATTTCGCACATGATTCTTGTAAAAACAAACAAATTCCTGGAGGGCTATTTATGAACTTTGTACCACAGTTAAATTATGTCAGTGAAGAACAGATTGAAAAGCTGCATCAGTATGGTATGGGAATACTGAAAAAACTCGGTATGCGCGTTGAGGATCCCATGATCCGGAAATTACTCTGTGAGCATGGCTGTACCGAGAACGGCGACCGCATCCTCTTTACAGATACATTAATCGGAGACATGCTGAAAGCACAGAAAGGCCGTGTAACCATGACCTCGGCTGTGACCGGCATGAAAAAAGAGATGGAAATCGGAAAAACATTCGTACACAGTACCGGAGGAGCGCCTTGGATCGCGGATATGAAGACTGGAAAACGCCGCAACGGAATGCTCACAGACCTGATTGATACCATCCGCGTGATGAATCAGCTTCCTGAGCTGGATCTTCCGTGCGCCCTGGTTTATCCGAGTGAAATCCCCTCCGCAGTCACTCAGCTGAAACAGACGGCCACGATGCTGAAATATTCCCATAAGCCGATTTACGGACCCGGGATCTCTGTCGCCAGCAACGCAAAATATATTGCAGAACTTTTCAAAGTCTACGGAGGCAGCTCACTGGCAGACAATCCGATCGGTATGGTGGGCATCTCCCCGGAATCACCGTTGTTCCTGCCAAAAGAAATCACTGACACCATGAGCCACATCGTGCGTGCCGGTATCCCGGTCAGCATACTGGCTGCACCGATGGGCGGACTGACTTCTCCGCTGTCCGTTGCCGGAACGGTCGCACAGGCACACGCGGAGATCCTGGCATTTGCCTGCGTTTCTTATCTTATGAATCCGGACTGCGTGCTGTTCTACGGCTCCAGAACATTCTTTGCAAATATGAAGAACAGCCAGAGCATCCTCGGCCTGCCTGAGACCGGCATCTCCAGTGCCCTGGCAGTACAGCTCGCAAACCACTGCGGTTTCCTGTCAGACGTCTATGGTCTTTCCTGCACAAGCTGTGCAATGGACGAACAGGCGGGCTACGAAAAGATGATCAATGCAATGCTGCCCGGACTTGCGGGTGCAACCCTGATCACAGGTTTCGGAAGCACCGCAAGCGTAATGTGCTGTTCCTTAAGCCAGCTCGTACTGGACAACGAGATCATCGCCATGATCCGCAAAGCCAAGAAACCATTTACAATCACGGAGGAAGAACTCGGCTTTGAGTCACTGGAGTACGTGATCAACGACGGGGAAACCTTCCTCGAACAGGAGCACACCATCGATCACCTCCACGGAGAGGTATTCCAGCCGTCTATCGGCTTTGACAGTGTATGGGCAGACTGGATCAAGTGCGGAGAAATCCCGCTGACCGAACGCGCCGCTGACCGCGCACTCGAATTGATCCAGAACGACGAAGTTCCGGAAACGAAACCCGAGATCACAGCTGAAGTCGAAAAAATACTGGCTGCGGCAGAAAGAGAATTATTATAAACCATTCAGAGAATATTCCGCTCACACAGTTGAGCGGAATTTTTTTGTTTATCAGCCATGCCTTTTATAGCGCTTCCCTAATGACAATTGCAAGTGACATCTCTCCTTACTTATGCTATAATCTTGTTATTCAATGCACTAAAGCTTTAAAGCAAAGAAGAGAGGACACAGCATGAAAATAATTGTATGTATCAAGCAGGTGCCGGCAACCAGTGAAGTGGAGGTTGATCCTGAAAACGGCACGTTGAAAAGACTCGGGTCGCAGACCAAGACGAACCCTTACGATCTGTTCGCACTGGAGACTGCTCTCCGTCTGAAAGAACAGGCCGGCGGAACGGTGACTGTCGTGACCATGGGACCTCCTCAGGCAGAACAGATGATGAAAGACGCCTATTCCATGGGCGCTGACGACGCTGTTATTCTGTCAGACAAGAAGTTTGCGGGTTCTGATGTACTCGCCACTTCCTACACTCTGGCCCAGGGAATTCACGCGCTCGGAGGCTACGACCTGATCATCTGCGGAAGGCAGACAACGGACGGAGACACTGCTCAGATCGGGCCTGCTATTGCAGAACACCTCGGAATCCCGCACACTGCATGGGTCAGCGAGATCTGCTATGTATCAGAGAAAACCATATCCGTCCGTCAGGATCTGTTCAGTATTACACAGGTTTCTTCCATGAATTATCCGTGTCTGATCACCGTGGATAAAGATATCTTCGTACCCCGTCTGCCATCCTACCGCCTGAAAAAGGCCACCGCTGACCGGCCGGTCAGATACCTGTCCTTCGACGATATGCCAGACAAAGATCTGACACGCTATGGACTCGTGGGTTCTCCTACGACCGTGGAGCGGATCTTTGCACCACCAGGGGCAGAGAAACAGGTTTATATCGCCGGAGACGCTGCTCAGAAATCCAGGCAGCTGTATGATCTGCTGAGAAAGAAAAAATATTTAATTTAGAAAGGAGCGCATATGGATCTGCTAACTTTTAACGCCGCACGGTGTGATCTGTGCGAGGAATGCATCAGAAGCTGTCCCTTCCAGGCGCTCACCATGGAGGCCTCCGGCATCCGGGTCGGTGAAACCTGCCGGATGTGCGGCGTCTGCATCAAATGCTGTCCGCAGCAGGCGATCCGTTTTGAACAGAAAGCCGGTACCGTGAATAAAAAGGAATGGCGGGATATTTTAATCTACGCGGAACAGGAGGAATGCGGCATTCATCCCGTCGCCTATGAGCTGATCGGAGAAGCCGGAAAACTTGCCGGGCGCGTTGGCTATCATGTGAACTGCATTCTGCTGGGAGGCCCGGGGACCACGGAAAATGCTGAAAAACTGTTGTCCTATGGAGTACATAACATCTACGTATACGAGCACGAAGGGCTTTCCGCATTTAAGACCGACTGCTACACGGATGCGTTCGCCGACTGCATCGCATCCACTAAACCATCCGTCGTGTTGATCGGTGCTACGGCACTCGGGCGGTCCCTTGCGCCGCGCCTTTCCACGCGCTTCCACACCGGACTGACTGCCGACTGCACGCAGCTCGAGATGCGGGACGATTCTGACCTGGTTCAGATCCGCCCCGCGTTCGGAGGAAACATCATGGCTCAGATCCTGATCAGCCAGTCCCGTCCGCAGTTTGCCACGGTGCGCTACAAAGTCATGGACCGGGCAGAAAAAACGCCGTATCCCACAGGAAACATCATACACTGCGAGGTGACGGATGCCATGGTCCGCTCACGCATCACAGTCACCGAGCGCAGTACCATCAGAAGAACGAAATCCATCGAGGAGGAGGAAGTCCTTGTCGTTGCCGGACGCGGCGTAAAAAGTGATAAAGACCTCGGGATGCTTCGGGAACTGGCCGCCCTGCTAGGCGGACAGCTCTGCTTCACACGTCCGATGGTGGAGGCGGGATACGGCGACAGCACACACCAGATCGGCCTCTCGGGGCGGACAGTAAAACCGAAACTGATAATCACCTGCGGCGTATCAGGAGCAATCCAGTTCACCTCCTGCATGAACGGTTCTGAATGTATCGTCGCCATCAACAGCGACCCGGAAGCTCAGATCTTCAGTGTCGCCAACTACTGTATCGTCGATGACCTGTACGAAGTCATCCCGTCACTGACCGCGCAGATTCGCGCAGGAAAGGAGGCCTGACCATGCCGTATCCCTATCACAAAATAACCGAAGAAGACATGGCACATCTGATCCGTGCGGTGTCGCGCGACCGTGTCTGCATCGGAGATGAAATCCCCACAGAATACTACCATGACGAAATGCCGGAGTACGGATGCTACCAGCCGGATATCTACATTGAAGCCATCTCAAAAGAAGAAATATCAGCCGTAATGGCGTATGCCTATGAACACAACATTCCGGTGACCGCAAGGGGCGCCGGAACCGGTCTGGCGGGTGGTGCAACCTGCAGATACGGCGGCATCATGCTCTCGCTGATGCGCATGAATCACATCGAAGATGCAGACACACAAAACCTGACGATCACCGCCGAATCCGGCGCTCTGCTCACCGATGTTGCCGATAAGGCAGCAGCGGCCGGCCTTTTCTATCCTCCGGATCCGGGAGAGCGTACAGCTTCAATCGGCGGTACCGTCATCACCAATGCCGGCGGCATGAGGGCCGTGCGCTACGGCGTCACCCGGGATTATGTGCGCTGTGTCGAGGCAGTACTTCCGGACGGCTCCATCGTAGAGTTTTCATCGAATGTGGCGAAGAATACAACCGGATATGATATCAAAGATCTGATCATCGGCTCTGAAGGGACGCTGTGCATTGTGACAAAGGTAACGCTTCGCCTGATACCGGCACCAAACTCCACACGCACGCTTGTCATGACATTTTCGTCCATCAAACCGTGTATCGAAACCGTCCCGAAACTTCTGCAGACGCCCTACGTCCCCACCGCCATCGAATTTCTGGAACGGGAGCTGACGGACATCGTGGACAGGCGCCTGAACAAACCGTTCCCGGTACAGGAGGGTTCTGACTTCCTGATCGTGATGTACGACGGCTCTTCCGTCGATGAGGTTGACGCCGCCTGTGAAATGGCGTGTGAGATCGCGATGGAAATGAATGCCATCGACGTCAAGATCTGCGATTCACCGGAGCGCATCGGCTCCGTATGGTCTGCCCGTGCCGCTATCCTTGAGGGGATGAAGGCCGACAGCGACGCTCAGGAGGAGTGTGACGTGGTCGTGCCGCGTGCGCGTATCGCGGACTTCGTCAGGGCAGCGCAGGACATCGGCAGGAAATACAAGATCCGGGTCATCGTCTGCGGCCATGCCGGTGACGGCAACATCCACACTGAAATGCTGCGCAACAATCTCTCGGATGAGGAGTGGAAATCCAATACCAGGTCCTGCCTGAAAGAGCTGTATGCCAAGAGTAAGGAGCTCGGAGGACAGCTGTCGGGAGAACACGGGATCGGCAGCGGACGCCTGGAATTTCTCGAAGACTTTGTCGGCAGCCGGATGTATCAGCTGTACCAGTCCGTCAAACTGGCATTCGACGACAGGCTGATACTGAATCCAGGCAAGATCATTGAATACAAATAATAAGATACGGGGCTGCCATCGCGCAGCTTCCCAAGAGGGAGGACACCTTATGATAAGCAAAGACAGGATGCCGCTTGCTGTCGGCATCGCATTCGTAGCATTTACCACACAGTTCGGCGGCGGTTTCGCCTCCGGTGCACAGCTTTACCAGTATTTTATCAATTACGGTCTCTGGGGCGTCTTCATGCCGATTCTCGCACAGCTTCTGCTGTCGCTGTTTTTCTGGTATGGGCTTCGCTACGCGTTCCGTAACCGTACCTATGACTACCGCAGCTTTTCCAACCATTTCTACGGAAAACTGAGTCCGGTATTCTCTAACCTGTACGAAATCGTCTATCTGATGCTGATCTTTCTGGCTCCTGCTGTGGCATTCGCTACCGGAGGCTCAACACTCAACACACTGACCGGCATCCCCTATTGGCTCTGTACACTGGTGATCGGAATTTTTATTTTTCTCGTCGCCATGTTCGGTACCGCTATCGTCAGAAAATGTGCTTCCACACTTTCAGTCATCATCATTATCGGACTTCTCGTGGTGCTTGTCCCGAATATCATCGCACAGTGGGACAGTATCTGTGACGCATTCGGTCAGCTGGCCTCGGGACTCGTCCCTGTCGCGTCCAAAGAAAGCGGCAGCTTCGGCAGCGCTCTGTGGAGCGCCGTCGTGTATGCACTGTTCCAGCTGGCATCCATCGGGCTGATGTACCAGCACGTGGAACCCCTATCCGAGGAGAAGCAGGTGACGCGTTCCATGATCTATATGTTCGTGGTCAATACCGCGACTATCATGCTCTCGATCGTCGGAATGCTTGCAATCGCATTTAACGACGGGCTTGCGGAAGCCTCCGTACCGATGCTTCTTTTCGTGAACAGCGGCGTGGGCGCCAAAGTACTGACTCCGATCATCTCCATCCTGATCATTCTGGGTTCGGTATCCACCGGTGTCAACATGATCGCCGGCATCGTGACACGTGTGGTCAGACAGCTGGAGAAAAACGAGTCCAGGGATACGGCTCGCACCAGACGCATGAAGCGCAGCACGCTTGCATCTCTGCTGTTCACACTGCTCGCATTCGCGATCGCACAGTTCGGCCTGCTGCCGCTCGTAAAGGTGGGGTATTCCTATCTCGGATACGCAACCCTGATAGCAGTCGGCATACCGTTTATCATACACTTTATTTTACAGTTTGTCAGAAAGAAAGCCTGATAAAAAACATAGCGGAGGGAAATCATCACATCCCTTCCGCCATGTTTCATTTCACATCAGTCGCTGTACACAACCGCGTTTCTGTCTTCCATTCCCACGCCAAACCGCCTGACCTGTTCCAGCATATGGCCGATATTCCCCTCGCCGGCAAATTTATCTTCGTCAAAAAAATCCTCATCCAGTTCCATCCACACGAGAGGATGCTTTTCACTTCGGACATCCACATTTTCTTTCAGGATGCCCACATATACCTCCACATAATTCAGTTGATTGTAGTATGTGAAATCCATCATATGAAACAGCTCCGTCTGTTCCCGCTCAATTCCCGTCTCTTCCCGCAGTTCTCGGTAAGCTGCACAAAAGCCATCCTCCCCGGTTTCTATCTTACCTCCTACAAGGTTATAAAGCCCCCTGTAAGGATCTTCCGTCCTTTTGCACATCAGAAGTTTTGTACGCTCTGCATTGAAAATCATAATACAGTTGTACCCCTGCATACTGCCAAGACAATTATCAGTTGTCATGCCGATCTCCTTTCCAGTCCCTGAAATCCACAATCTTGCCCCCGGATGAATTCTTCATCTCTCTGCTCCTGCCTTTTAACAGTTCACCCGGTTTAGCCCCTCTGTTCACAATCATTCTGGTGTCATTCCATAACAGCATCAGAACATCTGCAAGTTCCTGTAATTCCTCATTGCTCTCAATCTCAACCCCATGTTCCTCAATAAAATCAAAGATCTCCCGTACACTGCAGCCTGAGCAGATCTCCCACTGCACCCTCGCTCCGATAAACTCCGCATCGATGCCCGGAAGTTCCTTTTCACTCACCAGATATTCTGCAAATTTGCGTATTCCATCACCCTGCGGCAGATAGCCATGCACCACGATATCGAATATCTCTTCCCTGCTGGGAATATAGTATTCTTTTCCATCCTGTATCTCCCACAGCTTTTTATATGTGGCATCCGTATACAAAGGCATCTGAATATAGAGCCCGCCTGACAGTACAAAATTTTTGTAACCCTTCGGCAGCTGTTCACAGGCATCTATTATATCCTGCTCAGAAATCCGGTCGCCGCAGTTCTGGTTATAGATCCTCACAATAGCGCCCAGCTCCGCTACGCCGTACAGATAGCCGGCAGCCTCCAGACAGTCATACAGGAAACTTCTGCGGGAACGCCCTTTTAAGGCTCCTTCATCTTTCAGAATGCGGTAAGCTGCCGCCGCATCATCCGGCACCATCACGTAGTCACCTTCCAGAATGCCGCAGTATCCGGCACACTGCAGACGTTCGAATACATCCGGATCCTCCGCCTCGTATGGACCCTTTGCTGCAATCGCCTCCTCATACTCCGATATCTCATCGTCACGTAGACACAGAAAAAAACGGCGCATCACCTCTGGTTTGAGAATATGGGAAACCGTGCAGGCAATCAGGTCATCCCGGCCTTTCGGCAGATCTTCCCCCATCCCATGTATCCGTGCGATATCCAGAATATCACGCGTCTGATAGCATTCGAATATATCCGCAAGGGATTCCTCCTGATGATTCCAGTCCGGTTTGCGGAGACTGGCGGCCTCTGGATTCCGTGTCACCATCAATCCGGTCTCTCCCTCAGCCATCGCCTCGTATATCTCCTCCTGGAGTCTGTTTTCTCCCTCTCCATAGACAACATGGAAGTTAGCCTTGAACTCTTTGTTGACGGCGTCCATATCATATTCTTCATACCCCTGCTCCAGGGCCCACTCCCGCGTCTCATCATGATGCGGATGATGCGGGTCGCTCATAATTTCAAGATAATCGTAATAACCGTTCAGGCCGCCGCTGTCTTCGATCGGGCAGTTGCCCTTGTATTTCAGTACACACGGAGCACTCTTCTCATAGTCCGGAAGCACTGCCTCCACTGTAATCTTATGCCTCCAGTCGTCCCCAAAATCATAATAATAGGTAAACCAGTCCTCCTGCTCAATCAATGTATCTATATACGTCTTTGAAGCATCCAGACAATACTCGTCATTCCACAGCATAAATTCCGTAAACTCTTCGTCGCCCTCCTGAATCATGGCAAAGGAACTTCGCATTTCAAAACGAAACAGATGATATCCAGACCATCCCATTGTCTGATTCAAGATAATGCTGAACTGAGAAAATGTAATTCCCGCCGGCACAACGACTCTCCGCCAGATGGGCGGCTTCGAATTCTTAATTGCAACCTTTAACTGATATGCTTTCATGGGCATCTCCCCCTCTTCTTCTGGAACGGCGGTTTCTATTTTTTATTGTAACTGCTCAGGACGACGCGGCTTTCTGCACCAATTTCCCCGTCGCCCTGAACTGTTACCTTTTATTATAAGCTATCCGCGTATAAGAATAAAGAACATTAGAAAAAGAACCGAAAGTTTTTCGACTTTCGGTTCTTTTTTATAGGATTATTCGTCTTCTTTATCGGTACCCACAGCGGAATCCAACAGCCGCAGCAGCTCCAGTGCGCTTCGAAACGGTATGGTTTTGTTCTCTTCAATCCACTGCACCGTTCCCTGCCACGTATGATTTTGCGTGCTCTTAATCTTTATCAGAAAAGACTGGCCTTTAAATTCGGTCATGTGTACTTTTTCGCTCATAGTTTTGGACTCCTATAAATTTACTGATGATCAGCCATTATACTTCTCAATCGTAACAGTGCCCCAGCTGTCGATATTGCCGTTGGCATCTGTGCCCGGTGTAAAGTTGTCAGCCTGAATCAGCTCTACAACTACGTTAATGTTGAATGTCTTTTCTGCCATATTATTGCCCCATGTATTAGGGATCACTACATAATCAAACAATTTGTAAGAACCACCAGCAGATAATATATCCTGTACGTAGAAATATCCGCCTGCAGTTAAATTAACTTCTTCTGTCGTTTCATTTCCGTCACTATCTGTTCCTGTTATTTTCAAGAATTTAAGTTCTTCAAACTGTGACTCTGTAAGATCTCCGGAATAGGTTACTAAAAATCTGGCATACGCATCTTCAGAATCAGAAGCCAACGTAAGTGTTGGATCTTTCACAATCTTATCACCCGGTACTACATTTCCGATTTCACTCTCCGGATTATTATCATCCCATAATGGCTCATCCAGCTCACCATCAACTTTACCGAGTGTGATAACGTTCGTTGCATCATCCGAATCAGTAAAATAAGCCAGTGTTCCGCCGATCAGTAATGTAGCAATCAGCGCAAGTGAGGTTACAAGCAGCGCTATTTTTTTCTTCTTACTCATATTTGTCTCCTTTTCTTCTGTCAGGCGCCTTTGCAAGGCGCCTGAGAGTTATCATATTTTAGTTAAAAATGCTTGGGAATGCTGTCTGCATTGCTTGCTGGCAGGTTGTAAATTCAGAAGATCCCTGTACAAGATAACCGGTGATGACGATCTGGAAATCCTGCATCTTGTAATCTTTGTATGTGTACTTTGTAACGTTTCCGTCTTCATCTTTTACTTCGTATTTTGTAATGTCAAACTGTGTAATTGCTCCGGTATCAATCGCAGATTCGATCTGATCCGGTGTCAGTGCCAGCTGATCGATTTCTACTGCATCAAAGATTCTGGTAGTTTCACCGCCGTTCGGTGCAACTTTTTCCTTTGTGTAGTAAGCAATCGTATTATCTTTTGCCATCGTCCAATCAGTGGTATTAAATCCATCACCATAAATTGGTTTGTTCTCATTATCCTCACCAGTAATAATTTTCACGTTAATAAATTTATCTAACTCAGCGTATGTAGTGTCAACCCACTCTCCCGTTTCATTCTTAACCTGATACTGGATCGTCGCCGCTGCAAATACCGGGTCTGTGCTTTCATCAGAAAGGTTTCTGATCAACGGGTCTTTTGCAATCACTTTACCTGGTGTGAAATTCTGAGCTTCTTTTTCATCCCATTTCGGCTCATCTGTTTCACCGGTGATGCCCTTACCCATTGTGAAAGTGTTAGTTTCTGTATTTGTAATGTGCGTCAGATATGCTAACGTTCCGCCGATGCCCACAACCGCTACCAGTGACAGAGCAATCAGGGTATTTCTTAATTTTTTGTTTGCCATAATTTAATCTCCTTTATGATTGATTGCTTACTGGAAAGTAACGCCCAAAGCAGTATTTGCAAGTTTCGTAAGTTCGGTTTTCGCAAGATCATAATTCACATCAGACGCCTGAACCGCGTAACCCTTTACTTCAATTGTATATGTCGGAAGTCCTGCAACTGCGTCCTTAGGATCCATCGGATTTCCTTTTTCATCGTAATACTGGGTTTCATCAACTAAGGTGGTGCTGTCTTTTACATCGATCAAGTTACCCTCTCCGTCCATTGTGTAAACAATTTTACCTTCTGTGCCGTATTTCCATACTTTCTGAATACCTGCATTTACTTTTACAGATGAGAAGATTGCACTGGTACTCTTGCCTGGCGCCAATGTGGTTTTAAATGCATATAATTCCTGACCATCAGCTGCTGTACCGATTTTTTCCCAACCTGTTGTATCCAGTCCCTGAAGCTCTGCATACTGTTTAAATTCTTCATAAGTTATGCTGTCTGCACCATTTGTATAGTCAAGTGATACTGCAACCCAGATAGACTCATTAGAAGTACTGGTGTTTGACATTGTCGGTGCTTTCGTAATTACCTGACCCGGTGTATAGCTGCCAGCCACTTCAGGATCAAACTCCTCAGTCAACTCCGTCGTAATGGATTTCGAACTCGTAAATACGTTCGTTTCCGTCTCCGTCACGCTTGACAGATAAGCCAGTGTTCCCCCAACTGCCAGAACAGCCGTAAGTGCCATTGCACCGATTGTTGTAGCGATTCTTTTTTTGTTTGCCATAGTATCTCTCCTCCATTTGATTATAAATTTAAAAGTCATTGCGTCTTATATTTTCTGTCCGTTTTGCATGTATCTTAAAAAAGCTTCCTTTTTTAATTCATTTTTAGCTTTAACCGTTGATAAAGTTTAACAACATGTCATCTGCATCCGCCGCATCCACATTTGTAGACTGAATTGCATAAGCAGTAACTTTGATATTGAATTTCGGTAACAGTCCGTCCTCATCCGCTTCCAGATCCAGGCTTAATGGAACCTCTCCAAATAATGCCGGGGTTGTAATTCCGTTAACAGCCAGTTCTGCAGCTCCCTCACCGCTGCCATACATATAGATCTGATCCATTCCTGTACCATCATCAATCTTTATCCATGCAGTCTTATCAAATACAATTCCTGTTTCCTTCAGATAAGCAGTTTTGAATTCATCATATGTTACCTGTGTTTCAGTACTTCCATCCACTTTAAAATACTGGACCTTCAGAGCTGTATAAATCGGTTCGTCTTTACTTGTGTTTTTAACCTGCGGGTCCTTC